>DATNPS010000448.1:0-8333 GCA_036703095.1 Crinalium sp. | reverse complement strand
TATGTTCTGGGCCGATCCAGACGCCGCGAAACCGATCATTCACGATTTGATCAAGCGAGTCGATTTCCTCAAGCTGTCAGCCGAAGAAGCGGAGTGGCTGTTTGATACCCAAGATCCGGGTGTTATTGCCCATCGACTGGGCGAGGTAGAAGGCGTGTTGATCACCGATGGCGAGCGCGGTTGTGCCTACTACCTACAGGAGAATGAAGGACGGCTCCCGGCGTTTAGTGTAGAAGCAGAGGATACCACCGGGGCAGGCGATAGCTTTGTGGCCGGATTTTTGCACCAGCTTTGTCAACATAGTCTGAAAGCGCTCAGCGATCCCGACGTTGCCAAAACGGTCATCACGTATGCCAGTGCGGTCGGTGCGCTCACCACGATTCGACCGGGAGCGATCGCGGCTCAGCCAACTGCCGCTGAGGTGGAGGCTTTCTTGTATCTTCAGCAGCAGGGGTAGGGAGGGTAGGGAGGGCAGGGAAGCTAGGGAAGTAGGAAGTACATCTCCCCCATCCTCCCAATCTCCCCCATCCTCCCCATCTCGTCCCCTAATTTATTTCTTTGACACGGGCGGTTAGGAGCAATGGGCGTTGAAATTGAACGAAAATTTTTACTCAAGAATGATGAGTGGCGATCGCTAGCTTCCGGTGTTTTGTATCGGCAGGGCTATATCGCGTCAGGCAAAGGGCGCACCGTGCGGGTACGGATTGCCGGAGACCAAGGGTATATCACGATTAAAGGCCCCTCTGCTGGTTCTGCCCGCAGTGAGTTTGAGTACCCAATTCCGTTAACCGACGCGACAGAAATGCTGGACACCCTGTGCGATCGCCCCTTGATCGAGAAAACTCGCCACAAAATTCATCTGGACGACCTGATTTGGGAAGTGGATGAGTTCGCAGGTGAAAACCAGGGATTGATCATGGCCGAAGTTGAACTAACCGATGCCAACCAAGTCGTCACAATCCCCGACTGGATCGGGCAAGAAGTCACAGGCGATCCCCGCTATTTCAACTCCAATCTGGCAAAAAATCCCTTTACGCGCTGGTAAGCGATCGCAAGGAAATTATAAGCTGTAGCCACATGGGTTAGGACATTGAAAACCAGAGGGAGGGGCGAAGCCCTCAGCCAGGGATACCATCCTTGCCCCCCCAATCCAGATGGCTAAGGCTATCAGCGCATGAACACCCGCTGCGAAGGCAATGCGAAGCGCTTCGTAATGCCAACCATAAACACCTTGCGGAAGGGGTTTGGGGAGCGCCGCTCGCTCCCCATTGGGGGTCTGGGGGCAAGCCCCCAGAAAGACCTCTAACTCAGCAAACAAGTTTCACGTCTGCCCCACCCATGCAATTGGGGGTGAGAAGCATGGCGCAGCAAACTTCTCAGCCAAGTTACGCTGCATGGCTCCAATGAACATAAGGCAGCTTCGCGGCTGTCAGCCGAATCTGCTCCGCCTGGGTCACCAGTTGTCCACATGCATCCCACGTTCCCGTGACAAACATCTGACGAACCCCTTTCGCGATCGCCACCGGAGCCGATTCACTGCCAAACTTGACCTGCAATGCGTCCAGATCGATTTGAACAGAGGTTTGAGGATCAGCCGCGATCGCATCCTGCACCCGCTTCACCGTAGCTGCATCAGCCGTGACGCAGGGAATTCCCATCGCGACACAGTTACCAAAAAAGATTTCAGCATAACTTTCGCCAATCAGCGCTTTGATGCCCCATTTAGCGATCGCCTGAGGCGCATGTTCCCGTGACGACCCGCAGCCAAAGTTACGGTTGACGACCAGAATGCTGCCCCCTTGATATTGCGGTTGGTCAAAGGGATGTTGGCCCTTGAGCTGCTGGCGATCGTCTTCAAACGCATGTTCTCCCAAACCGTCGAACGTAACACAGCGTAAAAAACGAGCCGGAATAATGCGATCGGTATCAATGTCGTCTCCAACCAGAGGAACACCGCGACCTGCAACTGTTTTGACTTGACTCATAAGACTTCTATGTTGTGAAGAAATTAACGCACCAAAAAAGATGTGTAGGATAGGTTAACAACGCGTAACCCGTATAGATGTTGGGTTTCGTACCTCAACCCAACCTACGGTTAGCGATTAGAGGAATTCGCGAACGTCAGACACGGTACCTGCGATCGCCGCCGCCGCCACCATCGCGGGACTCATCAACAGCGTGCGTCCAGACGAGGAACCCTGACGTCCCTTAAAGTTGCGATTCGAAGAAGACGCGCTGATCTGACGGCCTTGCAGCTTATCGGGATTCATCGCCAAACACATCGAGCATCCCGGCTCGCGCCACTCAAATCCAGCCGCTTCAAAGATTTTGTCGAGTCCTTCGGCTTCGGCTTCCTGCTTGACACGCTCAGAACCAGGCACCACAAACGCTTTCACGCCATCTGCAACATGCCGACCTTTAGCAATCTTGGCCGCTTCACGCAGATCGCTGATGCGTCCATTCGTACAGCTTCCAATAAAGCACACGTCAATCTTTGTGCCCTGTAGCGGTTTACCGGGGGTGAGATCCATATAGCGGTAAGCTTCCTCGGCAATGGGGCGATCGCCCTCCGGTAATTCTTCTGGCGTGGGAACAGGCTGATTCACCGCAATCCCCTGACCGGGAGTAATGCCCCAGGTCACGGTGGGGGGAATATCTGCCGCATCGAATACTACAACATCGTCATATTCGGCATCCGCGTCACTGCGAACCGATTCCCACCAGGCGAGCGCCTTCTCCCATTCGTCTCCTTTGGGGGCAAAGTCTCGACCCTTCAGATAGTCATACGTCACCTGATCCGGATTGACGTAGCCACAGCGCGCGCCCCCTTCAATCGACATGTTGCAGACGGTCATGCGCTCTTCCATGCTCATCTGCTCAAATGTGGTGCCTGCAAACTCGTAGGCATAGCCCACGCCACCCTTTACGCCCAGCGTGTGAATCACATGCAGAATCACGTCTTTAGCGTAGACCCCTGGTTTTAGAGAACCGTTTACTTCCACCTTGCGGACTTTGAGTTTTGAGAGGGCCAGCGTTTGAGAAGCCAGCACGTCGCGCACCTGACTGGTGCCAATGCCGAAGGCGATCGCCCCAAATGCCCCATGCGTCGAAGTGTGGCTATCTCCACAGGCGATCGTCATGCCGGGCTGGGTTAATCCCTGTTCAGGTGCGATTACGTGCACAATGCCCTGTCCGCCAGAACCGATGTTGTAGAACCGGATGTGATTCTCCTGGCAATTTTTCTCTAACGCTTGCATCATTTCTTCGGCCAGATCATCGGCAAACGGGCGAGCTTGATTGTCGGTTGGCACGATGTGATCCACGGTTGCGACCGTTCGGTCAGGAAACAGCACCTTTAGCCCCCGCTCCCGCAGCATGGCAAAGGCTTGAGGACTGGTGACTTCATGAACCAGGTGTAGCCCAATAAATAGTTGAGTTTGGCCGGATGGCAGTGTGCCAACGGTGTGCAAGTCCCAAACTTTGTCAAACAGTGTGCCTTTGCTCATAGCGAATTAATGTCTCTTAAATTAGATGGTGTAGCGAATTGGGTCGAAAACCTCAAAGGGCGCAGAGTGAGGCTTACATCCCTCTGGGTTTTATAGTGGATCGGGCTGTCTTAGTTCATCAGCACATTTACTACAGTAAGAAACGCTACAGCACATGTCCAATATATTTTTGTTGATTGATTAATATCTGGTAAGTATGACTGACAGTTTGAAACCGATTGCAGATTTTGCTCGCCCGACGGGCGAGCAAAATCTGCAATCGGTGGCAGGCTTGCACTGCCACCGACTGGCATAGTGAGAATTGCTGGGCGAATTCTTACCATTACCAATTGCAGCGATCGGTCGGTAAGCTAGTGTGGAGCAGGATGGAGTCGGCATAGGAGAACTCATGAGCGCTGCCCACTGTAGCCAGGGACACCCAAATCCGCCAGGGAGCCGCTTTTGCCATATGTGCGGTGAAAAGCTGGCTGTGATGAGCAGCGGAATTGCGCCTGGAATGATTTTGGGCGATCGCTACCGCATCATTCGAGAATTGGGGGCAGGTGGATTTGGTCGGACGTATTTAGCAGAAGATATCAATCGGTTTAACGAATCTTGTGTCTTAAAAGAGTTTGCGCCGCAGGTGAGAGGAACCTACGCGCTGCAAAAATCAGAGGAATTGTTTGAGCGAGAAGCAGGCGTTCTGTATAAGTTGCAGCACCCGCAGATTCCCCGGTTTCGAGAAATGTTTCGGGCTGATTTTGGCAGTCAGGGCCATTTGTTTTTGGCGCAAGATTATGTGGAAGGACAAACCTATCGCCAGCTTCTAGACTTGCGGCGCGCTCGCGGACGTTGGTTTATGGAAGCCGAGGTTAAGCTGCTGCTGGTACAACTCTTGCCCGTACTGGATTACATCCATAAAGCAGGGGTGATTCACCGGGATATCTCACCCGACAACCTGATTCTCAGAACTTCTGACCAACTGCCTGTCTTAATTGATTTTGGTGGCGTTAAGCGAATTGCCGCCGTCGCCGCCTCTCAATATGTGGAACCGGAGCAAGTGGCCGCATCCTCAGTGACTCGCCTGGGGAAGGTGGGGTATGCCCCGGCAGAACAAATGCAATCGGGCAGAGTCTCTCCTCACAGTGACTTGTACTCTCTGGCCGTTACGGTTCTTGTGTTGCTGACGGGCGAAGAACCCCAGGAGCTATTGGACGATGGGCTGAGTAACCCAAACTGGCAGCAGCGCACTCACCTCAGCCCTAACTTTAAAGCTGTGCTGGAAACCATGCTGGCGTCCCAGCCGCTCGATCGCTATCAGTCAGCCGCAGAGGTTTTGCAAGCGTTAAGCGGCTCGCCCATCGACTTTAGCGCTGTCGCAACTCAGCCTCCGCGCGGCTATCCCCTGGTCAATGATCCAGAACCACCTGCGAATTACCCCCCTCCGGTCAGCTACCCGCCTGTTAGCCCTTCCCCCGCTAATTCTCCCTCACCCATCTACTCCCCCAATGATCCGGCGAATTATCCCTCGCCCAACTATCCGGCTCCATTGGTGAATTATCCTGACAACGGCACGATCGCCCCTGTTGCAGTCACTCAACCCGTTTTATCACCTGATCGAGTCAAACCTCGCAAATCCAATTCGGGATTTGGTTGCACTCTATTTCTGCTGTTGCTGGTTGGCGCGTTAGCGGGTGCGAGCTGGTGGGTACGCGATCGCTGGTTGCCTCTTCTCACGAACGAACCCTCGACCGGAAGTGCAACCAATCCCAGCACCACAAGTTCTGACTTTTCAACTGAGGAGCAGGCGCGCAAAGCGGCACTGCGCGATCGCCAACAATCGCTAAATGTAGATCCTCGCTTCCTGGTCAAGTTGACTGATGAAACATTTGCCAAACGCTATCCAGAGCAAGCAGGCCGAACCTTAACGACAGAACCGAAGGATGCTGAATGGCGGGAACGATGGGATGCGATCGCGACCAAATGGCTCGACATCCTAGACCAGAATCTCAGCCCAGAGGCGCGGCGTGGCCTGGGCAGCTATGACAAAGCGGATCGCGATGGCTGGAAGCGAACGGTGAATCAACTGTATGTCAGCAGCCGAGCGCTGAATGATTTGACCGATGCCCGATTCTTTCACCTGTTTCCCGATGAGCGGGGACAAGAGTTTATCGATCAGCCGATGGGTCAGGTGTGGCAGGCGATCGCCTTTGACACGGTGAACGCATTAAAGAGTGGCGATCGGTTGGAGCGCATTCGGTTTGAATCGGGTCAGTTTAGCAATCAGGTGAGTGGTTCTCTAGCTCCCGGAGACGGTAAGGTTTACATTGCCAGTTTGTCAGCAGGACAAATTATGCGGCTGAGTATACAAGCTCCCCGTCACAGTACGCTCCTGTCGATTTACCTGCCTCGCCCTACATCGGACACTCCATTTATTCTGGAGGATTCGCGAGACACGCAGTGGTCAGGCAGTTTGCCCCAATCGGGATTCTATGAAATTGTCGTGGTTGCAAACGCCTCGGAGGCGTTTAACTATACGTTGAATGTATCGGTCGATAACGTCACGTCTAGCCCCATTGAACCGGATAAACCTGAAAGACCGGATGCTAAAAATTAAGCGAGTCGGCCAATCCGGAAAGACAAAGGCCACTGTACCGTTCGGAGTGTATTCGGATCGCCCCAGGCTGCTTTGAGACGATCTGCGAAGGTGGCGATCGCCTCCCATCCATGCTCTTCCGCAAATCGCTGAGTGGCCGACCAGGTGATTAAATAGCCAATCAAGTTATCAGCAGCCCAATCTAAGGTCATGGCGAACGGGGGGAGTCTCAGTTCTTGAAAGGGGAACGGTAGTGTGCGGTACTGGTTTCTGACGATATCGCGTTCTGGGGGCCAAAAGGGTTCGACCAGGTCGTAAAAGGATTGCACTTCCTGCTGAACCGTGTTGCTTGCATCAGGTAAGTTGAACAAGCCATAGCACCAGACGGCCAGAACGCCCGTTGGTTTGAGCACCCGCTTCACTTCTGAATAGAACTGCTCCACATTAAACCAGTGCAGCGCTTGGCCGACTGTAATCAGATCAACGGATTGATCGGGTAATCCGCTCGCTTCGGCAGGTGCCACCCGATAGTTAATTTGCGGATGCTGAAAGGCTTGTGCAATCTGCTTTTCGCTGGCATCTGTGGCATAAACACTGGAAAACCATTGGGTTAAACTGCGGGCGACTTGTCCGTTCCCGGTTGCGCAATCCCACGCAGCATCGTGGTGGGGAGTGAGGCTGGCCAGATACTCAAATAATTCATCTGGATAGGACGGACGATATTTGGCGTAGTCGGTGGATTGTTTGGAGAAGTAATCTTTGAAAACGGCAGTCATGGGTTTGGGGTGTTAGGTGTTGGGTGTTGGGGAAGGTAGGGGTGGTGGGGAGATAGGGAAGAATGGAGGTAGACATAGAGAAACATAGGGTAAATCTTGTTCAACATCCATCACCCGGTTAGATGGTTACCAGAAATAATGTTTATGTAATCGGTTGATCGAAAGTCTGTATTAAATGCACGTTGGGACAAAAGCAGTAGATGCAGCACTCGATGCGTTAATGTCCCGATAGCGGCTCCAACAAGGATGGTAGACGAAGGAGGATCTGTGCAATATTCTTCCTGCGGATGTTGATTTCGATAAATTCCCCTTGTAATGTATCTGAGATAAATGTGAATTTTTCAATTCACCGTGAATTGGATGTGTTGTAAGTGAGGCAGAGCCTAATGGTGCAGCGAATTTTAAGAGTGAAGCAAGATACTGTTTTTAAGCTTCGCCCAGAACAATCATCCCAACTTACAGCCGAAGAGGTTTACAGTGTTAGCGCCGGAACAACATTCGAAATTCAGTCCTACGCATATGCTGATGCACGGGGCGATTTTGACGGACACATTAAATTTGCAGTAAAAAATAAAACGCTTCGAGGGTTAAACACCTGGTTTGTTTATAGTGCTTATGCGCAAGTGGAATTTGACGGTGAAGTGGTTTATCCCCTTGAAGATCAAGAGAACTTGCCGATTCTGAAAGTCACAACTAATACAGTTTTCAAACAACGCCCGGTGCAGTCTTCTGTATTACCAGCAGATGAACTCTACGACGTTGCTAAAGGAAAAAATTATGAACTGCATTCTTATGCCTATGCAGATTCTCAGGGCGACTTCAGTAGTCATATCCGGTTTGCCTTGCGCAATCAGGCAGACTACATTCGAGGGTTGAGCACCTGGTATGTCTATGAGCAACATGCCCATATTGAATTCGATGGGGAAATTGTCTATCCCACACCCAAGCCTGCGCCTGCGCCTACTCCCCCACCGTACAAAGGAAAAAGCTTCAAGCTTCCTGGTAATGTCAGCACGTTTTACACTGATCAGCCCATCATTCCAGGGGGCAGTTTTACCTGGGGAGAAGCCACCAAAGAAGCAACACGAATTCCTCCCAACGCAACCGTCGTCAACAACATCATTACGCTTGCAAGAGAATTGCAGAAGGTCAGAAATAAGATTGGCAGACCGTTTAGAGTAAATTCCTGGTACCGCCCTCCAACGGTCAATAAAGCCGTGGGTGGCGTCTCGAATAGCCAGCATTTGTATGGGAAAGCGGTTGATTTGCAGGTGCCGGGCTATAGCGGCAGACGATTAGCGAATGCTGTGATGCTGACCTGGCCCGGTGGCGTGGGGATTTACAGTAATCTGCCGAATATCCTGCATCTAGACATTGGCCCTCGCCGAACCTGGGGATTCTAGAGCAGAAAACTATCAGCAATTCTCATTTTGAAACTAATTTCGGGTTTTGCACGCCCGTCGGGCGTGCAAAACT
>DATNPS010000447.1:0-18126 GCA_036703095.1 Crinalium sp. | reverse complement strand
AACCAATATATCCGATATCGGGGCAATCAATATACCGAAGTGGAAGAAGGCTATCCCAAATCTATCGTCACCTCACTTCGACAAGAACCTCGCTTCAAGAATCTAAGTGCGCTTTCGGATGCTAACTTACTTGCCAGCATTAACGATGGCATTGATGCCGTCTTTGCCGATCATCGTCAGATTTATCTGTTTAAGGGAGGCTATTGTCATGTCATCTCGGAGACGCTATACAACACCTACGGAAGTTTAGGTTTGGAATCGGTAAGCTGTGCCTTGATCGAAGAAGGCGCGATGTTTGTGAACGACAGGAATGGATGGCAGCGCTACAGCAGTTTAGAAGGTCAGGCTCCTCACAAAACTCCGATGCTTCCGCCCTGCTTGCGGACTGTACCTGCATCGTTTCAAACGGGTATACAGGCCGTTCTCCAAGGGCGCGATCGCAATACCTATCTGTTCAAAGGCTCTGATTGCTTTAATGTCTCTCTAAACAAGCAGTATCCTCTGGGCGAAGAATGGGGTCGTGTTAAAAACAATATCGATATTCACAACACTGTAGATGCGGCTTTTGTAGGCAGTGATGGCAAAACCTATTTGTTTAGCGGCGATCAGTATGTGGTCTATGTGGCTGATGCTCTGGTCAATCAGAACTATGTGTATGCGGATATTGAGCAACTCCCGCGATCGATCAAAGATCATTGGGGTGGTCTGACGCGAGTAGCTTTAGCCTTTATTAAAGATGAAAAAACCTATCTGTTTGAACCTGCCGATGCTCAGGGCAATGCCCGTTATGTTTGCTATTCCACGGCAGACTACAGCCAACCCGACGTCGGCTTTCCTAAGGTGGGCGATCGCGCTTTTTGGCAAATTCCAACAGATTACGCGGATGAGACTTTTCAAAAAATTGATGCCGTGTTGTTTGAACGGGACAACATGTTTCTGCTGAGTGGACGAAACTACATTCAATTTGATGCAGACACTCAAGAATGGACGTACCCCAAACCTTTATCTAGAATATGGCGGAACATTCCCTTCAACGATGATTCTTTCCCGCACATCAAAACAGCCTTCACCGGACGCGATGGCCGCACGTATTTCTTTTCAGACGAAAATTATGTCATCTATGACAACAATCAATTTACGTCGCCTGCTCCAATCAACACACGCTGGGGGCAGATTCGCAACAACATTGTGAACCATCCCAAAGGCAATCGCATTGATGCTGCTTTTGTCTTCCAGGACCAGATCACCTATTTATTCTCAGGTGATCAGTATGTCCGATATTCCGGCAAAGATTACTGCTTCGTAGATGCAGGCTATCCCAAACTCATTGCCAATCATCTAAGGACAGAAGCAGGCTTTCAAAATCTTCCCGAAGCCTTTGAAGATATCCTAAACGCTCAAATCACTGCTGGATCAGAGCGTATTATATCGGCAGTTCTGGCTAGCGATCGCAACCTCTATTTGTTAATCGCCAATCAGTGGCATGTTGTCTCTCAGACGCTCACTGCAACCTATCCCCTCAGCCGCTTAGGTCACCTAAAAAACAATTTGGTACAGCAAAACAAGGTCGATGCCGCTCTATTTCTGGACAATACTGGGCAAACCTACCTCTTCTGTGGTGATCAGGGGGTTCGATATAGTGGCGATTCCTATACCTATGTGGATGATGGCTATCCCAAAAATCTGGCCGATATCCTCACGCAAGAGTTAAGCATGACGCACCTGCCCGACTCATTCCGCTATGGCATTGATGCCGTGCTGAAGGGGAAAGATGGCAAACTTTATACGTTCAAAGATAAGCAGTATCAGCGATCCGACCAGTCTGAACCAAAGCTCATCTCTGAGAACTGGGGAACGGTTAAAAGTAACTTTGATGAAACGACACACGCCAGCCTGGATGCAGCATTTATCTCGCCAGATGGCAAACTGTACGTCTTTAAGGGCAATCAGTACATTCGCTATACCGATCCTGAGCAAGATTATGTTGATGAAGGATTTCCAAAGCTGATCAAAGATAATTGGGGCGATCTACCGATTGAATTTGAGGATGCTATCTCTGGTGGATTTGTGTTTGAAGGTAAAACTTATCTGCTCAAAGACCATCATTATGTTCGCTACTCCAACTCAACCTATCAGCTGATTGATTCCATCTATCCACAACAGATCAAATATCGCTGGGGGAACTGGTCTGACTATCTCTTGAATGATCTGTACATCATTACCCGCTTTAAACAGCTCCAAGACACGCCTGGAAATGGTGAACAAACCTTACTGGATTTCCTCAATTCTGACACTGGAACAGTGTCCGATCCATATACTATGCTAGCTGAACTGTTTAGCTGGGATATCGATGAAGTCAAATGGTTAAAACGCAGGAATGCCTTTTTAACCTCTGATAGTTTGTTTGAAATTCAGTTCAAGCTAGAAATCATCATTCGGTTGGTTGACATCTTTGCTCTCGCCCAAAAGATGGGCACCTCGCCCTCCGAACTTTACAAAACGGTTTGGTTGAAGCGGTATTCCTCAAACGTGGATGAGGTGAACTTAAAAGATGCTGCTGACGCGTTGTACCGTTTTTTGGCGCTTATTCATAGTTCATAACTCGCTGCACACCGTTTATTGGGTGTAGTTTATCGCTGATCTTGCTTGATGCCATGCTCTTGAATAACGCTGGCTTGTCTATTTCATCTATTTTATCTATCTTTTGTCAGGTTGAATTATGGCAAACAATGATTGGCTCCAGATTTCTCAGCAATTGCATGATGAACTTAATGTGATTAAGCGCGATGTTCTCGTGCCCTATGTCATCTCAGCAGAAGCCAATATCGAAAATGAGCGAGATCTGTATGAAGAACTGCTGATTGATGTTGAGATGGGAAGTTGTGGAAAAACGTCTAAAATTGAGGAGGCGATCGCCGCCACCCAGCTTTACTTCCACCGCTATTTCGTCAATCTAGAATCCGTTTCGCCTGAAGATCCATCTGGCACCAAGCACAAACTCAAAACCTACTGGCAATGGATGAAGAATTACCGCGTATGGGAAGCCAACCGTAAGGTGTTTCTGTACCCGGAAAATTATATTCGTCCAGAACTGCGAGATACTAAAACTCCTGCCTTCAAAACCCTTGAAGATGATTTGCTGCAAGGCGAAATTACTGAAGAGGCGGCTCAACGGGTTTATCAAAAATATCTAGACGAATACACAGAAGTCTCTCGGCTTACTATTGCCGGTGGCTATGTTTACGACTCGACAGATATGAGCGGCAATTCCGCCAAAAGCCTCGTGTTGTTCGGTAGAACCAAAACCGATCCGCGACGCTATTATTACCAAATGGCACAGTTTTTAGGCCGCGAGAAAGCGACGACCTGGAGTCCGTGGCTCAAGGTAGGCACCCAGATTGATGCCGACAAGGTGTATCCGGTTTTTGCGTTCAATCGTGTCTTTGTATTTTGGGTAAAGATCGAAACCATTGTCGAAAGCCCCAAATCCACAGCTCTGACGACTACTGAAACCTCGGTAGGTGATGGCAAGGGCAAGAGTCAAATGATTGACTCTACGCCACAGTCAGCAACTCATGTTCTCAGAATCTTTTTCTCGTTCTATAACCTCAACAAGGAATGGGTTCCCGCGCAAACTTTCCGACCCAAAGACGACAATGCTGAGAAGGTTGAAATTACCATGCCACTCGGCATTACCGTTAAAGATATTAAAAATCTTGGATTATTAGTTGAAACATCCGATAAACTCAGCGTTCCCGGTAGTGACGCCGATGGAGACCATGAAAATATTATTGTGCAGTGTACCTATGAAGTACCTGTTACTGAGTATGACATCATTCTAATTCCGTCGCTGGCTGAGAAAGCCTTGCCAGCAACTGGGGAACGGTTGTTTGCCATTGGTAGAGATAACAAAGGTGCATTGAGCATTCGTGCCTTTGATCACCAAGAAAATCAAGTAGTCGATATACAAGAATCAGCCATAAAAGACAAAGATGTTCAACTAACCGCACTGAAAGCTGGACTTCTGCCCTTCTGGAGTGGAGCATTGCCCATGACTCCAGAAAACAAAAGAGCCATTCTAGACGTGCTAACCATCGTTACCGAATACGCTCCCCGGCGTCCCCAAGCTGGTCAATCTAAAACTATCGTCTGCTATCGCACCTTTAGCCTGACGCCAGAACTTTATACGGTCAAATTGTGGAATCAACCTGCATTTGAGAATGCCAGCAAAGTCTTTAGAGCCATTTTTGATGAGCCAGACATTCCCGTTGATCAAATGGTGACGTTCAACACCGTTCAGCAATCGTCGGAGGGGGCCTGGTTTAGTTTTGATTACAAAGGGGGAAGCTTTCTCTGTAAGCCGGATGTGGGTATTCTGCCCCAAAATCTTTGGCCCAAACAGATTTCGGCTAATAAGATCCTGCCTCAGTGGATGATTGATGCCGCTGTGCAATTGCCCAATCGCAAAACCTTTTTCTTCCAGAAGAGCACTGCAAAGCAAAGTTCTCAAACTTACGTGTCTGCGACTGCGTTTCCAGGATCATTCTCGGCTGAGATACCCATCAAAACAAACTGGGGAAAAATAAATAACAATATTCAAAGTACGGGTGTTGTTAACTCAGCCTACGTGGATAGAGATAGCCAGAAAACTTATTTGTTTAGTGGTAATCAGTACGTTGTTTACTCCACCAATGGCACTGGAGGATACAGTTGGGTTGATTTGGGATATCCTAAACTGATTTCGGACAACACAAATTTTCCTAGTTGGAATAAACCCACTTGGAATACGATTGATGCTGTTTTTCAAGGAAAAGATAGAAAAACCTACTTCTTTAACAACACAACGAAGACCTATCTTGTATCTGGCTCATCCGTTGAGAGAGATACTAAAACAGACTGGGGCACGATTACCAAATCTCAGTTCATTACAGGATTAAACCCATCAGCAAACGACTCTTCACCCTCTATTGATGCTGGATTTGTTTATAACAGTGCCACTTATCTGCTCAACCGAAATCAGGTTGTTAAATACAGCGGTTCTGACTATCTCTTGATCGACGCTGGTTATCCTAAGCCTCATAATTTACTGGATTTGTTGACTGAATTAGGATACACTGCCGCCGGAAAATCGGATGCAGAAAAGGCAAGCCTCAAAAACGAAAAGGTTGTAGCAGCCTACAATCAGGGAACAGACCTTTATTTCTTTACCGATACGAACAAAAATAATTACGAATATAAGAGTGGACAGCTCAATCTGGTATCGTCCAATAAAAATGAATGGACAGCAGGTTTTGCGATCGCCGATGTTGTTTACCAATTCAACGGCACACAATTAACCATCTCAAATTCAAAGGATAAGTTCAATCTCAATCAAACCATTCACGCTGCCTTGGTGGGCACAGACAACAAGATCTACCTGTTTCGGAAGAGCGATTATATTTCATTGCCCAAAGCTGGCATCACGCCCCAAACGTTAGTCGCCGCGATCAATGCCTGGAGTGGCAGTCAAACCAATGAGGAGAAATGGGGCAAAGTTGGCGATAACATTGCTCGCACGGGGCAAGTTGATGCAGCCTTTTGTGACGGGGAGAAAACTTATTTATTCAGTGGCGATGAGTATCTGGTGTACTCAGGCAACCTGTATACTACGTCCCGTACTAGCTATCCAGACTCAGATTATCCGAAGAAGCTCAACACAAACACGGAGAAGTTTCCCCAGTGGGATAGAATGCTGCCGATCTTGCAGACGATCAACGGAACAAGCGGTCGAGGAACTATCTATTACTTCAGAAATAGTGACCAAACCTACGCAGAATCAAATCCCAATCTGGGAAATTTGCCCAGCTTCAAATCCACGATCGCGCAATGGGGCAGAGTCAGAAATAACATTTCTGAGCGGGGCATTGTGGATTCTGCATTTATCAAAGGTGGATACTTATTCTTAACCAGTGGCGACCAAATTTTTCGCTACACGATACAGGAATCGGGACAAAATCCCAATCCAACCCTTGATGCCACCCTCAGTAATTTTGTAGATAGCGGGTATCCCAAACCATTGAACTGGGGCGTAAGTCGGATTGATGCAGCCTTTACGCTGGACGGAAAAACTTATCTGTTTTCAGGCAATAGCTACTGCCGATTAACCGATCTTCAGAATAACGAACTTCGGGAACTCACCACACTACCAACCTTCAAGCCCATCCAGCGCAATTGGGGCAACCTACCAAAGCAACTCATGTCCGGCATGGATGGAGCCTTTAATGTCCCCCGTGAAGGCGCAGCCCAGGATCTGTACCTGTTTCAAGGCGATCGCTATATCAAGTACCAGATTGAGAATGAAACCAGCGCCCAGCCCTTTGAAATTGAGGATGCGCGTTACGAAATTGTTCGCCTCACCACCAGTACGGCCTATCGCTTAAATCAAGAATTTTTTGCGGGGGGGCTGCCCAGACTGCTCAGTTTGGCGACGCAGGAAATCGATGACACACCTTCCTTTAGCTTCTCGGACAGTCAAATTCCCAGCCATGCGATCGCCACTACAATTAAGGTCAAACCGAACAAAGTCAGTGCGAAACTGCCCAGCAGTTCCCATTTAGACTTTTCCAGTGCCAATGGCATCTATTACTGGGAAATCTTCTTCCATGCCCCCTTCCTGATTGCCCAGGCCCTAAATTTGGGACAGCAATTTGAAGCCGCGAAAACCTGGTACGAATACATTTATGACCCAACGGGCGTTTCGCCCTACTGGAAATTCCTGCCGTTTGTAGCGACGGATATCCCAACCATTGCCGATGTGCATGATGCGCTGATTGATGCGTACTTGACCGATCCCTTTGACCCTCATGCGATCGCGGCCTTACGACCGATGGCCTATCGCAAGGCGATCGTCATGGCCTATCTGGATAACCTGCTGGACTGGGGCGATATGCTGTTTCAGCAATACACGCGGGAAAGCATCAATGAAGCGCGAATGCTCTACATCTTGGCCTACGATTTGCTGGGAGCCAAACCTGAAAACTTAGGCCGGGAACCCCTATCGCCAGACTTGCGTTACTCTCAGTTGGGAGCATACGATGGTTCTCCGCAGAGTGATCAACTCGTCGATCAACAGATTGGTAATCAGACGAGTAACGACCAGAGTCATGAAAATACTCAGCCAATCGCTTTTCCGTCTCTAGGGCAGTTAATCGTGGGAGATGGAGACTATGACTTTCTCGTATATCCCCTTGAGACACCGATCGGCAATACGCCCAATGCCAGTGTGCTCAATCCTTACTTTTTCGTTCCCGAAAATGTGGTGCTCATTGATTATTGGAGCAGGGTCGAAGATCGCCTGTACAAGATTCGGCATTGCCTCAATATTCTGGGCATCAGCCAACCCTTACCGCTGTTTGAGCCACCGATCGATCCAATGGCGTTGGTGCGGGCCGTCAGTACTGGAGCAGGACTTAGCAGTGCGATCGCCAGCCTCAACATTCCCGTCCCCCACTACCGCTTCGAATTCATGTGGCGCAAAGCCCAGGACTTAGCGCAAAAACTTAGCCAGTTCGGCAACGATTTGCTCAGCGCTCTGGAAAAAAAAGACGCCGAAGAACTCAGTCTGCTGCAAAATCGGCAGGAAGGCATCATTCTGAACCTGACCCGCAGCATTAAAGAAGCTCAGTTAGAGGAAGCGAAATACAGTCGGCAAGCCCTTGAGGAAAGCCTGATTGCCACCACCTATCAACGCGATCATTACCAGGGCTTGCTCGACGCGGGGCTGACTGCACTTGAATCGGCTCAAATTGCCATGATGATTACGGCCTCTGCGCTAATGACCGGAGCGGGAATTGTCAAAGTCGCGGGAGCGATTGTCTATGGTGTTCCTCAGTTTACGATTGGCCCCTTTTCCTTTGGCAGCACCACGGGTGGACAAAACTGGGGTGAGTCGCTCAGCAAGATTTCGGAAGCCTTGGAAACCTCGGGAGATGGAGTCAGCATGATCGGGGAGGCGATCGGGATCTACGCCCAACATGAGCGATCGACCCAAGATTGGACGCTGCAAAAAACAATGGCTGACAGCGAAATTAAGCAACTCAATCTGCAAATTAAAGGAGCCTTCCTTCAGGAGACAATGGCTCAGCGTGAACTCGAAATCCTGGAGCAACAAATTGCCCACAACGAGTCTGTCAGCACCTACATGCGAGACAAGTTTTCCAACTCGCAGCTCTATCAGTGGATGGCCAGCAAACTGTCTGGACTCTATTACCAAACCTATCAAATGGCCTTTGACATGGCCAAAGCTGCCGAAAAAGCCTTCCAATTTGAGCGCGGCATGAAGGAAAGCGAGGTCAACTTTATCAGCGGGCCTTACTGGGATAGCCAGCGCAAAGGTTTACTGGCTGGAGACAGTCTGGGACTGGATCTGGATCGAATGGAAAAAGCCTACATCGACAGCAATCGTCGCGGCTTCGAAATCACCAAAAACATTTCCCTGCTCGATCTAGACCCTGTAGCACTGCTGCAACTGAAAACCAAGGGTGTCTGCGAATTCTCACTGACCGAAAACCTGTTTGACTATGACTTTCCGGGGCACTATTGCCGCCAGATCCGCACTCTCTCGCTTTCTTTCGACTTTGGCGAAGGCAGTCAAACGGTGATGGCAACTCTCACTCAACTGAATCACAAGACGGTGCTGGAACCCGATCCTAAAGCCGTGAAATATCTTCTCGACCCCAAGGATCAGCCACCTCTATCCATTCGCAATGGCTGGAAAGCGAATCAGCAAATTGCCCTATCTCATGTAGAAGAGGGAGAAAAGAACAACGGCTTGTTTGAGCTGCGCTTTGATGACGATCGCTATCTGCCGTTTGAAAATACGGGTGCTGTCTCGACCTGGCGACTAGAACTCAATGGCAAGAAAAACTCCTACAACATCAATGCTCTACGCGATCTCATCATCAATCTCAAATACACGGCTGAGCAAGGCGGGCAGGTCTTTGCCAGTGTGGTGAAAGGATTGCTGAAACCGTATCCTACAGCCCGCTTCTTTGACGTAGCTCAGGCGTTTCCCGATGAATGGTCGGCATTCCTGGAGAGCGAGGACGATGAGTTGGTACTGCCCATGAGCCGTGGTCTGTTCCCCAATATGAGCAGCAGCAAGATTACAGGCATGTTTGCCGTCTACGATTTGGCCGAACCGAGCACCGTCAGCATGATGCTGAATGGTGATAAAAACCTGACCTTAAAGCAAGGCAAATTCTTGCAAACCAATGGACTAAATATTAGCAATCGAGGTTCGGAGTGGATGTTTACCGTCAATGGCGATAAGGAGATTCTTAACAACATTGGACTCGTTTTTAGCTACAAAGCCAGTGTGACCTAATCTAATCACGAAACTTCGTCCTTGAAATTTCGTATCTAAGATGGCTAGCTCAAATCTTGTAAAACGCCCTAATGACCTATGAACCCTAGCAAAAAACGATTTAGTGGTAGCGGCAAACGCAAAAGCGACACCCGCAATAGAAGTATGAGCGACTCTAGTGATAAGTCTTCTCAGCAGAAATCGGGAGGGACTGGAGACATTACATCTGGCACTCCCTCCCGTGAGAGGAGCCAAAGCCAGGGAGAGGTTGCTAGAAATAGAAGAAATGCTAGAGATACCACTAATACTGCCTCTAAGAACAACGATGGTATTACAGTCAAGCCTCTTCCTGATTCGGCAAATACTCAAAACAGATCAGAGAGAATTCGTAAAGTGGAAGGACCGAGTAACCACCAGATCTGGGAGACCGAGCGCAAAGTGCGCCAAGGGCGAACTGAGGTGGTGAAATGGATTTTCGAGCATCCTCCGGATGAGACTGTCCCCGAACAGTATCGACGTGCCAAGGAAGAGGCTATTGTCCCCAAATCAGTTGCCTTGCAGCCAGAAGCGTTTTATATGGCCTACACAGGCAAACCTGAGGATATTGAATACATCAAGACTATGGCTACAGCTGCTCAGCAACATGAGTTTGAGGTTCGAGTGGTGGCCGCAGACATGGATAGTGACGAACTGTCGCACAAAGGCGCATTGAAAACGCTACCTATCAAAATAATCAAAGTGAGTGGTGCTGGGATAGATAAATGGGTCGAGGACAGTGGCTCCTTCGGCGGTAAAACCATCAGTATCGCGTTGCCTTCGTTATTACCATCAGAAGCGAAAGAATTGGCCGACCTTGAGAGAGAAGTAGCGGAGATCACGGCGCAGATGAAAGAGTTGACAGACAAGGAGAAGGATCACCAACTATCTATGTCGGAACGACTGCAAAAGCTGGGAGAACTTAAAGGTAAGAGGTTGCCGCTTCAGGAAAAAATTAGCCAGTTCCAAAGCAACGCGGAAGAACTTCACAAGCAGATGAGGTTTCACATTCGACACGAGCGTTATGAACGACTCAAGGGCAGTCAGCAGGGATTGCTTGATGATGAGGAGAGCTATTCCGATGAGACAGTGATTTACAACAGTCATACCATCACCCCACTGGCCTTCGATCCACTGGGACAGGTTGCCTTGAACGGAGTCGGACGGTCGAAGCTCGCAATTGGACTAACAGAAGATTGGAAGCTGAGAGCCGATATTTGTCATTTGGAAGGTGGCAATGTGCTTACAGGTATACGCTCCAACGGTAAAGATCGCTACGCACTGGTGGGCTGGGATAGTGTATCCCAATCACGCTTTTTTCTCGCGCTAGAAGGACTCGCTATAAAAAATAATTTTACCCCTTTGAATGTTGAAATTCGCAAGTTTATCGAGGAGTGGCTCCCGGACAAGCGAATGAAAGACCTAATCGCTGCGGATCTTGGACTCGACGCCAATCAAGTGCATTTTATTGAGGAACCAGCTGACTTCCATCTCGACCTTTCCATGGGGATTCTTACCAATGACCGGATCATCCTTGATGATCCAGATGCTGCTGCCAAGATACTGATCGATGAGGCTGAGAGAGTTATCAAAGACCACACCACCTCTTTGCAGGAAAAATTATGCAGTGAAATCAAGAACCTCATCAACAAAACCGTTACCGACGAGGCGGAACAATTATTCACAATCGAGCTAGTTGACGAAATTCTAGGCAAATCGGATCAAAATGAGGCATACAAGACGATAGAGACGAGCCTTAAAGTGCTAGAAAATGAGAAGGCTCTAGAAGCAATGGGACAGTTGGATGAGAAGCTGAATACTCTCTCAAACGATGAAAAGATTCGCACCCTAAAACGGGCGATCGCGCAAACCCTTAGTGAGGCGGCTCTCAAGTCCTATTACATGGGGAAGATCGCTGCCCAGCTAAATGACTTCATTCCTGACATAAAGGTCGTGCGGGGTCCACTAGCATTGGAGGGAGATCTCACCCAAGGCACAGCGAAGATTCTCCCGCGCATGAACTTCGCTAATTTCGAAGCTGGTACGGGTAAGGACGGTACACAATTCTTGATACTTAATGGAGGAACCAAGGAGGTTGAGAACAGCACGCGCAACTGGCTCATACACGATGTCGGATTCAAAGGTGACATCATCTTTGTTGACGCAATCGCGAGCGAGGCATCGTTGAAAACCCACGGCGGCATGGGCTGTCGTGCAAAAGCATGCGGCAATGTTTAGGATTGAGCGCAGGACACCGCCCTATGAAGGAGTACGCCAATGATTGACCTCGGACAATGGACCTTTCGCCGTTGCGATCTCCCACGCACCTATGAAGCCCTTATGGAGCAGCAGCAAGACCAAATCCACATCTATATAGCTACAACTGGATTACATATTTTGGGATATGAGTGGCAGCAACAGATCGTCGGCATTTATTGGTTTAACAACTCGCCTGCGGCAACACCTACAGTGGATCAGGGAACTAACTCACGCATCAATCTGGTGCTCGTGACACCAACTGACGCCCGCGCCACCCTAAAGGGCAGACCAGAAGGCTTTGCCAACCCCGAAAGCTGGGAGTTTTCCAAATAAAAGCCGCTATCCATATAAGCACAATCGTTAATCTTGTAGGATGCGTTAGCGAGAACTTAATGCATCAACTCAACCTCAATCGAAATTTCTGATTCACTCTTCAGGCGACATCCCATTTTCATTGAGCAGTAATCATCTTGATATTGATAAACCCCCACTTTGAAAAATACTTTAACGACCGATGACATCCAGCAGTAAACGATCCAAAAGCGGCAAAAAGAAAAGCAACTCACGTACCAGTGTTAGCAAGTCTAATGACATATCTGTTGTGCGATCGCCCCAGAGAACCAATAAAGACAAAAATAAGGATAGTGAGGTGATAACGAGCGATCGCAACCTGACCTCCCAGACTCAACCCGCTACATCAAACCGCAGAGAAAGTTCACAGCGTCCCACCTCCGATGTGAACTCCTCCGAAAGCGTTACCAAAGCTTTAACGAATGCAAACGCTCAGGCAAGCGAAAAAACAAAACGCACGAATGGAGGTGGAAAACGGACTGCGCCCATCCAGAATGTCGAGATCGAAGCACCGCCAAAACCGCGTATTGACCTGACCAAGCTAAAGAACCCTGTAGTGCGGCGGGAGGCAGCCAAGCTGACGGATCGGGTTGATAAGTTCCAGATGGGTTTGGAACTGGGCCATGCTGCTGGGGTCAAAGTTCTGTCGGGTATGAACGTGGAAGCGGAGCTACAGAAGATTTTTGAACTGGCAGACGCTAACGGTGATGCCAAACTGCTCCGGCAACTCTCGGATGCCACCTCATTCAAAGGCAAGCTGTCGCCCGGCCAACCCACCACTGAGGCTGGTCGGGCGATGACCCGGATTGCCCAATTGTTCAACGCTACAGAAGGCGATGGTAGCTATCAAACGGTGAAGGACAACATCAATAGCCTCGCCACGGATGCCACTGCTCTGCGGCAAATGGCACGGGATGTAAATGTCCTGCAAGGACTTGACAATGCTCAGTATGTGGATGCTAACCGCTTACTCCGCACCATAGATGGTACACCGGCCCAACAGATTAACGAAACGACCCGTGAGTGGCATATTGAGCAGGCCAGCTTAATGAAGGCATACCGGGAGTTGGCAGGTAAAGACTCCGCTATGCAAAAGAAATTGGCGCTCACCATGCTGCAAAGTTTTGCGAAGGCTGCACCCCTGGGAGCCGCCAAAGCGGAAGAAATTGGTGCTCAGGTTTCCCCATTACTGAACCAACCGGGCTTCTATCACCGGAGCGCCACTGCCAATCCCCTTCTGGAAACGGTACTGATGGCCTACTGCAAAGATATGGGCGTATCGATGGGGAGCGCCCACTTAGTGGATAATGCGAGATTTCGTGAAGTGCTGGCCCGCGAGTATGGGATGAAAGGTATCAACACTCAGATTAGCACCTCGTCGGACTATAACAAAGCACTGCAAGCTCTCTTTAGCAAGGCAGCTAAAGGGGAATTCCCAACAAGTAAGGTAGTTCTCGACATGACTGACCTGTTCCAACAGGCCAATTTAGAGCCGAAACAGATCAATCAGATGGTCAAGCGGCTGGAGCAAACGTTTCTCGATGAAGCCGAAAAATTTTTGAATACCCATTCCGGTGTAGATCGGGATAAGTTTGCTGGCCTGATGAAGAATCTCCAAATTGCGGCCATGTCCAGTTATAAAGGAGTAGATGTTCTCCTGACGCCCCCCTTTCTGGCACGAGGAGCCGAAGCGAGCGATTCGCCGCTTCAGAGTGAGTTACTCAAGAAGGCATTCTATCAACATTCAGAGTTTTTTGACCCTATTGAACATAGCATGATCCACTCTGGATATCGGCTTGACCCGATTCAGGCACGGAAAGCTTGGCTGGAAGTGGCTGATCCGTCTGATATTCTCAAAAAGTATGGCATTCAAATGACGGAACTGGCGACCGCCGACAAGCCCACACCCAAGGTCTTTGCCAGTTTTGCAGACTTCACCAATCATGCCTCTTTCCAGCAATTTGAAGCACTCGCTAATCTCAAGGATGCCCCTCCTTATCTCAAGACACTACCCACGGCTACCGCTAACATGTTGCGCGGTTTAGCAGATTACAACAAAAATCAGGGGGGCGTAGATAAGGCCATGCGAGATCAGGGACTGGATGAAGTGCTGCAAACGTCCTACTTCCGTATGCTTAACGCAATGGCCAGCGCTGTTCAAAATCGCGACGACTTGATCGGATTTATGAACCAAGTGGAGGTGATTCAGCAGCAAATGGCAACCCTACTTTCTCTGGTGGAACCCTACAGTGCTAGTGATTTTGGCGACAGCCTCCGCGACGACCTTACAAAGTCCAAGATCCCTAACGGTAAGTCCGTCATCCCACCTGGGCTGGATCAACCTGGTATTCAACTCAAGCCTTCGGCTATGCATTGTTTAGCTAGCATCCTATCCAGCGTCGAGACGTTAAAAAAGAGCAATGATCTCAACGTTTGCGTCGTGAAAGATCACTACTATGAGTCCGCTGGTGCTGTAACGACGTCTAACACCTATAGTGTTTCCCAGTTTGATGGTGATTCTGTACGCGGCCCTGATGGCATCAGCACAAAGCCCCTAGACTCAGCTACGATTCAAGGTAAAAAACCGCTGGATATGTATATCTGCGATTTTCACCACAACATTGCGCTGGATCGGAGTCATTATCAAATTGAAAACCTTCAGCATCATGTGGATGAACTTTATCGCAACGGACTAGTAGCAGATAAATTTACAGTGGCGATCGATTGCACAATTGATTTTGTAACCTCTACAGATGTACAGGCGTTTCTCGAAAACAACAAAGATCGCATTGCATCAGGTAAGCTGAATGTCGTCCTGTTTCGCAGCGCTCAGAAATTTGATATGTTCGGCATGGATAACTACTATGGTGGTTTTTCCGTAAGTGTTAATAAACATGCTGCTTTTGCTGACTTTAACACACGCATGGCTACCCCAGAAGATCAGTTAAAGGGGCCAAGCCTTCAGGGACTCTCTCATATTGGTGTTAATGCTTCTGAGAATACAGATAAGTATCGCAATGCACTCATGGCCAATACGAAACGTTTTTATGACGCTCTGCCTCCAGGATTGATCTGGAGTCCAGATTCTACGTCGGCCATGCAGGTTGCGAAAACCGACGACCCTAATGCGGTGTTTCTCGACATCAAGTTTCCAGACAATGTCGAAGCTTCTACTGCCTTTATGGATCGGCTTAAAGCATTCGCAGCTAAAGAAGGGCTACCGCTAACCGGACGAGCTAGCTTTGGTTTTGCCACAACCAACCTGAATTTGATTCACGGCGAAAAAACTCGCCTCACGCCTGGTCTTGAAGGACCAGAGGTACAGGATCGCTATATCGATTTCTTTACAGCTGTTTATCAACGTGCCAATGATGCGGTCAAGACAGCTACAGAGCAAGGATTGAAAGGAGAAGCGGTGAACAAGTTTGTTGCTGAACAAATTAGCAACATGCCACTTTAGCGTGAGTCTCCAACAAGGGGGTAGTAGTGCGCTGCACTACTACCCCCTTGTGAAAACGAAAAGAAAACACGTTTTCTTAGGAATGCTTCAAACGTTTATATTCACCTGGCAATTTTTTTCTTGCATCAATTACAGCGATTTTCAATTGCTTAAAACTCAGTTGTTTTTGTGAGAGCCGCGCGGAGCGCGGCTCTCACAAAAACAACTGTGACTTACTGACTTGAAAACTACTGTAAATATCCTTTTTTTGTCACTTTAGTAGAAGTAAAATTTAGAAGCTTTGCTATACCTGAATTGTATGGTTTTGTCAGGTTTGAGCCGATAAAATTAGACAGCACATTTTAGTTCATTAAATCAGGCAAGATATCTTCTGCCAAGAGCTTCATGATCTGATGCCACGTTATCTCACCTTCCCGCCCGACAATTTCAAATGCCCTGGCAAACCGCTGCCGTTGATCGCCCGATAATTCCTTTTCCAAACCCAAACCCTCATCTGTGAGTGTGAGTCGCTTGATGCGGCGATCGCGAGGATCAGCCTTCGCTTCGATTAAGGCCAATTTTGTCAGTTGCCGTAGAGGAGCATTTAAAGACTGCTTGCTGACTCCTAGCAGGGCTAGAAGCTCATTGACACTCAAGCCGGGATGACGACCAATAAAATACAAAATGCGATGATGGACACGCGAAAGTCCTCGTTCAGCAAGGAGAGCATCGGGCTTAGCAATCACAGCGCGAAACGCGAAATGCAGAGCTTCCAGCGCTCGATTCAGTTCTTGCTCACGGGAAGTATCTAGATTATTTAGGTCAAGCATATTGACATATTAGAGGATTCTCGAATAAATTCAATACGTCAGTCTGTATGACCTATTTTGCCCCTGAGTTAGTTGCCAGATGTACAGCCCTACGTATTCAGGTTAGGACAAGGGGGCGGTGCCCCCACAGCAGGGGTTCTATCCCTGCGACCCCGTCCTAACGTTAATGCGTAGAGCCATAGTAGGAATTTTAGAAGCTATGACCTTTGAATTTGACCATCTGTTGATTTGCATCAATATGGAAGCAGAGAATGTAGATTGTCCGTCTCGCTTGGGATTTCGGACGGATCATCGAGTCAGCATCCTGGGCAAGGGACTGCCAATCGGCGATTCTTTTTCCATAATGCAATGGTGGAATTCTTGTAGGTTCATGATCCAACGGAGGCTCAGTGGGGGCATCGATCGCTAGAGATTGTCACTGATTTAGACGTGGGCGATCGCGCTCCAGGTGGTGATGTCAAATATCCGACGATGATCGCAAAGCAGCACAATTAACGAATGGTATCTGGGTGTTAACGCACAAAGGTCGCCCGTATTAGAGAAACTATCAGATTTATTTACAGGAGCAGATATGTTGACTCAAGAGCAGGCACACGAACTTGCAGCGCATTGGATTCAAGCTTGGAATGCTCATAATCTTGACGAAATCATGTCCCACTATGATGAGGATGTAGTTTTGGTGTCACCAATCGCAGCAAAAATCTTGAATGATCCATTAGGGACAGTTAGCGGGAAAGCGGCACTACGGGATTATTTCAAAAAAGGATTAGAGGTTTATCCCGACCTCAAGTTTGAGCTTATCGATGTAATGTGGGGGCTATTTAGTGTTGTTGTTTACTACATCAATCAAAACGGTTCAAAGGCAGGTGAATTTATGGAAGTAGGCTCAACAGGAAAAATTACAAAAGTAATCGCTAATTACAACGAGTAATGCAAGGCATCATGAATCGTTTGTCCTGCTATACAAATACGAACCGCAACGAAACTTGACATGCCGCAAATCGCGCAACTGCACGCCACCAGTTGGCAAGCCGCACATCGCGAAAGCACTTGCGAATGGTGTAGCTAACACCATCTCAACGGGACAGACTCGCGGCGATCCTTTTGACAAAATGCACGAACAAGAACCAATGGAACAAGACAAGACATTGCCTGTGCTGGATTATCTGATCAAACAAATCAATGGCACTTTGGGGGAGGATGAAAAAACTTACCTGCAATACCCAACCCCAATTTCTCAAACTCTTGGCATGAGAATTGTGGAGATTGGATTGGGAACTGCAACGGTGGAAATGGATGCGAATTCCAACATTCACGGTAATCAGCAGGGGACAGTCCACGGTGGATTATTGTGCGAGTTAGCAGATGCAGCGATCGGTACTGCTCATTCAACAACACTTGCAGAAGGTGAATCGTTTACAAGTATTGATCTGAAAATAAACTTCTTTAGACCCGTATGGAAATCAACTCTGCGAGCGGTTGCTAAGCCGATTCAAAGTGGTAGAACAATTAGCCACTATCTCTGCGAAGTTCAACGTGAAGATGAGAAGGTTGCTGCCACCGTTATCAGCACTGTGATGACGCTACGGGGAACACAGGCTGTGGGGCGTTAGATGCTAAAGGCTGGCTAGATGAAAAACTGTACTGAATAATGGGCTAATTGGATTGTACTCACCATGAGTTGTTAATTGCAAAGTGGTGGATTGCCCCGCTTAGACAATACCCGTATAGACGACTGCCGCAGAAGATATCATCACTGTACATGAGGTGATAGGAGACTCCTCTTGCATAACTCGTTAATTTTCTTTATATAGTCTTACGAAAATATAGCTATCCTAAATGAGTTGTGAGATTGGGCGCGGGCGAAG
>DATNPS010000427.1:0-13360 GCA_036703095.1 Crinalium sp. | reverse complement strand
GACATGATGGATTAGGACGGGGTGCAGGGGTAGAACCCCTGGCTGGAGGCGCAGCCCCCATACCTCTTTGGTTCTCAATGGATTAGGACGGGGTGCAGGGGTAGAACTCCTGGCTGGAGGCGCAGCCCCCATACCTCTTTGGTTCTCAATGGATTAGGACGGGGTGCAGGGGTAGAACCCCTGGCTGGGGGCGTAGCCCTCATACCTCTTTGGTTTTCGATGTCCTAACGGACACGACGACAGCGATAAGACATGTTCGCAATTTGGCTCCAGGTAACGAATGTCAGCGTTTGTTGAACTGACGTTGCCGTCCTTGAAACTGGGTATAAGATATGGGTTCCCCCGCAACTGAGCCTACGCTCATCCATATCCAGAATGTCACGGGAATTCGATAGCCCACTGTTGCCCAAATACAGTGCGGCTTGAGCAATGTTGTGCGTCGCACAACTGAAACGCCTGTCGAATTCGCGTTCTCATAATGAAGCCCAAACCATTCTTCGCACCTGTAGGACAGTTATGTGTACTATCTGCCACGAATTAAATTTGACCACTTCTCAATTGGCGGCAACGGCTAAAGCGTCTAATTCATCTCAACCGTCTCCAGGAGCCTCAGGAGTGGGCGACTCACTTTATCCGGGATTTGGCAATGGGGGCTACGATGCCCAACATTACACAGTGGATCTTAATGTCAGCAATGTCTCAACCAGCCAACTGACGGGGAAAACCACGATCGAAGCTAAGGCCACCCAGTCCCTCAGCAGTTTTAACCTGGATTTTATTGGATTTAATATTGACAGCATCAAAGTCAATGGCAAAACGGCTAGCTACAGCCGCGATGGCCAGGAACTAACCATTCAGCCTGCCTCAGCGATCGCATCCGGTGATGAATTTGTCGTTGAGGTGCAATACAACGGAGCGCCCGAACAGATTACCTCCGTCGCGCTGCCTGTCTTGACCGGATGGGTGAACTATGGGGACGGCAGTTTTGTGTTGAGTGAGCCGGATGGTGCGGCCAACTACTACCCCGTTAATGACCATCCCCTCGACAAGGCATCCTATACCTTCCGCGTGACGGTGCCAGAACCGTTTGAGGTGGCAGCCAACGGTACCTTAGAGAAGACCATTGATAACGGGGATAGCCGCACCTATGTGTTTGAAGCCCGTGACCCGATGGCTAGCTACCTGACCACCGTCAACATCAGCCAATTTGACCTGAATACTCAAAAAGGGCCAGATGGCATTAAGATTCGCAATTACTTTGGTGAAGGGATTGATGCCAACCTGCTGAAGCCATTTCAGCTTCAGGCCAAGATGCTGGACTATTTCAGCGATGTATTTGGTCCCTATCCTTTTGATGTTTACGGCTCGGTGGTGATGAATACCGAGACGGGTTCAGCGCTAGAGACGCAGACCCTGTCCATTTTTGGTTTGGATCAGTTGGGTCGTAATCCAGCGTTTTTAGGCGGATTTTCGTCCAGCACGGAAGAAATTGTGGCGCATGAGTTAGCTCACCAGTGGTTTGGCGACAGCGTGAGCCTGGCGGACTGGAGCGATATCTGGCTGAATGAAAGCTTTGCCACCTACGCGCAGGGGCTGTGGGTGGAATTTACTCAGGGGCAAGACGCGCTGGATCAGTGGGTGATCAATAAGTACAACACGGTGGTTGATGCCAAGGATGAGCTAGTACCGCCTGGTCAGCCTCCCGCCGATGATCTGTTTAACTCGGGTGTCTATGACTGGGGAGCGCTGGCTTTACATGCGCTGCGTCTGGAGATTGGCGACGATGCCTTCTTTGATACCCTCCAAACCTACTATCAGCGCTACAAAGGCGGCAATGTCACGACGGATGATTTGATTGCGATCGCAGAGGAGACCAGCGGCAAAAATCTGGGCGCTTTCTTCGATAGCTGGATTTATAGTGACGACATTCCGGCGATCGCCCCCCTCAACCTCTCATCCGGCCCTACTGGCGATCAGACGATACAGGGCAGCCGTAAAGGCGAGGTGCTGTTTGGCCGCGACGGTAACGACACGATCTACGGCAATGGTGGTTTGGATGTCCTGATTGGCGGTGCGGGAGACGACACCCTCTATGGCGGTTCTCAGGCAGACAACCTCCAGGGAGGTGATGGTAATGATGCGCTCTATGGCAAAGGTGGTAATAACACGCTGACGGGTGGAGCAGGCGATGACCTGATCTATGGCGGCTCTAACAATGACAGCATCAACGCTGGGGCAGGCAACGACACGATCTACACCTCAGGTGGAGTCAATACGGTTACGGCAGGTGCAGGCGATGACATTATCTATAGCGGTACGGGAGCCGACACGATCAATGCTGGAGCAGGAAACGACACCATTTACGGCAAAGGTGGTGGAGATGTGATTAACAGCGGTGCTGGATTAGATGCGATCGCGCTGGGGCGAGGCTCTGCTACGGTGGTGCTCAGTACCGGGGATGGCTATGACCTGATTCAAAACTTTAAGCTGGGGGCAACCAAGCTACGGGTGACTAGCACAGAGAATCTGTCGTTTGAAAATGGCTCCAATGGGGCACAAATTTTGCAAGGAGATGATCTGATTGCGGTGGTGGCTCAGAAATCAGCCAGCTTCTTCACTAAAAATGTGAACCAAGTTTTTGTGGTGTAACGGAAATTCGATAATTCGGTTTAATAGCACTACTGATGAAGATTAGGACGGGGTACGGGGGTGGAACCCCTGGTTGGAGGCCGCGCCCCCCTTTGTCTTATGTCTTAGTGTTGATGCGTAGTGCTATATAGCCGTAACCATTTGGATGAACGTGAATTCGCCCAGTGGGCTTTTGGGCTGCAATCTCGGTTTGAACCCGATAGCGGTTTTTGCGCGCCCGTCGGACGCGCAAAACCCGCCAGATTGGACTCAGTTGACATCATGAGAATGGCTAGCTTTTGGAAGTGGGGGTACTCAGCATCCCTTCCCTCCTTGTTGGAGCCTCACGTTCCTTTAAGGGAAAACACGTTTTCGTCAAGATTTAATACCCCAAGTTTGTATGTGTAACACACTCGCAAACTTGGGGTATCGACTTTAAGGTACTGACAAGCACAATTTTTTGCGTTCGCGGCACCTGATACAAAAGTTACAGATTTTTGGGCGCAAATCTAAATGAGAGAAACATTAAGAAAACGTCATTAAATTTTGTTGCGATCGCCCTGTCTTAGCGACGCAGCAATATTTTCAATAATTAATTCAAACCAAAATAAATATTTATTGATGCAGTGCAAATTTTGTGTTTGCCTTGAAAATTTTCTATAGTCCTCATAGGTTATTTCAATTTGTAAACAAATACCAAGAAGCAGATTATTTTTTCCTCATCGTTAGACTCAAGAAGTAGATTAGATCTTGATTTGCACACTTTGAATTATTGTTAACCGCCGTTAAAGTGGTATTCACTGCGGTTCTATAATCTCAGGAAACCCCCCCAGGTTTGGTCTAAATTCCAGCTCTGACCTATGTCAGATGTAATTTGACCCTATCTCTTCTCAAAAGCTCGAACTCTTAACCAAAGTTGCGATGCTTCCTCTGGGTCTTATACGCCTAGTTATTAATAGTCATCTGCCATTGCTGATGGACTGAGAAGAGAGCCATTGCCGAATACAGAACTTGGGTTGAGGGAATCATCTTCGTTCCTTGTCTAGAGAGAGGAGAGTCTCTGATGACAACTACCCCACGGGAGCGAGACGCAAAAGCCAAAGTTGTGGTTGATAAAGACCCCGTCCCTACCTCTTTTGAGCTGTGGGCAAAACCCGGTCACTTCGATCGCACTCTGGCCAGAGGTCCAAAAACAACGACATGGATTTGGAACCTCCACGCTGACGCTCACGATTTTGATAGTCATACCAGTGACCTGGAAGATATTTCCCGCAAGATCTTCAGTGCACACTTTGGCCACCTGGCTGTTGTGTTCATCTGGTTGAGCGGAATGTATTTCCACGGCGCTCGTTTTTCAAACTATGAAGCCTGGCTGGCAAACCCGACTGGCATTAAACCCAGTGCTCAAGTGGTTTGGCCGATTTTTGGTCAAGAAATTTTGAATGCAGATGTTGGTGGTGGTTTCCAGGGGATTCAGATCACCTCTGGTTTCTTCCAGCTCTGGCGTGCTGCCGGAATCACCAATGAGTTCCAGCTTTATGTAACGGCGATTGGTGGTCTGGTCATGGCAGCTCTCATGCTGTTTGCTGGCTGGTTCCACTATCACAAGGCCGCTCCTAAGTTGGAGTGGTTCCAGAACGCTGAATCGATGATGAACCACCACCTAGCAGGTCTGCTGGGTTTAGGCTCTCTGGGCTGGGCTGGTCACCAGATTCACGTTTCTCTGCCAATTAACAAACTGTTGGATGCTGGGGTTGCTCCTAAAGACATTCCCCTGCCCCATGAGTTCATTCTGAACTCTGGCCTCATGGCAGATCTCTATCCCAGTTTTGCTAAGGGTTTGACTCCTTTCTTTACCCTTAACTGGGCAGAATACTCTGACTTCTTAACCTTTAAAGGTGGCTTAAATCCCGTTACGGGTGGTCTGTGGCTATCAGATACTGCGCATCACCACTTGGCGATCGCCGTTCTGTTTATCATCGCTGGCCACATGTACCGCACCAACTGGGGTATCGGTCACAGCATGAAGGAAATTTTGGAAGCTCACAAAGGCCCCTTCACTGGCGAAGGCCACAAGGGTCTTTATGAAATCCTGACGACCTCTTGGCACGCTCAACTGGCCATTAACCTGGCTCTGATGGGATCTCTTTCCATCATCGTGGCGCAGCACATGTATTCCATGCCTCCGTATCCTTACTTGGCAACGGATTACCCCACTCAGCTGTCCATCTTTACCCACCACATGTGGATCGGTGGCTTCCTGATTGTAGGCGCGGCTGCTCACGGCGCAATCTTCTTTGTGCGAGACTACGACCCCGAGCTTAACCAAAATAACCTCGTGGATCGCGTGCTTCGCCATCGTGATGCCATCATCTCTCACCTCAACTGGGTTTGTATTTTCCTGGGCTTCCATAGCTTCGGTCTATACATTCACAACGACACCATGCGGGCGTTGGGCCGTCCTCAAGACATGTTCTCGGACACGGCAATTCAACTCCAGCCTGTGTTTGCTCAGTGGATTCAAAACATCCACGCGCTGGCTCCTGGTGGAACCGCTCCTAACGCGCTGGCTCCTGCAAGCTTCGCCTTCGGCGGTGGCGCAGTAGCAGTCGGTGGCAAAGTAGCCATGATGCCTATTGCTCTGGGTACCGCAGACTTCCTGGTACACCACATCCACGCGTTCACGATTCACGTGACTGTTCTGATCCTGCTCAAGGGTGTGCTGTTTGCTCGCAGTTCTCGTCTGGTTCCAGACAAGGCTAATCTGGGCTTCCGCTTCCCCTGTGACGGTCCTGGTCGTGGCGGCACCTGCCAGGTTTCTGGTTGGGATCATGTCTTCCTGGGCCTGTTCTGGATGTACAACTCCCTGTCTATTGTGATTTTCCACTTCAGCTGGAAGATGCAATCGGATGTGTGGGGAACAGTGAATGCAGACGGTTCTGTGTCTCATATCACGGGTGGCAACTTTGCTCAAAGTGCTATCACCATCAACGGTTGGCTGCGTGACTTCCTCTGGGCACAGGCGACTCAAGTAATCGGCTCCTATGGCTCTGCTCTGTCTGCCTATGGTCTGCTGTTCTTGGGTGCTCACTTCGTCTGGGCATTCAGCTTGATGTTCCTGTTCAGTGGTCGCGGCTACTGGCAAGAGTTGATCGAGTCTATCGTTTGGGCTCACAATAAGTTGAAAGTTGCTCCTTCGATCCAGCCTCGCGCTCTGAGCATCATTCAGGGTCGGGCAGTTGGGGTGGCTCACTACCTCTTAGGTGGAATTGTCACAACCTGGGCATTCTTCCTAGCTCGGATCATTTCTGTAGGATGAGCACGAGGAGATTTCGTTAACCAATGGCAACTAAATTCCCAAAATTTAGCCAGGACTTGGCCCAAGATCCTACTACACGTCGGATCTGGTACGGGATTGCCACGGCCCATGACTTTGAAAGCCATGACGGAATGACGGAAGAAAATCTTTACCAAAAGATTTTCGCTTCCCACTTCGGTCATCTCGCAATCATCTTCTTGTGGACATCGGGCAACCTGTTCCATGTCGCTTGGCAAGGCAACTTTGAACAGTGGATCAAAGATCCTCTGCACGTCCGTCCCATCGCCCACGCGATTTGGGACCCCCACTTCGGCAAAGCCGCTGTGGATGCATTCACTCAAGCAGGCGCGTCTAGTCCTGTAAACATCTCTTACTCCGGCGTGTACCACTGGTGGTACACCATCGGAATGCGGACAAACGGTGAACTGTACAACGGCGCTTTATTCTTACTGCTGCTGGCTGCACTCTTCCTGTTTGCGGGCTGGTTGCACTTGCAGCCCAAGTTTAGCCCCAGCTTGTCCTGGTTTAAGAATGCTGAATCCCGCCTGAACCACCACCTGGCTGGTCTGTTTGGGGTTAGCTCTCTGGCTTGGGCCGGTCACTTGATCCACGTGGCAATCCCCGAATCTCGCGGTATCCATGTGGGCTGGGATAACTTCCTGTCTGTGAAGCCTCACGCTGCTGGTTTGGCCCCCTTCTTTACGGGCAACTGGGGTGTGTATGCTGAAAACCCAGACACGGTTAACCATGTGTTTGGCAGCTCTGAAGGTGCGGGTACCGCAATTCTGACCTTCTTGGGTGGTTTCCATCCCCAGACTCAGTCTCTGTGGCTCACCGACATTGCTCACCACCACCTGGCGATCGCCGTTCTGTTCATCGTTGCGGGTCACATGTACCGCACCAACTTTGGTATTGGCCACAATATCAAGGAAATGATGGACGCCAAAGATTTCTTTGGCAAGAAAGTTGAAGGGCCTTTCAACATGCCTCACCAGGGCATTTATGAGACCTACAACAACTCTCTGCACTTCCAGTTGGGTTGGCACCTGGCATGTCTGGGTGTGATCACCTCCCTGGTGGCACAGCACATGTATTCCATGCCTCCTTACGCCTTCCTGGCGAAGGACTTCACGACCCAAGCAGCGCTCTATACCCATCACCAGTACATCGCTGGTTTCATCATGGTTGGTGCGTTTGCTCACGGTGCTATCTTCCTGGTGCGGGACTACGATCCCATCCAGAACAAGGGCAACGTATTGGATCGTGTGTTGCAACACAAAGAAGCCATCATCTCTCACTTGAGCTGGGTTTCTCTGTTCCTGGGCTTCCACACCCTGGGTATCTATGTTCACAACGACGTCATGCAAGCCTTCGGTACTCCCGAAAAGCAAATTCTGATTGAGCCTGTGTTCGCACAGTTCATTCAGTCGGCTCACGGTAAGGTGCTGTACGGCTTTGACACCCTGCTGGCCAACCCTGACAGCATTGCAACCACCGCTTGGCCCAATCACGGTAACGTCTGGCTGCCCAACTGGTTGGATGCGATCAACAGTGGCGCTAACTCTCTGTTCTTGACTATTGGCCCTGGCGACTTCCTGGTTCACCATGCGATCGCTCTGGGTCTGCACACCACCACCTTGATTCTCGTCAAGGGCGCTCTGGATGCTCGCGGTTCTAAGCTGATGCCCGATAAGAAAGACTTCGGCTACAGCTTCCCTTGCGATGGTCCTGGCCGTGGCGGTACATGCGACATCTCTGCTTGGGACTCCTTCTACCTCGCTATGTTCTGGATGCTCAACACGATTGGTTGGGTTACCTTCTACTGGCACTGGAAGCACCTCGGCATTTGGCAAGGCAACGTTGCTCAATTCAACGAGTCTTCGCCCACTATCATGGGATGGCTGCGTGACTACCTGTGGTTAAACTCTGCTCAGCTGATCAACGGGTACAACCCCTTCGGCATGAATAACCTGGCAGTTTGGGCTTGGATGTTCCTCTTTGGACACCTGGTTTGGGCAACTGGTTTCATGTTCTTGATCTCCTGGAGAGGCTACTGGCAAGAACTGATCGAAACTCTGGTTTGGGCGCACGAGCGTACTCCTCTGGCTAACCTGGTTCGCTGGAAGGATAAGCCTGTTGCTCTCTCCATCGTTCAGGCTCGTTTGGTCGGTCTAGCTCACTTCACGGTTGGCTATATCGTGACCTACGCCGCCTTCTTACTTGCCTCCACATCGAGTCGATTCGGCTAATTGCGATCGCTCCTGTAGGTAAATAGACAAAGCCCCTGCCTCGCGTGGGGGCTTTTGTTTTTGGAAGATTGGGGTGCAGGGGTGGAATCCCTGGCTTGAATTCGATAGCGCGATTTCAACCGCCCGATGGGCGGTTGAAATCGCGCAAAAACAAACCCCGCGCGTCGCGCGGGGTTTGTTTTTGCGTCGTGACTAAGGCTATAGCTTATTGAGAGACTAGATCCGGTTGGAAGCGAATATTCGCCTGTTTGAGGCGGTTGAGGGCTTCCTGGAGGCGATCGCATTCGGCAATTAAGCTAATTCGAACATAGCCTTCGCCGCCTGCGCCAAAGGCATTACCCGGAGTGACGACCACTCCCGTTTCTTGCAGAACCTTCAGCGCAAAATCTGTGGATGTCATGGCGGGTGGGCAGGGCACCCAGAGATACATGGTGGCCTTGGTCTTGGGCACATCCCAACCCAGTTCACCAAGCCCTTGAATCAAGAAATCGCGCCGACTGCGATAGCGAGCTTGAACTTCGTGCAGGTAAACGTCGGGAAGTTGGAGCGCGGTTTCGGCGGCTGACTGGAGCGCGGCGAAAATGCCGTAGTCCAGGTTAGTTTTGAGCGTCCGTAAGCCCTGAATCACATGACGGTTGCCCACCACGAAGCCAACGCGCCATCCGGCCATGTTGTAGGTCTTGGAGAGAGTATGGAACTCGACGCCAATCTCTTTTGCACCCGGAATTTCGAGCAGGCTGGTGGGATGATAGCCATCAAAGGCGAGTTCCGCATAGCAAAGATCATGCACCAGCAGAATTTCGTGCTTGCGGGCAAAGGCGACAATATCTTCGAAAAACTCGCGAGGTGCGGTCGCTGCCGTGGGATTGTTGGGATAGTTGAAGTACAGGATTTTGGCCTGCTCTGCGACGGAATCGGGGATCGATCCCAGATCAATCAGCCAATCCTGTTCGGCTTTTAAGACCAGCGGATGAATTTTGCCACCCGCGATCGCTGGCCCTCGAAAATGAGCCGGATACGCAGGACTGGGCACCAATACGATATCACCCGGATTCACATAGGCGATTGCCAAATGCGTCAATCCCTCTTTGGAACCGAGCAGCGGCAGGGCTTCTCCATCGGGATCGAGAACGACGCCATAGCGGCGGTTGTACCAGTCGGTAATTGCCCGACGAAAGCTGGCGGTGCCTTCAAAGGGAGGATAGCCGTGGTTGGCCGAGTTTTGCAGAGCGGCGATCGCGGCTTCGACGACAGGTTGTGGGGTAGCTCCATCGGGATTGCCCATGCCCAGGTCGATTAAGTCTAATCCCTGTTCGCGAGCACGGGCTTTCAGTTCGTCCAAACGGGCAAACACATAAGGTGGCAGCGCGCTCAGGCGATCAGCGGGAGTTATCCAATCCAGACTCATGGCAGCACCTCACTAGACGACGGGGAAATAAAACTAGAGGACACGGAATCGTCTGAATGGTTTCCGCTCGTCTGAACAGTTTCCGTCCGTTGGCTACGGCTATCGGAAACAGGAGCCGTTGTAGAGACCAAGGCGGCCATCAGTTGGGTGGGTGTCACTTCAAAGGGCAGACGATGAATATCAGAATTGGCAGCACAGGCCACTTCCGCAGCCCGCTGAAGGTTGGCCAGGGTGACGTCATTTAGTCCTAAATCACCCAACGTGGTGGGCAGACCGATATCCTCGTAAAACTTGAGAAGCTGCTGACGAGCTGTGGCGGCCAGCCGATTTCCCTGCACCATTTCTTCCAATCGCAACTGAACCAGAATGCCAAACGCGACTTTCTCACCGTGCAGCGTCCCGTGGCTTTCCAGCAGGTGGGTTAGACCATTATGAACCGCGTGAGCAGCCACCGTGCGACATTGAGCGCCGCCCAATCCCCCAATCACTCCGGCCAACAGCACGCTGGCATCTACCACATCTTGCCAAACCTCGCTACCGGGCGATCGCAATGCCTCTGCCGACTTCTGAAACAGAATATCGCGTAACACTCTGGCCTGCTGTACGGCCCCAATAATCAAGGTTCGTTCGGAATGCCCGGAACTGACCGATGCCTCATACCATTTCGCCAGGGCATCACCGATACCTGCGACCAGCGTTCGTTGCGAAGCGGTTTGCACTAGCCCGTAATCTAGAATCAACAGGTCGGGACACTTGGCCAAAGCAACGTCGTAGAGAAAAGCGCCCTGTTCCGAGTAGATGTTAGACAGCGCCGTCCATGCTGCACAGGTGGCGGCTGACGTCGGGATGGTCACAATGGGCAATTGACACTGGTAAGCCAGCAATTTAGCCGCATCCAATGCTTTGCCGCCCCCCACGCCGATGATGAAATCGGCCTCGTGATCACTGGCGGCTTGCCGGAGGGCCGCTAATCCCGCTTCACTACAATCGGCTCCGTAAGACGCTTGAGCAAGATGTAGCGCGTGCTGCTCAAGAACGGGATCAAGATAGGGCCGCACGGTGGCGAGAGTGCGATCGCCCCCCACCACCAAAGGTCGTGTGCCAAATCGGGCGATCGCGGGGCCTGACTGAGCCAGAGCATTGGCACCACGCAAAACCTGAGCCGGAGCCATTGTGAGGGATAGCAATTGAGACATTGAATCTGCGGTCTTCGCCTCCATAGACGATGATGATTGGGGCATAGCACGATCACATGACGCGATGAGAAATGGTTTAAGGATCTTATTCTGACACGGCTTTTGGTGTTTCGGCCTGCGTAACGGGCTTGGGCAAAAGGGCCAGACTGTCATGATTGACCGTGATTTCCATTTGCGCATCGTTGCGGTCAAACAGCGATCGCTGGACTTGCCCTAAATACACAGGCCGCGATACGCCTTCTTCTGGATGCAATACGGTGCGGGCGCGAATAGTGAGCTTGTCGGTACCTCGACCCATCCGGCCTGGCGAAAATAGATCGCCTGCGGCTTGCTGAAGCGTTGCCACAAGCTGATCTTCAGTAATTTCTGGGGCAACCGTGATCACGGCTAAGGTTGAGCCAGCATCATAAATAGTTGAAAAGCGTACCGCTCCCGGCACCAGCGTCCGGGTAAAGGGAACGACGCCCAGTGCAAAGAGTCCAACGGTGAGCACGGCAGTAAAGCCCGTAGCACCCACTAGACGAAACCGAATGCCCCACTTAAATAGGAAACTGAGGCCAGCGATCGCCCCAAACACGAGGGTTGCAATTCCCGCCCACTGGGCGTAAGTCAGAAAGTCAGCAGTGGTTGGCATATCCAATACAGTTAACGATCACGATGCGTTGAACAGACGGCAGGGGTAGGGGGCAGTGCCCACCCTACAGCAGGATTCCCCAGCCTTGATGTAGGTAGGCACCGCCCACCTACAGAATTGGGTTTCAGTTAGGTTTTAGTATCTACTGTCACAGAACACAAATTTGCCATTTGTCATTCATTGCTGACAAATTCAGGGATCTGAGCATCTTTAGATAGCTCTAACGCTGCTTTCAAAGTATGCCAGGAAAGGTTGGCACATTTGATCCGCACGGGAAATTGCGAAACGCCCTGCATGACGTTGAGCTTGCGCAGCTCTTGAGGAAACTCTGCCTCGCCTTTCATCATGGCCTGAAACTGCTGCACCATTTCCAGTGCTTCAGCCGTGGTTTTGCCTTTGAGGGCGTCGGCCATCAGGTCGGCAGAGGACATGGCGATCGCACAGCCTTCGCCTTCAAATTTCACATCTTCAATGCGATCGCCAGCGCTGTTTAAATGCAGCGTTAGCTCAATTGTGTCTCCGCAGGACGGATTGTGACCCTTTTGATAGCGATCAACCGGATTCGTTTTACCCCTATTTCGGGGTTTTTTGTAGCGTTCTAAGATGACCTGTTGGTAAAGGTCGCGAAGATTATCCAGAGGCATGGTTCGACCAGGTCAACATTGTAATCTTTCTTGATCCTATCAGGGCTGAGGAGGTTAGTGGGGAAATATGCCTACTGCGTTTTCAGCAATTCTCATTTTGAAACCGATTGCGGATTTTGCGCGCCCGTCGGGCGCGCAAAATCCGCAATCGGGGAGTGCAAGCTTGCCTTAGCCAAGCTTGTACTCCCCGACTTGCATATTGAGAAAACACGGGCTGTCAGCAGACTCTCTCGTTCAACTTTTACAATCAAGATCATTGGGCCTGTAATGACTGCTCATGCAGATGCGTTTGCTCGGCCATTACAGCAACATTATTGGAAATTTGCGATCGCCATGCTGCCAAAAGAAGAACTGCTAAAAGGGGTTGAAAATCGAGAGACTGCCGCACGAGTCGTGGATCAGGCAGAACAGGCTATCAAAACCTGGGACGTTGTTTGCACTGATTTTCTGTCTCCGCCTGAGTTAGCAGAGGTTGAACAGATGTTTAAACGATTGACGGAGGTTCAACTCCTCATCTGGGGTGGCTATCCTCAAGCAGAACGACAGCGAGCGGCGATCGCCCGTTCTGAACTGCCGCTCGAGCAAAGCCAGGTGGCGATCGCGGCTCTCGATATCAGCGGCAATTTTTTGTTTGACCCGGCAAGCCATCGCGACTTTTTGGGGGCGCTATTGGGAACGGGCATTGTGCGCGACAAGGTGGGAGACATCATTGTGCTGGGCGAACGGGGTGCCCAGGCGATCGTGATTCCAGAACTGGTGGAATTTTTGGAGATGCAGCTCACGCAGGTGCGATCGGTTCCCGTTAAGACTCGCCGTATTGAGTTAAGCGAACTGAAAATTCGCGAACCCAAGAAAAAGGAACTGACCACTGTGGAAGCCTCGCTAAGATTGGATGCGATCGCCTCTGCCGGGTTTGGCATGTCGCGCAGCAAAATGGCCGACCTGATTACCGGGGGCGATGTTCGCGTCAACTGGAAAGAGATTACCCAGTCCAGCCATCAACTGAAAGCTGGAGATCTGGTTGCCATTCGTGGTAAGGGTCGTCTGGAAGTCGGTGAAATTGCCGTAACGAAGAAAGATCGCTATCGAGTGCAGTTAACTCGACTGATGTAGACCTGGGTGCGGCGAACACGCAAAAAGGCGGCCCGTGCGACGCACGGGCCGCCTTTTTGCGCCCTTCCATCTGCGCAACGCGCAGATGGAAGGGCGCTATCAAACTCACGTTAAAACAGCAGTTCTCAGTATGCCAATGGGTGGAAGTGCAAGCTCGCCTGCGGCGAAC
>DATNPS010000422.1:0-16613 GCA_036703095.1 Crinalium sp. | reverse complement strand
CAAGAGGAGCGCTATTCGCTAACGGATCAGATGCGGCGATCGTCTCGTTCGGTTTGTGCTAATTTGGCGGAAGCCTGGAGAAAACGGCGTTATGCCGCAGCGTTTATTGCTAAATTAAATGAGTGTGAAGCTGAAGCGGCTGAAACTCAGGTATGGCTCAAGTTTGCAGTCAAGTGTCAATATCTTGAGCGCGGACAGGGGAGAGAACTGTATGCTATTTATAATCAAGTTTTAAGTGGCTTAGTTAATCTCAGAACTAAGTCCGAACCCTGGATCATCAAATAGCTATCCTCTCTTATCCTCCCCATCTTCCCTATCCTCCCCACCTTCTCCACCTAAAGATCTGTCAAAGCATCAAATTTTCAAACACTCCCGCTGCACCCATCCCGCCACCAACACACATGGTCACTAAACCATAGCGAACGCCACGACGTTTCATTTCGTGGAGGAGAGTGGCAGTCAGTTTTGCGCCCGTCATGCCGAGGGGATGGCCGAGGGCGATCGCACCACCATTGACGTTCACAATGTCTTCGTTGAGTTCGAGTTTGCGAATGACGGCTAGTGACTGACTGGCAAACGCCTCGTTGAGTTCAATCAGGCCAATATCATCGAGTGTCAAACCAACCTGGCGCAGTACTTTGGGAATTGCAGCAGCAGGCCCAATTCCCATAATTTCGGGTGGCACTCCGGCAACCGCATATCCCAGGAATTTGGCTAACGGTTGGATTCCCAAATCATCTACCATCCGTTTACTCATAACCACCGTTGCAGCAGCACCATCCGACATCTGCGACGAGTTGCCAGCCGTGACGCTGCCATTTATGCGAAATGCGGGTGGTAGCTTCGCCAGAGCGTCTAGGCTGGTATCGGAACGTGGCCCTTCATCGGTTTGAAAGACCGTCTCAACGGTTTCAGTTTTACCGTCTTTGTAGACCGTTTCACGAATGGTGAGAGGCACAATTTCGTCCTTAAATCGATTGGCCTGAATCGCCGCTAATGCACGCTGGTGCGATCGCAACGCAAACGCATCCTGATCCTGTCGAGAGATTTGATATTGCTGGACGATGTTTTCTGCCGTCAGGCCCATGGTGCAATACGCTTCGGGTGCCTCGGTCAGCAAATCGGGATTCGGTGCTAGAACATGGCCGCCCATCGGAATCAGGCTCATCGACTCTGCTCCGCCCGCCACAATCACCTCAGATTGTCCGGTCATGATGGCCTGACTCGCCATTGCGATTGTTTGCAATCCAGAGGCGCAAAAGCGATTCACGGTACTACCTGCAACGGAACTGGGTAATCCGGCTCGCTGGCCGATGACTCGGCCTAAGTTAAACCCCTGTTCCGCTTCTGGAAAGGCACAGCCAATGATCACGTCATCGATTTGATCAGGCTCTAATCCTTTAACCTGGGCGATCGCTCCATTTACCGCGACGGCACCCATATCGTCCGATCGCATGTTGCGAAGCGTTCCCCGTGGTGCTTTGCCCACGGCTGTCCGGACACTGCTAACAATGTATGCATCGTTCATAATTTCCTCTTCCTGCCACATTCTCTAGGGCTAATTTGCACATTGCGAGATGGGTTTAGTGAGACAACAAAATTTACTTGCTGCTCCATTGCAAACGTGCTAATTTCTCAACGGCTTTTTCGTTTTAAGCATGTGCGCAATTCGCTCGTGGGTCTTGGGTTGGCGCAGCAACGGTAAGAACGTTTCACGCTCTAGGCGCAACAAATAATCTTCATGCACTAATGTTGGAGCGGTGAGATCGCCACCCGTCATCACATACGCTAGTTGATTGGCAAGATAGCGATCGTATTCACTGGCATATCCAGCCTGTTGGAATACATACGCAATCTGGTCTAATGCCGCTTTAGTTTGACGACCCAGCACCATAATGGCGGTTTGTGGAACCGGAGGTTTATAACCTACCTGTGCGAGATGAAGTACCTCTGCTTTGGCAACTGGGAGACGGCGATCGCCATTCATCACAACGCGAGTTGTGCAAGACAGAAATCCAAGCTCCTGCGCTTCGTAAGCGCTGTTAGATACTTTGGCCATTGCGATCGTTTCAAATGCCGCCTTCAGAAACGGTTGAATATGGCTCGGTGTTTCGCTAGCGGCCCGCTCCACTGAACGTGCCACCATGCGCATCAGGCCACCCGCACCGGGAATTAAACCAACCCCCAATTCCACTAGACCAATGTAGGTTTCAGCCGCCGCGACCACCTGAGGACAAGCCATCGCCAGTTCGCAACCGCCACCCAGCACTCGTCCCTGAATCGCGGCCACGATGGGTTTAGGCGCATAGTGAACGCGCTGAAGCAACGATTGAAACTGAATGATTAAGTTCACAATGGCATCAAAATTGCCCGACTGAGCCAGCGTCCCCATTTCAGCCAGGTTCGCACCGCCGGAGAAGTTAGGGCTGTCGTTGCCAATCACCATTCCCTTCCAATCATCATGAGTTTCCAGTAAATTCAGAACTTCTGATAACCCTTCAACTACTTTCAAACTCAGCGTGTTACCCTTCGAGCGGAATTCAAACAGCACGACACCATCGCCCATGTCGAGTAGGGCAGCTTCGGCGTTTTGCCAGAGGGGGGAGGAGATGGAGGAGGTGGGGGAGATGGAGGAGATGGAGGAGATACTATCTTCCCTACCTTCTCTATCTTCCCTACCTTCCCCCTCCCTCTGTCTCAACTGCTCCACCCAATCCGGTACCGCAATTCCAGCGGATTTCATGTCAGCTAGAACACGATCGACGCCAAGAATTTGCCAGATCTCAAAGGGGCCGAGTTCCCAACCAAAGCCCCAGCGCATAGCGCGATCGATGTCAGCCGGATCGTCGGCAATTTCGGGAATGCGGTGGGCACTGTATGCCAAAATGTCTAATGTAGTTTGGCGGAAGAAAGCACCTGCGCGTCCGGTGTCTTGATAGAGAGCTTGGAGGCGATCGCGCAACGGTAGTTTTTCGATCGCGCCCAGGTCACCCAAATTCATCGGTTGAGCAGGTTCATACGCGAGAGTTTTGGGATTGATCGAGAGAATTTGCCCCTGCTGCTTCTTGTAAAATCCCTGTCCTGTTTTAACACCTAATGTACCTGTAGAAACGAGTTTGTGCAGCACTTCGGGAACTTTAAAGACATCTCGACGCTCATCGTGAGGAATCACCGGATAGAGATTCTTGCCGACATACGTGAGCGTATCTAATCCAACCAGATCAGCCGTGCGGAAGCTAGCTGATTTGGGCCGTCCAATTAACGTTCCGGTTAACGTATCGATTTCTTCAATCGTATATCCCTGCTCCAACCAGGCATGGAGGGACAGCATGATTGTATACATGCCGATGCGGTTGGCGATAAAGTTTGGTGTGTCTTTGGCAATCACCACACCCTTGCCTAGATGCAGTTCTCCAAACCACTGCATTCGTTCCAAGATTTGCGGATCGGTATCTGACGTGGGAATTAGTTCCAACAACTTCAGATAACGCGGCGGATTAAAGAAATGGGTGCCTAAAAAGCGTTTCCGGAATGAATCGGAACGACCCTGAGCGATCGCTTGAATGGGTAATCCACTCGTATTCGTCGAGATGATAGCATCATCGCGAATCACGGTTTCTAATCGCTGCATCAGATGTTGCTTGATGTGTAGATTCTCAGCGACGACTTCAATGATCCAATCAACCTGTGCTAAGCGATCGAAGTGTTCGTCAAAGTTACCTAAGATGATTCGACGTGCTGTTTTTTCAGTGAAAAAGATGGGTGGCGATTGTTTGAGTGCTTTTTTGAATGCGGCTTCGACCAAACTATTCTTGTTTCCCGTCTGGGCTGGTAAGTCAAGCAAATGCACAGTTAATCCTGCATTTGCAAGATGGGCTGCAATCTGGCTTCCCATCACGCCTGCACCCAGTACGGCAGCAGTTTGAAACGGTTTAAACGTCATTCTAAAATCCTCACTGTAAGTAGAAATAGGCTTGGCGTTTCTTATGACATCGCAATACTGGCGGAAGACAGAAATAGGACAATAGACGCCAGTGTGGTTAATCGTGGATTGAGGGATTGAGCAAACGCGGGACAGGCCGCATCTGGAACCGTAGGACAAGCGGCAGCCGCTTTAGATGCATCAAGAGCTTGTCCTTTGAGAGTTCGTTTTCGACGACCTTCCGCTTCATCAAACAACGTTGCGATTTCGTGACGGAACGTACTGAGAACATGGGCACGATTAATGTGATGTTCATCAATTAACAAACCGTTCTCCATGCTAAAGACATGATGGATGAGTTTAAATCGCTTTACTGTTGCCCAATACGGCAAATGACAGTTGGCTCCATCCACCAGGGAATGATACAGAGACGTGATACAGGGATGTTCTAGCAGTGCTTCATCGGGTAGATCAATTCCGTGCGTGTGGGCATAGCGTTGTAATGCGTCTAACTTTGGAACAATCAGCAGTGCACAGAATTTTTGTTCGGCTCCTACAGCGATCGCCTGTTCAATCAGAGGAGACTGCTTTAGCCGATCTTCGATCGCTTGCGGTGCGATATATTTTCCAGTTAAGAGTTTGAAGAGGGATTTTTTAAGCCCAGTAATCTTTAAAAATCCGTCTTGAAGCTCACCTAGATCGCCAGTGTGGAGCCATCCCTGTTCATCAATCAAGTCTCGTGTGGCTTCAGGATTTTTGTAATATCCAGACGTTCCATACGCACTACGAACGAGAACTTCCTGATCGTCTGCGATCGCAATTTCCACACCTGGAATGGGGATGCCAACGGTACCCGCCCGATTCGAGACACCCCGATTAAAGGTCACAACGGCACTGGCCTGCGTTAAACCATACCCTTGCAGAATCCTGACTCCTGCTGCCCCAAAAGTGCTCGCCAGTTCCGCCTTTAAAGCCGATCCACCGCTGATCAAATACTTCAAACGGCCCCCAAACAGCGATCGCCATTTGGACAGCACCAACCAATCCGCTAACTGGAGCTGAAGTTTATAAAAGCCTGTGGGTTGACGGTCGAGTCGATACTGCTTGGCAAGATTCAGTGCCCAGTTAAAAATTCGTTGAGTCATCGACATCCAGGAGTCCTGGTTGCCCTTTTCCAGAATCTTGCTGTACATCTTCTCCAGCAGCAGCGGCACTGTGATCAGTAGCGTCGGCTGCACCTCCTTCAGATGTTTCATCAACCGATTCGGATTGGAAAAATAGACACTATGACCATAGTTGATGTGCCCATAGAGCAACGTGCGAGCCAGCACATGGTTTAACGGCAGGAAGGTCAGTGCCACTTCGCGATCGCCCCGTTCCAGATCTGCAATTGAATTGAAGGATGCTAAGGCATTTCCGGCCAGACTTTCATGGGTTAGCATGACACCTTGCGTGTGGCCTGTAGCATCGGGAATGTAAATGATAGTGGCTAAATCACTGGGCGATATGTCTAGCCGCAAGTGTTGCAGTCGCTCGGTTGAATGATGCGATCGCCCTTTACGGTGAACCTCATCTAGAGGAAACACCTGGATGCACTGCGGAAACGGCGTATGGTGATGGTCTAGAGGCGAACTGAGGAGCATCGGAAGCTGCAAACAAGCCGCTTCCGGAACCATGTGTGGATCGAGCTGCGGATCAGTCTCTTGATCGGATGCGTTAGGGGCGAGTTGATCCTTAGGCAGCCCGCTCACGACGATGATATATCTCAGATCAGGCGTGTCGTGAAAGTAAGGAGCAATCTGTTCTAGCAAGTCCAAACTGGAGATGACTAATGCTTTTGATTCACTGTGTTGAATCGCATAAATGATGTGTTCAATCGTCTGCGTTAAGTCAATTGGCACATCAACTAAATTTGCTAACAAACAGCCAAAATCAGCGATGCAAAAGTTCACATCGCTGTACATCAACAGTGAAACGCGATCGCCCTTTTCTAATCCCAGACTCAATAATCCTAACGCTGTCACTTCAGCCGCAGTCCGAAATGCCTGGTTTGACATCGGTTGCCAATCGGTTTCAGTGCGTTGATTAAATGCATGGGAATTAGGAGTGCGATCGCACGCCTCATCCAGTAATGAAGGTAACGTGCGTCCCCGAACCGCTAATTCTGGGTTCGGGGACGTTTCCCGTGTCTCTTTAACACATAACATCTCTCTCAAGAAGGATCTTTATCCTTCTCCTCACGAACGGTTTGTTTATGCTTTAAATCAGCGATCGCCAAGAGAGAAATTTGAGCATTGCGCGGCGGTTAAACGAGCAATGCTGGAAAATCTCCTTTGGCTAAGGTGAAGGAATCAAGCAGTTTATGAATGTGAATTGCAGCGATAGAGGATGCTTCAAATCCATAAACTGCACAATTCAATAAAGTTAGATGACAACTTCTGATCCGTGATTCTCCTTGGATTCGCTGGATCTCCTTTCAGATTAGTAGCAATTAGCAATAATTTCAGTTTAGTTAGAGACACGGCTTCTATCATGCCTAATTGTCTCTAGCTGATGTTTTCAGTGTAGCGATTCAGTCATGGATTGGTGAGATTTCATATATTTCTTAAAGGATTTAGTATCAGAATATTACGACAATTCAGTGTTTATGAGAAATTCATGAAGTGGGTTGTTCCTCTAATCATGGCTGACCTGTGGTAGGTAAACGTGCCTCTGTAGCTTGTCCTTCAATGTTTTCACGATCAGTTTGTGTTTGAGATAAAGCCATACCTCAGACTCAATTTTCAGAGATGATGCAACCTATTAACACTTGCGTAAGATATAAATCGTGCAGGTTAATTGTGTACTTTTCAACACACAATATATGTTATTTAACGCAAGTATCGGCCTCTCAAGCTTCTCTTTAAAGACAAGCCTCTAAAAGACGTGCATTCTTCACGGGTGAGCATTGCCCACCCTATGAAGAGTACACTGTCTGTGGCTGAGTTAATCAAAGCGCAGGTATGGATGTGGATAGCGCATAGAGCGGCAATGGCTCACAAGTGTCTGCACCTTCTAAATGGCGATCGATCCAGTGTCCTAAATCTTCTAGAATCTGATGATCGTCATCTACCAGCATGTCGTGATAGCACGTTGGATATTCCAGGTACTCTTTATCTGAACCGTTCAAACGCTGGAAGAACTCACGGCTCGCTTCGGCAAGCGTGACCTGGTCTGTGCTGCAATGTAATAGCAGCAGAGGAACTCGCAAATCAGAGGCATGTTGATTGATCCAATCTACAGTTGCGAAGAATTCTTTAGCTAGACGAGCTGTCCCGTACTCATGTCGGCGCGTATCCTGCAAATACACGCTGCACATCTCTGGATTGCGATCGCACACTTCATTGCGGATGCCCAATTTCACGGTAAATCGCGGCCAAATTTCTGAGAAAATATGTCCCAAAGCAAGTTTGGCCGGGGAGATACACACTTTTCCGAGAGCGGGAGCGGTTACAATGACTCCTTTAAGTAAGTCGGGCGATCGCAACGCGTAATCGAGTACGATGGTTCCTCCCAAGCTGTGACCCCATAAGAAATAGTGGCATGGACAGGTCGCACGCTGATGGTCGATGAATTTTAAGAATGCGTGCAGATCTTCCCGGAATTCGTACCAGGCGTGAATGTGGCCCCGTTGTCCGGGCGAATGACCGTGCCCTCGCAAATCAAAGGCATAGACGTCGTGGTTTTGCGAGAGCAAATACTGTACGGCAGGAGCAAAGAGGTCGCTATGACCGCCTAGCCCATGAACCATCACAACAACGCCCCGCACCTCTCCGTCTGGATGCCAACTTTGATAATAAAGATCAATGCCTCCAAAGCCTTTGAAGGTTCCCTCGGTGTGTACCATATATGTTTCCCTAAGTTTGTTTCAGAACGCCTAAGAATCGTGGACGAATTAAAACCAAATTTTTAATTTTTGAAAGCGCGGCTCAGCCGCGCTTTCAAAAATTAAATTTCGGGTTTTATTGAATTCATGATCCTAAGGAGACTCGGTTAGACAGGCTCACTACCACTTGAAGCGAAAGAGCCGCATCATTCCCTTGTCTCCATTTCTACGCTCACTGCTGCCAAACTGGAGAACTAGCTGAATATAGCGTCCAAACAGAAATTTGAACGAAGTGCGGAAGCGAAACCCCCACTCTCCTGTCCACAACCTATGGGTGAACGCTATAGAAAATATGAATGATCAAAAATGAAGTTGCATCTGAAGGTATTATACTCCAACCTTCCTGGAGATTTAAATATGCATATGGGATGAAAAGTTGACCGGATCAGGGTTTTAGGGTTTTTAGAGATATGGCTTTGCACCTTTCTTAACAGGCGAGTTTGGGCGGCACGCCGCGCCGCCCAAATATGCACCAGTTGCAGGTGCATGATTTAAGTTGAAGCAGGTAGCATGGGATTTTAGCCGAATTGCATATGAGTTATCCCGATAAAGCGGCGATCGTGACTGGCGGCGGGCAGGGCATTGGCAAAGCGATCGCCCGTCAATTGCTGGAGGCTGGTTTTGCGGTTACTATTTCTGACATTGATGCAGACGCAGGTCAGGAAACCGCAGACGAGTATCAGCATTTGGGACGTATTCAATCTATTGTGACTGACGTTGCAGATGAAGACTCAGTGCGTCATCTGGTGGCAGACGCGATCGCGGCGTTTGGGCGATTGGATGTGTTGGTGAATAATGCGGCGATCGCAAACCCGGAGCAAGGGCCCATCGAACATCTGGATCTGGAAACCTGGAATCGCATGATTACGGTTAACCTGACTGGAGCCTTTCTCTGCACAAAGCACGCGGTTCCCCATTTGCGACAGCAGGGCGGCAACATTATTAATATAGCTTCGACGCGCGCAACGATGTCAGAACCTCATACGGAAGCCTATTCAGCCACGAAAGGGGGATTGGTGGCGCTAACCCATGCGCTAGCCAACAGTCTTGGCCCAGAGATTCGGGTGAACTGTATCAGCCCCGGATGGATTGCCGTCAGCGATTGGCAAAAGCAGGCGAACCGGGCAGAGCCTCAACTGCGTCAGGAAGACCATCAGCAGCATCCCGTCGGGCGAGTGGGACGGCCCAGTGACATTGCCGCAATGGTGCTTTACCTGGTTTCAGAACAGGCGGGTTTCATTACAGGCGCAGAGTTCGTGATTGACGGAGGTATGACGCGCAAGATGATTTACGTGCCCTGACCATCCTGGCACGCTGGAATTTCGATAAAGAAATGAGTGCCTTCACCTAGCTCTGACTGACACCACAGCTTGCCACCGTGTTTTTCAGTCACAATTTGGTAGCTGATGGATAGTCCTAACCCTGTCCCTTTGCCAATCGTCTTGGTCGTAAAGAAGGGATCAAAAATTCTCGCTTTTTTCTCAGTCGGGATGCCAATGCCGTTATCAGAAATCTGAATCAACACTCGATTGTCGTCAGCCATTTCAGCTCGAATGGTCACAACAGGTGTGAAGATTGCATGGGTGTCCAGCATGTCTTCCAACGCGTCAATCGCATTGGATAAAATATTCATAAACACCTGATTGAGCTGTCCAGCATAGCATTCGACTAATGGCATTTGGCTGTATTGTCGAATCACCTCAATCTTGGCGCGATCGGGCCTTGCCTTTAATCGGCTTTGCAAAATCATTAGCGTGCTGTCAATGCACTCATGAATATTGACCGCTTTCATTTCCGCCTCATCCATGCGAGAAAAGGTGCGAAGCGATGCGACAATTTGTTGAATTCTCTCGGCTCCAACTTTCATGGAGTTCAGCAGTTTGGGGAGATCATTAGTCAGAAACTCAATGTCGATCGCCTCTGCTTCTTCCTGAATTTGAATAGCTGGATTGGGATAGTGTTCCTGATACAGATGGAGCAAGTTCAGCAGGTCGCGAATATAGTCGCGCGCATGTTTGATATTGCCATAGATAAAGTTCACCGGGTTATTAATCTCATGGGCTACCCCGGCTACCAACTGTCCCAAACTCGACATCTTCTCACTTTGCACTAATTGCAGTTGGGTACGCTGAAGTTCCTGGAAGGAGGCTTGCAGTTCTTCGGCCTGTTGACGGAGTCGATTTTCGGATTCAAAAAGAGCGGTTTCCGCTTGTTTGCGATCGGTAATATTAAACGTCGTTCCGACCAGACAATAAATTTGCCCGTCTGTATTTTTCAGCGGATTTAGAGTGGTGATAAACCACGATTTTTTATCCTGGAAGGTTACACACTCTTCATAGGATGTCGTTCTGCCAATTTGAAGGCAGCGATAGTAGCGTTTACGGATCTGGCCTCCTTCATCGGGGCCAAAAATCTCTTCGGGTGATTTGCCTAAGGCGTCTTTAGAGCGGATGCCTAATGCCTCTTCTGTGAATCGGTTCCAGCCGCCATATTGAAACTCGCCATCAGACGTAATATTCACAACGAAGATCTGATGTTCTATTCCTTCATAAATGCTGCGGAGAAAATGCTCCTGTTCTTGCAATTGGACTTTGGCACGTTTGCGATCGCAAATCTCTTGCTCTAGCTGTTTAATGGCTCGTCTTAGCTGAACTGTACGCTCTTCAACCTTTTGTTCTAACTCTTCATTTAATTGCTGTAACGCTAACTCTGCTTGCTTGCGCGCAGTGACATCGCGTACCATCGTGAGTACTTCATCATCACCGCTGGGCATAATTCGCACTTCTTCATACACGAGTTGATCATGAACGAGCAACTCTTGATCATAGATTTGAAGTTCGCCTGTTTTTAATGCTTTTTGGGTGTAATGCATTCGCTGTTGGGCGAGATCGGGCGGCAGTAGATCATAAATCTTTTTGCCAACAGGAACTTGAATCGCCGTGGGTTTAAAGTTGCCTTCAAAAGCTACATTCAAATACGTGCCATCCGATCGCATTCGGATCAGTAAATCTGGAATGGCTTCAATGAGCGCCCGATTGGTTGCTTCACTTTGACGCAAGACTTCTTCAGCGCGTCTGCGCTCAGTGATGTCTTCATAAGTTCCTAGAATGCCGATGACCTGACCCGTGGAATCGTACAAGGGAAATTTGTTGATTTCGACCCAGATTTCGCTGCCATCTATCTTTTGTCTGCGCGTCACCACGGCCTGTACGGGCTGTTGCGATTGAATCACCTGGCGATCGCGTTCTCGGTAGCGTTCTGCATCTTCCCGGCTCCAGGACAGATCATAATCCGTTTTGCCGACGATCTGCTCAGGCGTTTCCAGGCCAACGGCTTTCGCATAGTTTTGATTGCATCCCAGGTAGACTGAGTTAAGGTCTTTCCAAAAAATCAGTTGGGGAATGTTATCAATCACTAACTGCATGAGCCGTTTAGATTCTTGCAGCTCAGTTGCCATTTGTTTAGCAGAGGCAATCTGGCGAATTGAACAAATCAGGAAAGGCTGACCTTCTTCTTCATAAAACAAGCTTTTGTGAATTGAAGCGATAAAGGGTTGCCCCCAGGCATTGGTAAAGGTGCCCTCCTGTTCCGCCGGAACACCTGTTGTAAACACTAGCTCGTCGGTCTGCCATGATTTCCGAGGATCATGGTCGATTGACCAACCGCGCTCTACCCGTTCCAATATGGTTTCTCGCGATTGTCCCACCAGTTTGCAACAAGCATCATTCAGGAAAATCCATTGGTGTCGCCGATCTTTGACAAAAATGGGATCGGGCATACTGTCCAACAGATTCCAAAAATGGGCTTGGGACGGTGACGTGACGGGATTTATCATCACTTGAGGGGTTGTTAATTTGTTATCCATAACGGACGGCGAGCCGCGTTGTAAACGGCTTTGGCCGTCATTTTTTGAATAAAAGGTCTATTTCTAGTTCACGAGAGATACACCGTTTTGGATTCCGTCAAATTACTGAATTAAGCAAGCTTGATCGGCAGAATGCCAGAAGACACGATCGGTACATCATGTGCATGTGGTTTTGATAGCGATTAGGGTAGAACTAGTCTTCCCAAAAATGCTTGCGAATCTGCTGATCGCGATAACCCAATTAACGTAAATGCGATCGCGCGATGTCAGCCGCATGACGCGACGCTGATACCGATTTAAACTGAGTATCCTTCAAACGTGATTTCCAGATTGGTTCCCGCTTGCGTCAGGATCATATTGCGAGCCGTCTGCCCGGTTCCCTAGAATTGGATCTGGTCGAATTCCTGAATCGTTGCGGGGGGAGGAAAGGAACCGATGCCTGTCGCAAAGTTCGGCTCCAGATCAAAATTTACACTCGTTGCCGAGCGGAACTTGGTAACGAGGAAGCACTAGAGAACCGTCACGTTTTGGGCAGTTAGATTGAACCCAGCAGCAAATTGAAGAATTGGGATTTGCTTAGTTGAGCCTTTACCATCAGGATCAAAGGAGAGTACCCCAGTCTTCTGGTTGTAAACCAAATAGTCATTACGGTCAACAGCGCTGAGATGCGTTAGCACGTTGTTTTAAGAGATCTACTAATTCTGTTAAAACGGCGTTGGAGTCTGGAGATGAAGCGATCGCCCCAACTGTGGATGATCAAATTTCAGCTCTCTTGCATGTAAATACAAGCGGTCGGCGTTTAACCCTCCGTATAGGCGATCGCCCAGAATCGATGTTCCTAATCCTTGTGGATCAGCTGCGTGAACTCTCAGTTGATGCGTGCGTCCTGTCAGGGGCGTAAGCACCACTCGTGTGTGATGTTCCTCACGTGTGATGGTTTGAAAGTGCGTGATGCTAGGTCTACCGCGCTGCCAGTCTACCATTTGATACGGGCGGTTGGCCGGATCACCCCACAACGGCAAATCAATTACCCCATGATCGACCGTCAATGTCCCCGACAACAGTGCTTCATACACTTTGTGCACCTGACGATTCTGAAACTGCTGAGCCAGACTGCGATAAGTATGGGCATCACGCGCCAAGAGCAAAACGCCAGACGTATCCTGATCGAGCCGATGCACAGGAATGATCGTCATGCCATCCGGCAAAGCCTGTCGTAAGCGGTTGAGGACGCTATCCTGGCGATCGCGATAACGACCGGGCACCGATAGCAATCCAGCGGGCTTATCAATCGCGATTAGCCATTCATCTTTGTATAGGACTGGCAGCGACGAAATGCTGTTTGTCTTTGACGTGATGGTTGATGTTTTTTGATTCTCTAAATTTGTTGGGTGGGCGACTGGATATATAGCGATCGCCTGCTCTACACTTGAGGATTGTGGCTCGTCCGAGCGTTCTAATAATAGGGAACGCTGACCAGATAGCAAAAAGCCCATCAATGGCTGACAGCGCTCGGCACAAGCTCCATAAAATTCACCCTGGCTTTTATCGCCGTTTGTAGAGGGTGGCCCCCACCAGAACTCAGCCATCGCTAACGGCTTTAACTCATGTGTCGCCGCATAGTGCAGTAACTTAGGAGCACAGCAATCTCCGGTTCCGGTCGGGAGCGTGCTGTCTATCATAAGCTGCTGTAATGAAAGGGATTCTCCAGCGAAATTGGTAAGCCGATACGCGGCATACATTTGATTTTGTAGTTCTTGAGAGAGTGCCTTACGCTGTTTTTTTAACGCCTGTATTCGTTGATCTGCGTGCTCTATCGCTTGCTTAAGGGGATGTAACGCTGTATCACGTTGTCGTTTAAGATGTCGGCGTTCAATGCCATCTCGTCGGCTTTGGTCGTTCAGTTGCTCGAGTGCGATGGTTAAGGCTTCTCCACTTAACGTATCCAGAAACTGCTGTCGTTGAATTTGCCGCTTTTGCTTTCGTTGGCTGTGTTGGTGTGTCAATTCCTCTAGACGCGCTGCAAAGGATTGGTGTAATGATTCATAGTGCTGGCGTTCTGGATACTGTTGTAGGGCAATTAATTCTTGTTTAATGGCATCGAGTTGGGATAGGGTACGGGCCTCATCCAAGGCGACCTGATCATGCCCTGGAATGGGAGGTACCCATCCTTCGACAACGCGATGGCCGTTCAGCAGGCCGGAAAATGCTTTCAAAACCCGTTGTGCCCCACTCGCAGTTTCAACCAGCAGTACGCCATACATCTTGCCTTCACTTGCGTAGCGTTTTGAATCAGATAGTTGCTGCATTAAACCACGGGCGATCGCTTCCACCCATGCTGTACGAGGCAGCCGTAGCCATTCACCGCTTCTGGGACAACGCCCTTCATACCAATACTGGGGAGATTCATCTGGAATCACCGAAGTATCTTGAATAAAGTCTGAAAGCGGGTAAAGCATTACCATACGGGCATTATCGAACAGTTCTTCTTTAAAAAGGTAGCCGAAAATCCTCTTGCAAGGATTTTCGGCTACCTTTTTTATTGGGCTGAACTAAAGCTTAGCTTTTGCTCGTACCGCCAAACTGTTGAGATTGTTGGCTAGATAGTTCCAACAGCCCCGGTGAGGCGATAAAGCCAAAGTAGAAGGCAATTGCTGCTGTTAGAGCATGTAGCCAGATGTCATTACCAAAGATAGGAATCAACCCAAATGTGGTATTCAGGCCGGGAACTAACCCCATAATGGCCAGTAATCCATAAAAGACGGCCAACGCTCGACTGAAGACGCGAGAGCCATCTAGCGCGATCGCTGCGAAGATACCTGACAGACCAACGATGATATGAACGACGTTATGTAAAACGTTGATTGGGAACATTCCCATCAGGTCGCCATATCCGCTGCCCATTCCCAGACCGACTGCATCGGGAGAGGTCATTGGCTCCCGCACAAATCCTGGAATAAAGCCCATAAGGCCGACGGCTAGGAAAAGAATGCCTGTAATTAAGGCGAAGTATTGCCCTGGTTTCATGACTCGAATCCCTGTTATATAAGCAGATTAGGAAGGTTTAACTTCTCAAACACCTATCCAGGCTAACGATTCGGCATTCAGGCTTCCTCTACACCAGAGCAAGATCGTCCCTCTCTCAAAGGGCAGAGAGTTCGATTGTATTGATTCGATCGCCAAAAAATCAATAGAGCTATTACCTCGGCAATTTAATAAGCTTTATGGTGGGGCGCGCGAAGCGCGCCCCACCATAAAGCTTTTGGGGTTTAGGTAGTCTCAAATATTGCCGAAGTAATAGAACCTTTGGCAGAACTGAGTGCTGAGTGCTGAGGACTAAGAGGTTTGCTGTTTAATAAAATCCCAATTTCTTTGGGGCGCGGCGCAGCCGCGCCCCAAAGAAATTGGGATTTTATTTTCTTGTGAGTCCTAAGTATGAACCTTTTCTCAAGCCTCAGTCCTCAGTCTTCAGTCCTCAGCACCTTTAAAGCACGCCCTAAGCGTCGAGCTTTCAGATGGAACAAATGACAAATTAGCTCGTCTTTAAACGAAAAACGTTTAGCGCAACATCACGTTTTAACTATTCAGTTGAGTTACAGCTAAGAGTTTTTTGAATGTTTGACGGCTTTACCTACTAGGAGATAGACGGTTTAATGCCGTTGCGTTTAAAGCCTGATCAAAATACCGTCTTCTCAAGATTGCCAGCGATTAGAATAGTTAGGTATTCCTTTTTGGGATACATAGCTTGTTTGTTTTGTTGAGCGTCTGAAATGTAAATGAGCAGAGATGTGTGACAGTTAACTAAACAGGCTACTCAGAAAACATATCCCTTTTCACCGCACGCTATAACAGATTTACAGAGTGAACGAGTATCCCATTCAATGACATCTCTTACTAAGCTATAACGCCAAACAAACTGCAAGCATTTGTGATGCGACAATGCTTAGCTAATGAGAGAATTAACCTTACGCGATACCTATCGACTCATCTCATAACCTACGCGATACCTATCGACTCATCTCATAACCGTCCCAGCGAAATGGTTTTATGATGTTGGGCGATCGCTCTGATAGCTGTTAAAAGCTAATTATCTCTAATCACTTGACCCGTGGAGACTGCAATGAAATCCGTTTTCAAATCTATTGCGACACTTTCTGTTTTATCGCTATTGGCTGCTGTTCCTGTATTGTCAGTTGCTAAACCCGCGTCTGCTCAACTCATTGGCATGAATGGAAACTATCTGGGTGGTGGTGTTTCCGTTGGTGTAACGGATGGCAACTCTTCCGATGTAGGTGGTAACGTTCAAGGCCGATTTGATGTGCCACTCGCTCCTGTTTCCCTCAGAGGTTCTGTCTTGTTTAGCGACGAAACAGCCGCACTGATGCCGATCGTTTCTTATGACATCGGTGTTGCACCTAATACCAACGTTTATGTTGGTGCAGGCTATTCATTTGTGGCTGATGAAGGCAGAGCTACCCCACTGGGTGACAAAAATGCTCCTGTGATTACGGCAGGTGTTGAAACGGGCGTTACCCGCAACATTGCGCTGTACGGAGACGCCAAACTCGGCATTGATGCATACCGCGATAGCTCCAACCCTGCGGTTAGCCTTCAAGTCGGTGCAGCGTACAGGTTCTAATTCTTGATGCCTGATGGGCGACGGTACCTCGCCTGATAGGATAAAGAGTGGCGCAACCCAACGGGTTGCGCCACTCTTCGCTGAGTTGGTTTGCTGAGTTGGAAGATCTGTGCTCTGAAACAGTTATTTTTGTGAAAGCCACGCGCCGCACGGCTCTCACAAAAATAACTGCGGCTTCCTGAATTGAAAACTGCTGTAATATTACGTTTTACGCCAGAGTGGTAGAATTTAAACACTTCAAACTTATCCTAAGAAATATACA
>DATNPS010000417.1:0-1897 GCA_036703095.1 Crinalium sp. | reverse complement strand
CGCAATTTTCGAACGATGTAGCTACGGGCCTGTTCCCGGTCGGTTTCGCTAAATCGCTTGAAGGACAGAGCCGTTACATCAGCTATCAAGCGATCGGAATTAATGGACGGCGCAATCACTGGAGCATCACTCAAGCCTTTAGGGAAATCATTGGCCTCAGATCGATGACGAAAACTCGTTTCTACGGCCTGTGGACGAAACTGAATCAAATGCCAGTTCCATCCAGTGATAACGCCAATGGCTGTGATAATACTCAACGCCAGCCAAATTCCTAGTTTTCTCATGTCCACCTCTTGGGGTGTTGGGTGTTAGGTGTTAGGGCTTTGGGAAATAGAAATCGGCCGGATACCAGATAGTTATCAAGCCATACGTTGATCAATACTAAACTCTAATTTTGAGTTGGATTCGACGAAGGAGCTTTTAGCGATCGCAACGCGCTAAAATTGCAACGCCTGTTGTGGGAGAAAAAGTTGTGGCGATCGCCATCGGCATGATTGAGGTATCGGGGGTGCCAACTGCGGTTGAAGTGGCAGATGCCATGTGCAAAGCTGCACGAGTGACGCTAGTGGGATATGAGAATACAGACCTCGGACGAATTACGGTACTGATTCGAGGCCCAGTTGCCGAAGTGACAGCTGCCGTGAATGCAGGATTAGAGTCGATTCAGCGCGTTCATGGGGGCGAACTGTTGTCGCATCACATCATCGCCCGCCCCCACGAAAATTTAGAATATGCCCTTCCCATTTGCCACACTGAGGACGTAGAAACCTTCCATCAAGACATCCGATTTCCGCCGCCCCTCTCCGCGTAACACCGTTATCCTGGCAGGTGCATGACTGCCGAGACGGTAGTGTTACGGGAGCCAGGGATATTGCCGGAAGTCGGGCTTGCGCTTTTCCAAAAAGGCTTGTTTCCCTTCCGCGCCTTCTTCCGTCATGTAATAGAGCAAGGTGGCGTTCCCTGCCAGTTCTTGCAGTCCAGCCTGACCGTCACAATCCGCGTTAAAAGCCGCTTTCAGACAGCGAATGGCGATCGGGCTTTTCTCTAGAATCTCTTGTGCCCACTGAATTCCCTCGGCTTCCAGTTGCTCAACAGGTACTACGCAGTTCACCAAGCCCATCTCCAAGGCTTGTTGAGCATCGTATTGACGGCAGAGAAACCAGATCTCTCGCGCCTTCTTTTGTCCCACAATGCGGGCTAAGTAGCTGGCTCCAAAGCCACCGTCAAAACTGCCGACTTTCGGGCCAGTTTGACCAAAGATGGCATTATCAGCGGCGATTGTTAAATCGCAAACCAGATGGAGCACATGACCACCCCCGATCGCATATCCCGCCACCAAAGCAATGACCACTTTAGGCATGGAGCGGATCAGACGCTGTAAATCCAGCACGTTGAGCCGAGGAATCCCCTCATCATCCACATACCCCGCGTGCCCTCGGACGCTTTGATCGCCCCCCGAACAGAACGCATACTTCCCATCGGTGTGAGGGCCAGCTCCCGTCAGGAGCACCACGCCAATGCTGGTATCTTCGCGGGCATCCACAAACGCACTGTAGAGTTCAACGACTGTCTTGGGGCGAAAGGCATTGCGCTTGTGGGGGCGGTTGATGGTAATTTTGGCGATGCCGTCAGCTTTGTGATAGAGGATGTCTTCGTAGGTTTTCGCAACCTGCCATTCGATTTGCATGAGATTCAGCGTTCCAATTTGATTTGTGCAGTCTGAAGCCGAGCGATCGCCCTTTCCAGCAACAATCATTCGACTGTCAAACAAATCATCAACCCTCTATTCAAGCGCAAAGGATGGACTACTGTAAATTTTCAGCAATTCTCATTTTGAAGCCAATTGCAGGTTTTGCGTGCCTGTCGGGCACGCAAAACCCATATCGGTGGTTGTGCA
>DATNPS010000411.1:0-25201 GCA_036703095.1 Crinalium sp. | reverse complement strand
GATTAACGGATCTGCTGGATACGGCTCTACGGCACGACCTGCTCAGCGCCAAGCATTTGAATCAAATTCGGGCGTATCAAAGTAATATCGCGGTGACCTGGCTATTCTCGAAAGGCATGATGGTTCCCACCGGAAAACATGTGCCGCCTGAGCGGATCAATTCGATGCTGAATACCTTCTTTGGCGTTTTGGCGAGTGAGTCTCCAGAAGTGGCCGATCGCTTTATTAAAGACCGGGCAGGGTGGATACCGTTTAACCGGATGGCGCTTAAAGCGGCGCGGCAAAATCCGGCATTGCTGCTGTGGATTTGGCAGTTGGCAGGGCCTAAGGATTTGTTGCGCTGGGTGGGCAGCTATCTTTATTTCACAATTAGCGCGTTGATGAGCTGGTTATTTCAATGGTTGCCCGATGTGTCGCGTTGGTTGCAGCCCTGGTTGGAATCTCGCTACCCGGCTCTGTGGTTCTGGCTGTTGGCTCGAAGCTATGCGCTGACCTATGGTGTGGGACATCCGCAGGCGGTGCGGGGAAAAGCGGGGGCGATCGCTGAACCTGCCCAAACGTCGCTCTCTAGAATTGGCGATTAGCGTAAATTCGAAAACTGGATGTAACGTGAATTCGGTAGCGCTATTTTAGCCGCCTGACGGGCGGCTAAAATAGCGCAAAATTTTACCCCGCGCGTCGCGCGGGGTAAAATTTTGCGCCATTGTTGAATTCACGTCCTAATTAATGTGGCGATAGCTATATAGATGCTTCCTCACAACTTCCTCATAGTGTTTTCTTATAACTGAAATCGTAAGACCACACAACCCAAAAAGTTTTGAGTGAGAGACTTTAAAGGTGAGCATTGAAGATCCTAATGTGAATTAGGGCGATCGCTACAATCGCTATCAATAGCACCTTTCGGGCTAAAAACTGATCATCAATAGCCAATCGTTTCATCACTCAAAATATTCCCACAATGGGAGGAATTGCACGTTATGTTTGAGCAGTGGAATGAGTTCACATCTGGTAAGTGGACAGAAGAGATTGACGTTCGAGACTTCATTCAGAAAAACTATACTCCCTACACTGGAGATGAAACCTTTTTAACAAGTCCAACTGATCGGACTCGTTTACTTTGGGAACAGGTGCTTGAGCTGATGCGGCAAGAACATGAGAAAGGAATTTTGGATGTGGATACTAAAGTTCCATCTAGCATCACCGCTCATGCGGCTGGGTATATTGATCGCGAATTAGAGCAAATTGTGGGTTTGCAAACTGACAAGCCGTTGAAACGGGCTATCTTACCCTTTGGCGGAATTCGCACGGTGGAAGCGTCTCTCAAAGCCTATGGGTATGCGTTGGATGCACAAACCAAAGAAACCTTCACCAAATATCGCAAAACTCACAATGATGGCGTGTTTGATGGCTACACGCGGGAAATGCGGCTAGCGCGTCACTCTGGCGTGATTACTGGATTGCCGGATGCGTATGGTCGGGGTCGCATTATTGGGGATTATCGCCGTGTGGCGTTGTATGGCGTCGATCGCCTGATTGACGACAAAAAAGAGCAGCATGAATCCCTGGAACTGGATGCCATCACGGAAGATGTGATTCGTCTGCGCGAAGAATTGTCGGAGCAGATTCGATCGCTGTTTGAGCTGAAGGAAATGGCGGCGAACTACGGATTTGACATTGGTCGTCCGGCTGCAACGGCTAAAGAAGCGGTGCAGTGGCTCTACTTTGCGTACTTGGCGGCTGTTAAAGAACAAAACGGTGCGGCTATGTCGATCGGGCGGGTTTCGACCTTCCTGGATATTTACTTCGAACGGGATTTGCGGACTGGCGTTGCTACCGAATCTGAGCTGCAAGAACTAATGGATCATTTCGTCATGAAGCTGCGGATGGTTCGCTTCTTGCGGACGCCTGACTACAATGATCTGTTCTCCGGTGATCCAACCTGGGTGACGGAATGTATTGGTGGTGAGGGTGAAGACGGCAGACCGCTCGTGACCAAAACCAGTTTCCGCACGCTGCATACGCTGTTTAACCTCGGCCCTGCTCCGGAACCCAACCTGACTGTACTCTGGTCTGAACGACTGCCAGTTGCCTTCAAACGGTTCTGCGCCAAAGTTTCTGCTGAAACCAGTTCAATTCAGTATGAAAACGACGATTTGATGCGGCCCTTCTGGGGTGATGATTATGCGATCGCCTGCTGTGTGTCTGCCATGCGAATTGGTAAGCAGATGCAGTTCTTTGGCGCTCGCGTGAACCTGGCGAAGGCTCTTTTGTATGCCATTAATGGTGGTAAAGACGAGAAATCGGGTGAGCAAATTGCTCCCGCCTACGCGCCCGTCACGTCTGAGTATCTGGATTATGACGATGTTGCCGCGAAGTTTAAGCTGATGGTGGCATGGCTTGCGAAAACATATGTCAACACGCTCAACGTCATCCACTACATGCATGACAAATATTGCTATGAGCGGCTAGAAATGGCGCTGCATGACCGGGATGTGCTCCGCACAATGGCCTGTGGTATTGCAGGATTATCGGTCGTTGCCGATGCGCTGTCTGCGATTAAACATGCCAAAGTGAAAGCGCTGCGGAATGACCAGGGCTTGGTGGTGGATTATGAAATCGAAGGCGATTTTCCTAAATATGGCAACAATGACGATCGCGTTGATGCGATCGCGGTCAATCTGGTCAAGTCCTTCATGAATGAACTCCGCAAGCATCCTACTTATCGCAACGCGGTTCCCACCCAATCTGTGCTAACCATTACCTCTAATGTGGTATACGGCAAGAAAACGGGCAACACACCGGATGGCCGCAGAGCTGGAGAACCGTTTGCACCGGGCGCGAATCCCATGCACGGACGCGATAGTAAGGGGGCGATCGCAGCCCTAGAATCGGTTGCCAAACTGCCCTATCAGCACGCACAAGATGGCATCTCCAATACTTTCTCTGTGGTGCCGGATGCACTGGGTAAAACAGATGAGCAACGGTTTACCAATCTGATTGGTATGTTAGATGGCTACTTCCATGATGGCGGTTTTCATCTAAATGTTAACGTTTTGAATCGCGACACGCTGCTCGATGCCATGGATCATCCTGAACTCTATCCACAACTCACGATTCGAGTATCGGGATACGCTGTTAATTTCATCAAACTAACTCGTGAACAACAGTTGGATGTGATTAACCGCACATTCCACGAACGCTTTTAATACTTGATGAAGTTCTTCAAAAGTGGTGTAATGCAACGCGTTACGCCACTTTTGATTTGGGATAGAAGATCACTCACGCTCCATAATAAAAACGTTCGTGGATGACTTTGCCGTCTTTCCATTGCTGTACTGAAACTTGGTGGTACGTCCGTTTCCCCCAATCCGCGTGCGTGTAATCTAGAAACCACTCAGAGAAAATAACGTTCTCGCCAAAGGCAACCTGCTTTAGCTCAGCGCCGCGAAATTCTGTCACCTTACTAAAGAACTCCTGTTCTCGCTGCAAATTGGCGGTTTTCCCGACAGTGGCAGGCGATTCATTTTCCTGCATCACTACATCGTCACCATAATATTTTTCGATCGCTTTTAATGCTTCACCTTGCAATACAAGCTGCTTGATATCTTCAAAAGCAGTCTTGAGGTCAATTCCAGCCTGTAGGGTCGTTGTCATGATTCATTGTCTCCAAAATTTTATTTGATTGCATTTGCAACTAAATTTAAGTTAACAGTTTTTGATTGCAAATGCAACTATATTTGTTCTGATCGTTTCGGATCAGCAATTCTCGTTTTGAGACCGATAGCAGTTTGGGCGCACACAACTCGCTATCGATTTGCCTACTGAGTATCTAATGAGGTGGTGGACGTGCCACGCACGCCTACCCCGTTTCACATTAAGGAAAACCATGTTTTCTTAGAAGAATTGCTGGCTTTGAGTTTTAGCTGCATTGACCTATCGATTTAGAGGGTAAGAGGGGCCGATATGATGGAGGTGGAAGTAGGTGGTCGCCCTTCTACTAGCCTTATCGTTAGACTTCAATCTTTCGTAATCACAGATACAAAACGCCCTTTGGATCAGCCTTTAATCTTGCAACACAGACGAGCAAGCAATTTGGGCGTAAGCAAATGAAAAGGCACTATTCTGTCATCGTTGTAGGGGGTGGTCAAGCGGGCCTGTCCATGAGCTACTGTCTCAAGCAGAGGGGGCTTGACCATATTGTTTTTGAGAAGAATTACGTTGGCTATGCGTGGCAGTCGAAACGGTGGGATTCGTTTTGCTTAGTGACTCCCAATTGGCAGTGCAATCTGCCAGGATTTCCCTACCCTGGCCCTGAGCCACAGGGGTTTATGAAAAAGGACGAAATCGTTCAATACATTAAGGAGTATGCAGCCTCGTTTGCTCCGCCCGTGCAAGAAGGAGTTGAGGTGCTGCACGTTCGTCGCGATGATGCGCAGGGTGTATTTGAGTTGGAAACGACGATTGGAGATTACACCGCTAATCAGGTTGTGATTGCATCGGGTAGCTATCATCGGCCCAGGATTCCCAAAATTGCCGAACGGCTTCCTGACAGTGTTCTCCAGCTACACTCGTCTGAATATCGCAATCCCGAATCGTTGCCAGATGGCAGTGTGTTAGTTGTAGGGACTGGACAGTCGGGATGTCAGATTGCTGAGGATTTGCATCTAGCGGGTAAACAGGTTCATCTCTGTGTGGGAAGTGCACCGCGATCGCCCCGTCGTTATCGTGGCAAAGATGTAGTGGATTGGCTGGATCAGATGGGGTACTACGATCTGTCGATTGATGAACATCCCCAAAAAGAAAAAGTAAGAACCAAAGCGAATCATTATGTGACAGGTCGTGATGGTGGTCGTGAGATTGATCTGCGACAGTTTGCGCAAGAGGGAATGCGGCTACACGGACGTCTCAAAGTCGTTGCAAACGGTCGTTTGGAGTTTGACGATGATCTCAAACAAAATCTAGATCAGGCAGATGCGGTCGCAGAAAGCATTAAGAAAACTATTGATGCCTTTATCGAAAAAAATCAGATTGAGGCTCCCGTTGAACCGTCTTATCAACCTGTATGGGAGCCTGAAGATGAGGGGCGATCGCTCAGTTGCGAAGCCGCTAATATCAGCACCGTGATTTGGTGTACCGGGTATCAATCTGATTTTCGCTGGGTCGATGTTCCGGTCTTTGATGGCAAAGGCTATCCCGGCCATGAGCGAGGCGTGACTGGTGTTTGGGGGCTGTATTTCCTGGGACTTCCCTGGCTGTATACCTGGGGTTCAGGACGGTTTTCAGGCATTGCGCGCGATGCAGAATATTTGGCCGATTACATTGTCGCCCGCACGAAAGTGGCTCATTCCAACGCCTGGAGCATCGTCAACGAGTTCTTGCTTGGTTCGTAAGGGCTGTTCCAGTATTTCTCGGTTAATAAATTAGGGGTGCAGGAAGCAGCTTTGCTGCTTCCTGCACCCCTAATTTTGGTTTCTACTGAAAAGTATGGGAACTGAGGCTATAAAAAGCAGGAACATGACGAAGCCATCTCCTGCTTTATAGGAATGAATGTAGATGAGTAGGCGTTCTGGTTGCCAAGTCAATTTAGAATGAGAACTGCCGCTACTCGTAAGTAATAGAGTCCGCTATGTTGAGTTCAACCCAGGAGCTTTTGGAAACCGCCCGTCGCAATGCTTATGCGATCGGTGGATTTAATGTATATAACCTGGAAGGCGTAAAGGCGGTAATCAATGCGGCTGAAGCTAATCGTAGTCCTGCTCTGCTCCAATTGCATCCCAGTGCCTTGAAATACGGCAAGTCGCCGCTGTTGGCGCTCTGTTTAGAATCTGCTCGTTCGGCCACTGTCCCGATCGCCGTTCATTTGGATCACAGCACATCAGAATCAGATATTCGAATGGCGTTAGAGGCTGGAGTTCGTTCCATCATGGCAGACGGTTCACCCATGCCGTATGAGAAAAATCTTGACTTCACGCGGCAAATGACTGGCCTATCCCATCAACATGATGCAGTTGTTGAAGCTGAAATTGGTCGCATTAGTGGAACTGAAGATGGGTTAACCATTGCTGAAAAAGAAGCGAAGATGACTGACCCTGATCAAGCGCTAGAGTTTGTCCGCCAAACACAGGTGGATTCACTGGCCGTGACCATTGGCAATGTTCATGGAGAATACAAAAGCCCACCGCGTTTAGACTTTGCCCGACTGGAACGCATTCGTTCGCTCGTCGATATTCCCCTTGTGTTGCATGGCGCGTCAGGATTGCCAGAGGCGATGGTTAGCCAATCGATTCAGCTAGGGGTTTGCAAGTTTAACGTCAATACCGAAGTGCGTCAGGCATACATGCAAACCCTGAAGGATGAGGTTTGCGGCTCGAAACCCAAGGATTTATTAGAGGTAATGGAGCAGGCGATCGCTGCGATGCAAACGATTGTCACCGAAAAACTCCAGCTATTTGGTTCAGATCACAAAGCCCATCTGCACAAAACGCTTTACGCCACAGAACCAGCGCTATCGCAAAAGCATTGAAGCAGAGGCGTTTGGTACATCTGTTAAAAGACTATCTGTTAAAAGACTAATGGATGCTGTGCTATGAATCTTCAAATGCGGTTGGTGTTCCAGCAAGAATTCACTGTAGTCTGCTAATGTATCCAATCCAATTAAGCTCAGCAAAATTTCTCCGGCTAACCAAACGATCACTTTAATAACGACTGAATTCAACCAAGCCTTCATGGCTCCCTCCCCTGTCGGAGACCAATGCTGATGTGGCTCCACTATCAGAATGAGGGGGTAAGCTGAGCGATCGCTGATGGCATTCTGAAAACTACTTAAGGATCGTCTGATAAATTCCAGCAATTCTCATTTTGAAACCTATAGCGGGTTTGGCACGCTCGATGGGCACGCCAAACCCGCTATAGGTGGTCGTTCCAGTTCGCCTGTAGCGAACTGGAAGAATTTTAAATGTCAAGATCTGTCAGGTTGAGTCTAGGCCCATAGGTCTCGATAAATTCTCGACGGGGGGCAACGCGATCGCCCATCAGCACCGTAAAGATGCGATCGGCTTCAGCCGCGTCTTCGATTTCAACTCGCTTGAGCGTCCGGGTGTCCGGGTTCATCGTGGTGTCCCAAAGCTGTTGGGGCATCATTTCACCCAATCCCTTAAACCGCTGGATTTCAACCTTTGCGTTTTCGGGGAATCCGGCAATGATCTGATCCCGTTCGCGATCGCTATAGCAATAGTAGTGCTGACGGCCCCGTTCTACTTTATAGAGTGGAGGGCAGGCGATATAGACATAGCCTTGATCCACCATCGATCGCTGATAGCGATAGAAGAAGGTGAGCAACAGTGTGCGGATGTGAGCACCATCCACGTCGGCGTCTGTCATGATGATGATGCGGTGATAGCGCAGTTGGGACGCATCAAAATCTTCACCCTTGATGCCTAACCCCAGCGCCGTGATGAGCGCCTGAATTTCCGTGTTTTTGTAGATCTTGGAATCATCGGTTTTCTCGATGTTGAGGATTTTGCCTCGTAGCGGCAGGATGGCCTGGAAGCGGCGATCGCGTCCCTGTTTTGCACTGCCACCCGCAGAGTCGCCTTCTACGATAAAAATTTCTGATTCAGACGGGTCACGCGAGCTACAGTCAGCTAGCTTACCGGGCAGGGTAGAAGACTCCAGTACCGATTTACGGCGAACCAACTCCCGCGCCCGACGTGCCGCTTCTGCGGCGTTAAACGCCTGAATCGCTTTCTCTAAAATGGAATCTGCCACACTGGGCCGGAAATCGAGATACTCGGTCAGCGTTTCACCAACGAGAGAATCAACAATGCCTCGCACTTCCGTGTTGCCGAGTTTGGTTTTGGTTTGCCCTTCAAACTCTGGGTCGGGTACCTTGACTGAAATCACGCCCGTGAGTCCTTCCCGCACGTTTTCTCCAGCCAGGTTAGAGTCACCCTCTTTCAGCTTGTTGCGCTTACGGGCGATCGCATTCATCGTCCGAGTCAGCACGGCCTTCAAGCCCTCTAGGTGAGTTCCACCATCAATGGTGCGAATGTTATTGGCAAACCCCAACAGGTTGTCGGTATAAGCATCAGAGCACCATTGCAACGCCACTTCGATCTGCACGTTGTTGCGCTCACCGCTCACGTAAATGACTTCTTCGTGAATGGCTTGCTTGTCGTGATTGATGTACGCTACATATTCACGAATACCACCCGCATAATAGTATGTCTCAGCGTGGGGTTGACCGTCTTTTTGCAGCTCTAGACGGCTATCGGTAAAGGTAATTTGAACGCCAGCGTTCAGGTAGGCGAGTTCTTTCAGGCGACCGGCCAGAGTGCTGTAGTCAAACTCAATCCCTGTCGTAAAAATTTGGGTATCCGGCTTGAAGGTGACGGATGTTCCCGTCCGGTTATCTTTAACGGGTGACACCTGCATCTCTCCAGCAGTGAGGCCCCGCTCAAACCGCATCAAGTGAGATTTTTTATCGCGCCAAACGGTCACTTCGACCCACTCTGACAGGGCGTTCACCACGGAGATGCCTACCCCGTGCAAGCCCCCAGAAACTTTGTACCCACCTCCGCCAAATTTTCCACCTGCGTGCAGGATGGTCAGCACAGTTTCTAAAGCAGATTTGCCTGTGCGTGCGACAATATCTGTAGGAATGCCTCGCCCATCGTCTGTAACGGTAACGGAACCATCGGCATTTAGCGATACTTCGATGTGCTTACAATAGCCTGCCAGCGCCTCATCGACAGAGTTATCCACTACTTCGTACACTAAGTGGTGGAGACCGCGAGGCCCCGTGCTGCCGATGTACATCCCTGGGCGCTTACGGACTGCCTCTAACCCTTCCAGGACTTGAATCTGATCAGCACCGTAATTAGTTGTCATGAATAAGGCTGCTCCTATAATTGGCTTGAAGCCCTCTCTGAACCCCAAGACATCGAAATACATCAAAATTATAACACAAAAGGCTTTGAAGCGGTTTTAAGGGCGTTCTAAGTCATTTTTTAGTGAGGGATTGATCTGTAGCGATTTTTAGGTAGAAACTTTTGAGTTCAGATACATTTGTACTAAATTCCCCTATTCCCATTTTAATCGTTATCTGTGGGCCAACGGCAACTGGTAAATCTGGATTGGCATTAGCATTAGCGCGACGGCTCAACAGCGTGATTTTAAGCGCCGACTCGCGTCAGGTCTACCGCGAATTTGACATTGGTACCGCCAAACCAGCGATCGCAGAACAGCAGCAGGTTCCGCATTATCTGATCGATATCTGCAATCCGACCGAAACGCTGACGGTAGCGGAGTATCAGGAACAGGCACAGGCGTTGATTGAGGAGATGCATGGAGGGCAGGAGATAGGAGTCAGGAGTCAGGAGTCAGGGGATAGGAGTCAGGAGTTAGGAGATAGGGAGGACAAGGGGGACAAGGAGGATGGGGGAGATGGAGGAGATGGGGGAGATGGGGGAGATAGGGAAACAAAAAATTTCTCATGCCCAACACCTAACACCCCACACCCCGCACCCCGCACCCCGCACCCCACACCCCTCCTCGTCGGTGGTACAGGCTTATACATCCGCTCGATTGTGGATGGGTTGCAGATTCCCAGGGTGCCGCCTCAGATGGAGTTGCGATCGCAGCTTCAGTCGTTGGGGCAACCGCAGTGCTATAGCTTTTTACAGCAGGTGGATTCTATATCGGCACGAAAAATTCATCCCAATGATGAAGTTCGCACGTTGAGAGCGCTGGAAGTGTATTACACCACAGGGAAGCCGATTTCAGCCCAGCAGGGGGAGCATCCACCCACCTATCCGATTCTTCAGCTTGGGTTGGATTGTCTTGCTCCAGTAGTTGCGGATGCGCCTGATCCTCTGACTCAGCGGATTGAACGCCGCACGGAGCAAATGATTCAGGCTGGATTTGTCGAGGAAGTTCAGCAATTGTGCATGAAGTACGGGCCAGATTTGCCGCTGCTGAATACGCTGGGCTATCAGGAAATCAAACAGTATTTGGCCGGAGAGATTTCGTTAAATGCCGCGAAGGCGCTAACTGTTTTGCATACCCGCCAGTTTGCTAAACGGCAGCGCACCTGGTTTCGGGCAAACCCCAACATTGAGTGGTTTGATTCGGATGATCCAGATTTGGTTGAAGCGGTTTGGCAACGGGTGGAGGCGTTTGTGATGGAGCGATCGCACGATGGCAAATGACGTTTCAGATCGCTGGTTGGCGCTTGTGATAGGCAACTCTCGCCTGCACTGGGGGCTGTTTTCTGACTCTACGTTAGAACAAACCTGGGACACAGCGCATTCAGAACTGGAGGCGATCGCCCTCCCCCTTGATCTGACTCAGCACGATCTGTGGATGGCCTCTGTCGTTCCGGCTCAAACCCAGCTCTGGCAAGCTTATCCTCGTGCTCATGTAATTCAACTCAATCACATTCCGATCGCCAATCTTTATGCCACACTGGGAATCGATCGCGCTCTGGCACTCTGGGGAGCCATTCAGCAGTGGAGTGCTCCAGCCCTGGTGATCGATGCGGGAACTGCGATGACCTTTACGGGAGCCAATGCCGTTGGTGAACTGGTTGGAGGCGCGATTTTGCCGGGATTGCAATTACAACTGCGATCGCTCTCTCAACACACTGCTGCCCTTCCCGCCGTGGAACTGGAGAAGTCTGGAAGATTGCCCGATCGCTGGTCGTGCAATACGCCCAATGCAATTCTCAGCGGCGTTTTGTATACCGCACTTGCCAGCCTCCAAAGTTTCGTAGAGGCGTGGCTGCAAGAGCATCCCAACAGTGCGATCGCCCTGACCGGAGGCGACAGCTTGCTGTTGTACAAATCCTTCGGCGCTCTGAATCCTGCTCTAGCTGCCCAGATTACTCATGATCCTCACCTGATCTTTCGAGGCATTCCGGCAATTCGGACAGCTAGGTTGCGATCGCCTTAATGAAATTCCGGATTTCTTCGGCTACGGCTTCTGGTGCCGTTTGAACAAGATCCTGACCGGGGAGCGATCGCACGTCTGCCAGGGGTGCTTGTGCATAGGCTCGATTCAAAGCGGTGACGATGGATGAATCCTGTTCGCCTTGCAGAATTAAAACGGGCAGTTTTAGCCACTCCAATCGCTCATGCAGCAACTCGGCGCGAATTTCGGCGCGGCGGCGGTTAAACAAAAGCTGACAGGCGGTGGGCGATCGCTTCAACGTTCTGCGCAGTTGCAACAACTGTTCAATGCCCGCATCGCGCTTCAGCAATCGGGCTACTGGGAGGAGCGATCGCAACGCCCAAACGCAGAGCGGTATACGCAATAATGCACCAGCCCAACGCCAGCGGCGATCGCCTTCGATGGGCACGCCTTCAGCTCCTAACAGCGTTAAACTTTCGACCTGGCCAGAATACTTCAGCGCATAGCTTGCCGCAATCCAGCCGCCAATGCCCTGACCAATCAAATGCACCCCCTTTAGCTTCAATGTTTCCAGATAATCGGCTAGCGACTCGACTTCGACCTCGATGGAATAGTGAATTTTAGGTCGCTCCGACTCACCAAACCCCAGCAGGTCAGGAGCCACACAATGATAGCGGCCTCCCAACTGCTCAATCACAGGCAACCACTCGCTGCTATCCTCCCAGGCTCCATGCAAAAACACTAAAACCTGACCTGTACCAACCTCATGCCAGAAAAGTTGCCCTTGAGACAGCCGAAGACGAGAAGTACGAATGAGTAAAGTCATTGATTTAGCAGTAATCGGGAACGGGTGGACAGTCAGGTCGAACAGCGCAAACACCGGGTTTACAGTCTGACACCAGGGGTTTGTTGAATCAAACAAACCTGGTAGCTGGACGCTATGCCAGCGTGGTTAACCCACTAAAATAATCTTGCAACTGGCGATCGTGGTCATGGGATAGCTGGCCAATGGGAATCGTAGATGGACTAAAGGCTTGCACATCTTTGATTTCCAGTGTGTCTTGAACGTGCATAGCTCCTTCTACTTCCGCTTCAATCACGACACAGATGGAGTGAAACCGAGGATCGCGATCGGGAGCCGAGTAAATCCCAACCAACCGACGAATATTAATCAAATTCAGTCCAGTTTCCTCTTCCAATTCGCGCCTGGCTGAGGTTTCGATATTCTCGCCCCAGTTTACAATGCCACCGGGCAGGCTCCACTGGTTGTTATCTCGACGTTGAACCAACACGATTCGACCATCCGGCAGCACGGGAATAATGCTCGTTCCAGTAATAGGATGCCGAAAGATAACTCCCAGGGCAGCTTGGACATACCGCCACAATTGCTTCATAGGCTCCTAGACTGCTAATTCTGCCAAATCGGTCAAAATTTGAACCGAGTGATTATCAGGCTTCACCTTCAAATACACCTTGGCAATTTTGCCATCAGGGTCAATCAGAAATGTATTGCGGCTGATGCCCATGTATTCCTTGCCCATAAATTTCTTCAGCCCATAGCTTTCATAGGCTGTAGAGATTGTTCCGTCTGCGTCCGTTAATAAGGTGAATGGCAGGTTGTATTTGGTGGAAAACTTGGTGTGGGATTTGGCATCATCGGTGCTAACGCCTAATATCACAACATCCTTAGTTTGATAGTCAGCATATGCATCCCGGAAATTGCAGGCTTCTGTCGTGCATCCAGGAGTGTTATCGCGAGGATAGAAGTACAGAACAACCCACTTGCCGCGAAAATCAGCAAGCTTCACGGTGTTGCCATTGCCATCGGGCAAACTAAAGTCAGGGGCGGGATCACCGGGTTTTAGTGCCATTATTTAACGTTGAATGTAACGAATTAGAAATACAAACCTTCTTGATTCTATGACGTCATCGCCAATTCAGGTATTGTTTTCCCTGGAATTCCAGCAATTCTCATTTTGAAACCGATGGCGGGTTTAACACGCCCGTCGGATGCGCCAAACCCGCCATCGGTGGCCGTGCAAACTCTCCGCAGGCAAACTTGCACGGCCACCGATTGTCCTAACACCTCCTGTCCTACCCGTCTCGACGGTTGCTATATCCCAGCATTCACTACAAACTATGAAAGTCATTAAGCTGTTCAAGAAGCAGGGAGCGCATCAAGGAGTTCATTCCTGCGAATCTCTTTTGCTAAGACGAAGCTATGGGATTGAGGGAGATGCTAATGCGGCGATCGGGAGTCCTCGTCAAGTTTTAATGGCAGGGTTACCCAGCCTGACTCAGTTTGATTTGCAGCCCGGTCAGATGCAAGAAAATATGCTGATTGATTGTGCCGTTGAAGCATTTATTTCCGGTCAGGTGCTTCAGATTGGCTCAGATGCGCTAATCCGCCTGATGCATCTCTGCGAACCCTGTGCGACATTAGAAAAACTTCAGCCCGGTCTAGCCAAACGAATTAAGGGAAAGCGAGGACTGCTAGGCATGGTAGTCAGGGATGGCTGGATTAAGGTTGGGGATCATGTGACTCTTACGGCACACCAATTTCCATTGATTCCTGAATCGACCAGAGGACGATTTGAAGAGTTTGTGTCCCGGATTCCATCGGGTAACGTGGTGAGAACTTCGGATCTATTGCTGGCATTAGGTTTAACTCGCGGTTACTACCGCTCTATTCCTATCCTGCTCAAAAAATCTGCTGCCCAGATTCCTGTGCATCGGGTTGTGGCTTCGGATGGCAGTTTGCTCTTACGGCACGTTCCCCATCAGCGTGATGCTTTGCTCAGCGAAGGTGTTGAGCTGGTCAACGATCGCGTTGCCGATCGCTATTATTGGCAACCGATTGATTTTCATGACCTGGGATTGTTCTAGGACGGATCGTTGGGTTCCGCATCGCCAATGCTGGGTTGGGGGGCGATCGCATACATAAATTCCGCCTTCTCAGCGACCATCGTCAGATACTTTGAGGTGGCCAAACGGGGATCATACACACCCGTTTCCCAGTCGCTCACGGTCTGCTGGCGAACGCCTAATTCTTCGGCAAATTCAGCTTGGGAAAGTCCCATATGCCGTCGGAGGGCCTTAATCAGGTCGCCATTCCACAGCACAGTTCCTTTCACGCGCTGCACGTCATACACAGTCGGTGGTTTGCGAAAAGTAGCTTGCTCGGTTGAAAGGTTTATGTTCTCCGCCAGAAATCCAGCCCCCATCCAGGCTGTCGATTGTAATGCGCCTTTGGTGCGATTGCTCCACCACGCCTTCTTGGTTCGCGCCGAATCGGGTAGCGCTTCCCCAATAATGGCTTCAATCTGCGCGAAGGTTAGCGTCACCTCAGGGCGATCGCTCCGCCGCAAATACTCAAGGAGTGGCTGATATTTACTCCCACCTTTCATACTTAAGTACAACTCGTTATAGATAAGGGTAGGAATTTGGGGTGCAGGGGGGGAACCCCTGAATGGAGGGCAGTCCCCACATCCCCCTGGTTTTATTACCGCATGCTTCCCAGAAGTAACCATTCTTATCAGAGAATAGGACACTTTTATGAAGTGTCACTGGAGGTATTGCTTTCCTCAGGCAGAAATAGTACTTTATATGCAGGTGAGGAGTGAATTAATAAAGAAAAGTCCTTGGGGTCGAAACATGGCAAGACTCCCGAGGGCTTTTCTTTTTGGCATATTTAAAAGAATAAACTAAGGTAAATTCGACGAACGGTTTTTGGAGAGAGTTGCGCGAAGAGCAACTCTCTCCAAAAACCGTTCTGCGTGCGCGTCGCGCACGCAAAATGGGGCTATCGAATTCCTAAGAAAACGTGTTTTCTTTTCGTTTGTCCAAGGGGGTAGTAGTGCAGCGCACTACTACCCCCTCCTTGTTGGAGACTCACGTTAAATTAGAAGAATAATCGCCGTTCTAAGTAGTAGGTTTGCTGAGTCTGACGAAGCTGATGGACAGTGTGTGTATCTCTGCGCGTTGGTCGCTGTTGCTCTGTCGGTAAGGGCGTTGGGTTGCGTGGTTCAAAGGGGCCTTGATAACGCCTAGAAGGCGTTAGATTCGAACTGGATGATGTGACCGTGTAACCAAAGAAATGATTGTGAAACATGATGGTTGTTCTGATGGGTGAATGGTGCGAGTAGAGCGGAACAACTCTGGTCGTAGGCAAGCTGTAGCGAGTCCTTGGTCAGCCAGAGCGGTAAGCTTGGGAATGCCGTTATCAATGCTCATTACGGATTGCCTCCTTTCATGTTTTGATGCGGAAACCATTTCAGTTTATGGGGCTGACTCCCGTCACACCTCATCCAGATGACTCACCCGATGGGATGAATGCCTCGCGCTATTTTTCAACGCTGCCAATCCTGATTCTGTAGGTTAGGGTTGTAACCAATAAAAAGCGTCTATCGCTTTATAGTTCTTACGCGTAGTAATATCACCACCTGAGAGGAATGCTGCGACCTCACACCACAGTAGTGCTAGCCATGAGTGCGGATGGCAAAATTGCCGACTTTGAGCGATCGCCCGCCCGATTTGGCTCTCCAGCCGATAAGACCCATTTAGAAACGCAAATCGCTAAAGCAGACGGGGTTTTATTTGGAGCCGGAACCCTGCGCGCCTATGGAACCACGTTGAGAGTGACCGATCCAGACCTCTTGCAACAGCGACAGCAGCATGGAAAAGCATCGCAGCCTGTGCAAATTGTCTGTTCCCGCACGGGACAACTGAATGCCGAGTATCCGTTTTTTAAGCAACCTGTGCCTCGCTGGCTATTAACAACCTCCACGGGGGCCGCGCCCTGGTACAAATCATCGGCCTTTGAGCGAATTCTGACCGTGACGCTAAAAGAATCGCGACTCGACTGGGTTTCTGCGATGGAACTGTTGAGTGATGCTGGGTTGCGGCGAATTGTGATCGCTGGAGGGGGCGATCTGGTTGCATCCCTCCTGTCGGTTCATGCGATCGATGAACTCTGGCTCACGGTCTGTCCGCTCTTGCTGGGTGGCAGCAGTGCGCCTTCCCCCGTTGAGGGACGGGGATTTCCAGCCGATCTAGCTCCCCGCCTGGAACTGCTGTCATCAGAAGCGATCGCCCACGAGGTCTTTCTCCACTACCGAATTAAACGGACGGTTCATAGCTAATCAGATCCTAATTTTTGCAGCGATACGCACGGCAACGCCGTGCGTATCGCTGCAAAAATTGGGGTTGCCCCATCCATGTTTCTTAATATTGCTTTACCCTAGTAGGCATGATTGAACAGCTTAAGCCTCGTTATTCTGTCGTCTGGACTAACAAGATTGCTGAGATCCCCCAATCTGCCTGGGATGCTCTGGCGATGCCGCTCAAAACTCCCTTTTTTGAATGGGAGTGGCTTCACATCATGGAAGCTTCTGGTAGCGCTACGGCTAAAGCAGGCTGGTTGCCCAATCACCTGACGATCTGGCGCGATCGCAATCTGGTGGCGATCGCACCGCTATACATCAAAGGTCACAGCTACGGTGAATTTGTCTTTGATCACCAGTGGGCCGACATTGCCGCTCGGATGGGCGTTGAGTATTATCCTAAACTGCTGGGGATGTCCCCTTTTACGCCCGCTGAAGGGTATCGATTCCTGATCGCTCCCGGCGAAGATGAGGACGATATTACAGAATTGATGGTGGCGGCGATCGACCATTTTTGCGTTGAAAATCAAATCTCTGGCTGCAATTTTCTCTACGTCGATCCCGAATGGCAGAGCCGAATGGAGCAGCTTGGATTTAGCGCATGGCTACATCATAGCTATGTCTGGAAAAATCAGGGATTCCAAACCTTTGATGACTATTTGGGCGTCTTCAACGCCAATCAGCGACGCAACATTAAGCGTGAACGCAAAGCGGTTGAAAAAGCCGGACTGCGGCTGCAAGCCGTGACGGGTGACGAAATCCCTAACTCTCTGTTTTCGCAAATGTATGCCTTTTACAGCGATACCTGTGACAAATTTGGCTGGTGGGGCAGCAAATATCTCACCCGCCGTTTCTTTGAACAGCTTCATCCCAACTACCGCCATCGCATTGTATTTTTTGCGGCCTATAGCGAACAGGATGCCCGACATCCGGCAGGTATGTCGTTTTGTGTCACCAAGGGCGATCAGCTATATGGTCGCTACTGGGGCGCAACTCAGGATTTCGATAATCTTCACTTCGATACCTGTTACTACACCCCGATTGAATGGGCGATCGCCCACAACATTCAAACCTTTGACCCCGGTGCCGGTGGCCGTCACAAAAAGCGACGCGGCTTCCCCGCTACTCCCAACTATTCCCTACACCGCTTCTACGACCCGCATCTGGCCAAAATTCTGCGCTCTTATATCAATCGGATCAACGAAATGGAACAGCAGGAAATTGAGGCGATTAATGAGGATTTGCCGTTCAAGCAGGAGAATTGAGTGGGTGAACATTCGTGCAGCCAGGGGATCTAAACTAGATCTAATGTGTCCCAATTACCTTGACGCTGGATCTCAGGTTGCCCTATGACCCTTTCACCGATCATGAACCCAAAGGCCGAAGAACTTGCTGCCCTGGATAACAAACTGTCAAAACGCTACATCGAGCTAGACCCGGATGGTTATTTTCTGATCTATCTGGATCGCGAGGCAGGGCTGATTTGCGCCAAACACTTTACCAATGTGATTAATGACAAGGGGTTGGCCTGTGATCCGGAAACAGGAAAGCCTTTATCCGTGCGTAGCCCAGTGCAGCGATCGCATACGGCTATCTATACCGGGAGAACTGCCAAAGAACTCTGCATCAAGATCTTTGAAGAGACGAAGCCCTGCCCCATTGGGTATCTCGACCATGCCGCCTATTTGGGACGAGAATTTACGCGGGCCGAAATCGCCCTGATTAACGGACATGATTACATTCAGGATTAACTGGGTTGTTACCTATGCAACGGCTTTTCACCACGCTCGCCACGCTTTCCCTTGTCTCTACGCTAGTGGCCTGTACCTCTACGACGACGAATCAGTATGAGGCGATCGCCCTGACTCGCTATACCTGGCAGGTAGACTACACGCAAACGGGAGCCGGACAGGACGATCGCCGTCCCCGCGTTGAAGAATTTGCCTCTACGTCATTGCAAACCGTGAACGGGCAGCGTCCAGATGATGCAGTGACAGGGCCAGACGATCGCGGCCTCTGGTGGCCTGCTTTGCCTCCACGTCCGACGGTTGACGAACTGGAAGCCAAACAGCGACCCAATGAAACTATTGGTACACCCCGATTGCAGAAGGATGTGCGATATTCCCTCACCTTCGACAATGATGGGCAAACCGTCACCCTACCGACCAAATACGCGGTGTATCGCCAGATTGCCCGCGTCTATCCTGACCAACCGCCCTTAGAGCTAACCTTAGGAGTAAACGAATCATCGGTTGAAAAAGCAGATCCCAAATAATGAATGAGCGGTGAAATCCTATGTCCGACGTCCTCACGATTGCTGAGACTTCGCCACTGGTCGTTCAGATGCGGCCTGTGATTGATATGACAGATGATCAGTTCTTTGATTTCTGTCAAATTAATCGAGACTTACGGATTGAACGTACTGCTACTGGGGATCTGATCATCATGTCGCCTACTGGCTCCGAAACTGACCAGCGCAACTTTAACTTAATCGTAGAGTTAGGGATTTGGGCTAAACAGGACGGCACAGGTGTAGGCTTTGGGTCAAGCGGTGGGTTTATATTGCCAAATGGAGCAACGCGATCGCCCGATGCCGCCTGGATTAAACTTTCCCGTTGGGACGTATTAACCCAAGACCAGCGCAGCAAATTTGCCCCTATCTGCCCCGATTTTGTTGTGGAACTGCGATCGCCCTCCGATAGTCTCAAACCCCTGCAAGACAAAATGCAGGAATATATCGACAACGGCACTTTGTTAGGTTGGTTGATTGACCGAAAAGAACAAACCGTTTACGTATATCGGGCAGGTTCGCCAGTAGAGGAATTACGTCAACCTGCAACACTCAGTGGCGATCCGGTATTGTCTGGGTTTGTGCTGGAGTTAAGCAAAATTTGGTAGAGGGCAATCGATTTATCGCTGTCGCCATATGCAATTGAGCCATTGAAAACCAAAGAGGTGTGGGAGCTTCGCTCCCAGACAGAGGTTTCACCCCTGCACCCCGTCCTAATAAACGTGAGTCTCCAACAAGGGGGGTAGTAGTGCAGCGCACTACTACCCCCCTTGGGAAAACGCAAAGAAAACACGTTTTCTTAGGAATGCGATGAACATTAATACGAAGGCAAGTGGAGGCACTCCTCGCCACCAATCATAAATCCCTTGCGGAAGGGGTTTGGGGAGCGAGCGGCGCTCCCCAATGGGGGTCTGGGGGAAGCCCCCAGAGAGATCTCTAACTCAGCAACTACAGCTTCAAAAACGAAGAAGCTTCAAATAGCGAACAAGCACGTTTTTCTATCACAGCGAGTAGATGCGTTACGGCTACCGCCTAACGCATCTACTCGCTGGTGGCTCTAAAGCACACTAATCTGCTTTACCAAACGTAGTGAAATGCCAAGGCTTCCGCTGGTCTCCAGTAATGTCAAACACAACATGCTTCACGATAGTGAATTCTTCCAGCGCATAGTGCGACATATCCTTGCCAATGCCGCTTTGCTTGAAGCCCCCGTGAGGCATTTCGCTACCAATCACCAGATGGTCATTAATCCAAACGGTGCCGCACTTAAGCGCACCCGCCATCCGCATTCCGCGCTGCACATTCAGCGTCCAGGCGCTACCTGCCAGCCCGTAAGGCGTGTCATTCGCCAGTTCAACGGCTTCCGCTTCGGTTGAGAAACGCTTCACCACAATAACCGGGCCAAAGATTTCCTCCTGAACACAGCTAGCGTCCTGTGGCGGATTCACCAAAATGGTGGGCGGGAAGAAATAACCGCCATCCTGCGGCACCTCGCTACAGGTAATCACCTCAATACCCTGACGACGCGCCTCTTCCACATAGCCGCTGACTTTATTTAAATGCGCCTGACTGGAGAGCGGGCCAATATCTGTATCCTCATCAAACGGATGGCCGACCTTCACCTGTTTCGATAACTCCGTGAACCGTGCTAGGAACTGATCAAAGACTTCATCCTGCACATAAATCCGGGTGGCAGCGGTGCAATCCTGACCCGAGTTAACATAGGCTCCCACTACTGCACCGTGCGCAGCAGCTTCAACATCGGCATCTGCAAACACGACGAACGGTGCTTTACCGCCCAATTCCAGCGTGACCCGCTTGATCATGGGACTGGCCAGTTCTGCGACGCGCTTACCCGTGCGCGTGCTGCCCGTGAAGCTGATCATGCCGATGCCGGGATGGGTGCAAATTGCTTCACCGACCTCAACGCCACCCGTCACGACGTTAATTAATCCGGCAGGTAGACCCGCTTCCAGCGCGATCTTGCCTAGCTCAATCGTAGTAATGGGTGTGTTGGGAGCGGGTTTGATCACGATCGCATTTCCAGCGGCGATCGCCGGAGCAATTTTCCAGATTGCCATCATGAAGGGGTAGTTCCAGGGCGTAATGGCACCGATAACGCCAATTGGCTCTCGACGAATCATACTGGTGTAGCCGCCGACATACTCTCCTGCTGCCACGCCTTCTTGACGACGCAGCACAGCGGCAAAGTAGCGGAGGTTGTCGATCGAGAAGGGAATATCGCCATTGACGGTGAGTTTCAACGCTTTTCCGGCGTTTTGACTTTCTAGATGGGCCAGTTCTTCTGACTTGGCTTCTAGCGCATCGGCAAATTTCATCAGTGCTGCGCTGCGCTCGCCGTAGGACATCGCTCCCCAAATCGCCTGAGCCTTTTGAGCGGCTGCAACCGCCCGGTCTACATCCGCTTTCGTTCCCAGGGCAACAGTGGCAAATGGTTTTCCAGTAGCAGGATCAATCAAATCTTCGCTGCCCGTTGAAACCAATTCATCCCCAATCACCATCGGATAATGAACCAGTTTTTCTTCCATTAAAACCATAAAAACCTCGCTAAGCAGAAAATATGTTTTCCTTTGGTGTTTTTTCCCTTCCGTTTTGACTCGTTACCGATATTCAACAATCGTCTCAGCGATTGAGTTACCGCCGAGATAGCGATGTTACGGTAAGCGGCTCTAGACACGACTTGAAATGTTAAAAAGTACTCGTCTCATAGGGCGTTTTGTGAGTAAAACACCACCAAACTGAGATATTCGAATCATCTTTTTGGGGGAATGACAATGCAATCTCTGGCATCCCAGGAAAGCATTCGACCTTCGTCCTCGGTATCATCTCCTTGATCATCCAGGTGGGTAACGGTGAGCCTGCCCAGAGGGGTATCCATATGAGACTCAACGCGTTGCCCGACATATGTAACACTAGCAGTTTTGCCCATTACCTGGTTATCTGCTGTAACAGTACGATCCATTTGCAACCTTTCTGGTCGAATCATCAGCGTTACAGCATCACCCACTTGTAAGGACTGGTTCGGAGAACTGGCTTTGAGCCTCATACCATTCACCTCGACCCAGCAAAACTCTGCGGCGACCTCCTGAACTGTACCCTTCAAGAAGTTGGCTTTACCGATGAACTGAGCGACAAAGTGAGAACGGGGGCGATTGTAGATCTCTTTGGGGGTGCCGATTTGCTCAACGATGCCGTTGTGCATGACGGCAATGCGATCGCTCAAGGCCAGTGCTTCTTCCTGGTCGTGAGTCACATAGATAAAGGTGAGATTGGTTTGTCGCTGTAGCTCGCGTAGCTCTTGCCGCACTTCTTCGCGAATTTTGGCATCCAGGGCAGACAGCGGCTCATCCAGCAACAGCACTTTCGGACGGTTGATCAGCGCCCGCGCTAAGGCCACCCGCTGCTGCTGTCCACCCGACAGCTGAGAGGGACGGCGATCGCTAAATCCTTCAATTTGAAACATCTTTAGTGCATCAGCGACGCGTGGCCCAATTTCTTCTCGCGCAACCCTGGCAATTCGTAATGGGTAGGCAATATTCTCGGCCACCGTCAGATGGGGAAACAGAGCATAGCTTTGAAACACCGTATGCACATTGCGACGATAGGGCGGCAGCGTCGTCACCTCTTCGCCGCCAATCAACACACGCCCGTATTCCGGGATTTCAAATCCGCCAATCAGCCGTAGCGTCGTCGTCTTCCCCGATCCACTGGAACCCAGCAGCGAGTAAAACTCTCCCGGCTTCACGTCGATCGTGACATCCCGAACGGCATACACATCTGTTCCCGCCGTGGGATAAATCTTGCTAACCCCGTCCAGATACACAACACTCGTGTCTTGCATTGGCTATTCCTTTGCGGTTGCCCATTGACTCAGCAGCACAATCACCGTACTTGCTCCTAAGACTAGAGTAGCGATCGCCGCAATTTCTGGGGTAATATCGGTGCGCAATCGACCCCAAATTTCCATCGGCAGCGTATTATCGCTTCCAGTCAAAAAGATCGTCACGACCACTTCATCAAACGATAAGGTAAAGGCCAGCAGCGCACCTGCGATCACTGCACTGCGAATGTAGGGAAAGATCACGCCCAAGAATACCTCTCCCGGTTTGGCTCCCAGATCATACGCCGCTTCTTCCAGGCTGCGCGGGAACTGAGACAGGCGAGTGAGAATCGGCCCCAGGGCGACGGGCAAGCCAAACACCGCATGTCCGAGTATGACCGTTCCCAGCGACAGTGCCAATCCCAAATCCGAGAGATACGCCAGCATCGCCACTCCGGTGACAATTCCGGGCAGCAGAATCGGCAAGTTCAGGGCAATCCGAAAGGCATTGCGACCAAAGAATTGATAGCGGTAGATGGCAAATCCAGCCAGAATCCCAAATACAGTGGCCAACACAGTCGCAACCGCCGCCACTTTCAGCGAATTCAGCAACGCCACGCGCACTGCTACATCCTGAAATGCCATGCCATACCAACTGGTGGTAAAGCCTTTGAATGGCAACGACAAAATTCTGGAGTCGTTGAAGCTCATGAACACCAGAACGGCGATCGGTAAATTTAGGAAGGCAAAGACCAGCATCGTCCAGGCAATGAGGAACCAGGGGCGCGATCGCGTTCGTGGAGTTGCAGGTTGAGTAGAGGCTTGGGGGGATGTGGCAGTCATAATGAGGCAGGTGGCAGAATGCGAGGGGAAGGAAGCAGGAATATATTGTTGTGCTGCGCTATGGGTAGTTGTTTGGGTTTTCAACCAATAGCCCTTCGGTAGTAGCAGCTAAATTTAATTCATTGTCTGCGGATACAAGAATGATGGGAGATAAACCACTATCAATGCAAAGCTTATTAACTGCACATGCTGACGCTAACTGAACTGCATCATAACCACGCAGCCCTTGTGTCTCAGCCAGTGTCATTCCAGAATCAATAATTTCTTCTGTAATTTCAACAACTTGATAGTCAGTTTGCAAATCACTTCTCAGTTGGTTACAAACTAACGCTGCATCTGCGGTAGCAACGCTACCATTACGTGCTCTTCGTGTAATGGCTGCAACAATTTCAACCCCTGTAATCGCTGCGACAAAAAATTCATTGTCTAATGCAGGGGCAAACAACCCTAAAACCCAAGCTGAACCAGTTTCGCTGATATATCGCTTGACTAGAGCACTACTATCTAGAAAGTAGATTGCCATCTATCGGCGTTCCCCAACAATAGTTTGAGAAACAGGCTCACCCTGAACCTCAATGAGAGGTTGATGTGTTTTCCGTTCAAATGTTGGTTTTTTAATCTGCCGAACCAATCCAGACCCTACTAATGCTTGATGGAATGCCGTGCGCTTAGCAGTTGTTTCACTGTCTTGCAAATATTTGTCGATGACTTGACTAAGTTGCTGTAGCTCAGATGGCTCTAGCTCCTGCAACTGATTGATAATTTGGTTCAGAATCGCTTGCGGCATCATTGTACCTGCGGATTAGCTTTGCCATCCATTCTACAAAACCTAACGCCTGTGGTGTTCTGTGTAGCGTAGCGATTATTGTGTTGGCATGGACTCAGACGGGTGACTATCATAAAAGAACTTTTTAAGCAGGGAATATAAGGTATGTTTGGCAAAAAGCCCTCCTCTGAGTCATCCAAACCTGATCAGCCCAGCCAGTCGCAAAGCCTGAGCAATGTGACGTTAAATGGCGGTACGATGCAGCTTGGTCAGGCAGGAGGCGACCTCCAGCAAAGCCAGACTGGTGATGTGAGCACTCAGCAGCAGGGAATTACAGGTGCAGAGGTCGTAACCCTGTTGGAACGGTTGGAGATGGCTGTCAAGGGGGCATCGATTGACCCTGCTCTGCAAGATGAATTGATCGACTATTTGCGTCCTGCCAAACGTGAAGCCGCAAAGGACACACCTAGCAAAGAGTTGGTGGGGCAAAATCTGAAGCAGGTGAGTGAAACATTGAAAACCCTGAAAGACACAACGGAAGCAGGGAAAAGTTTGTGGCAAACAGGTGCGGATATCTTTAAGACGGTTGCACCCTGGCTGGGCGTAGCGGTTCATTTCTTTGGCATTTGATCAGGTTGTGGGAATGAGATCTACGACTTTTCAAAAAAGTCGCAGATTTGCAAGGTCTGAGGAGTGGATGTGCAGCATCAAAACATTGACAACAGCAACATAAACGACAGCGATGTGCGCCTGGGAAATGCGGGTGGCGATCTGATTCAGGGAGATGGCAACTCGATCACGAAGATTTACGTGGATCTCGTGGGTCAGAAGCAACGGCAGTGGAGCGATCGCCAATCTCGCATTCTTAAACGAGTACAGGAAGATGTTGAGCAACGGCTAGAGTTTACGCTGAATGATGACGAGGTGTTAATCCCGCTGCGGTTGCGGGATGAGGGAAAGGGAGTGAGTCGGGCATCGCTGCGGCTGCGGCGTAAGCTGGTGACGCCCCAGGAGCAGGTGTCAGACCTGAAGCAGGCCATTTTAGAGGTGTTTTGTCGGGCTGATGTTCGGGGTAAGCTGCTGATTCTGGGCGCTCCGGGAGCGGGAAAAACAACGACTCTGTTAACCCTGGCGAAGGAACTGCTGACTGAAGCATTCACCACACCGGGCACCACAATTCCAGTGATCTTTGAGCTTTCGACCTGGACGCCAAATCAGTCGTCACTGCGAGACTGGCTGATTGCTCAACTGAAAGATTTGTATAACCTCCAACCGAAAGAGAGTGCCCAATGGCTAGAGGATGAGCTGTTGTTGCCCCTTCTGGATGGCCTGGATGAACTGGGTATGGAGCAACAGCAGCGTTGCATTGCGGCGATTAATACCTTTGCTCA
>DATNPS010000409.1:0-9842 GCA_036703095.1 Crinalium sp. | reverse complement strand
TAACGCACGATCCCCGGATTGTGGATGTGGCCGATCGCGTTACCCATTTGGAAGACGGCATTCTCCAATAACCTTGCAGAGATCGGATATCTTACAGCGATTTTGAATCGCTTAAAACCAGATTATTTTGATGGGGGACGCGCGGAGCGCATCCCCCATCAAAATATGTGTAAAGATACGCGGTGTCTAAGCAGCTATCGTTTCACGATTTCCTTGAGCACCTGCTCCACCGATCGCGGATTCCAGCCGAGTTCCTGTCGGGCCTTCGTGGCATCTACTCGAACGCAGCGATCGTAAAGGTAATGCACCCGTTCCCGGCTCAGGGGCGGTTGCCAGGAGAACAGACGACCAATCGGGTCAAGCAAATTGCCAGCAAATCGCACCAGTGGCTTAGGGGCTTCTGCCGGAGCCGGGATTCCCGTCTCGCGGCTCAAAATCTGAAACATTTCGCGGGTGGTGAGATCACCCGCTGAGAGAATGTAGTGAGCACCCGTCGGCGCTTTATCCGCCGCGCGCAAAATGCCATCTACCAGGTCGTCCACATGCACGATGCCCGTGACGCGATCGCCCCCCGCCCATAGCTTCAGTCGTCCCTTCAAAAACGTATCAATAACCGGGCCAAAGTGGGGATCATCCGCTCCAAAAATTCCAGACGGCATGACGCTAACCACGGGAAATCCCTCAGCCGCATATTGATCCACAAGCTGTTGGGCCAGATATTTCGTGCGATCGTAGGCTGACGAGAAGCCCTGCTGGGTGCGTTGAAAAGTTTCGTCAATCGTTCGTCCCTGCGTATCGCCATAAATGCCGATGGTGCTGCAATAGACCATTTTGGACACGCCAGCCGCTTTCGCCGTTTCCAGGACGGCACGCGTTCCCTCAACATTAATGCGCTCCATTTTGGCCGCATCCACCAGCCCTAATTCCACATAGGCGGCAATGTGAAAGACAGTATCAATCCCCTGCATGGCCGTTTGGAGAGAGGGGCGATCGCTAATATCGCCATATACCAACTGAATATCGCAGCCGTCTAAGCGGGACAAGTCGCTGGACTGGCGCACCAGCGCAACGACCGTATCGCCTCGATTCAGCAGTGCTTTGACCAGGTGAGACCCTGTAAAGCCATTTGCGCCCGTAACCAATGCTTTCATAATGCTTTTTCGTAGATGCGGTACGTCTTGTAAATTTTTGCGCCTGTGGCTTCGATCACCTTACGTGAGGGCATGTTGTCTTCATACACCCAGGACAACTCAGCGCGACGGTAGGGTTTTGCCTTCTCAACGCCATTTTTCATGCCAATGTGAATTAGCGCCAGGGGAACCATCCGGCGGCGATGTTCGGGTAAGGAGCAGATGGCGATCACGCGAGCGGTATTAATGCCCCGGCGATACCACAAGAATTTGAGGATGCCTAACCAGTCAAGTTTGCCATTTACCCGCCGCAAAACCGGATTGTAGTCGGGCAGGGCCATGAAAAAGCCGATCATTTCTCCCTCATATTCCGCCACCCAGAAAATATCTTGATCCACCAAGTCTTGCAGCGATTTGGCCTCTTCTAAAAACTCTTCCTCTGTGCGGGGAGTAGAACTCCAGTTGTTAGCAAAGGCTTTCGTGAAAAGGTGATAGAGACTGAGAGCATCTTTCTGAAACGCCTCGCCTTTGATGTTGAGCTTACGAAACTGGATGCCGGACTTCATCGCAATGCGATAGCCCTTCTCATATTCATTGGGGAGGGGGCGATCGAGCGGTAAATCGTAGGCATAGGCATCTTTCGCCTTTTCCCAACCCTCTCGATCCATTAATTGCGGATAGTGGGGTGGGTTGTAGGGCATGAGCAAAACAGGGGGCGAGTCGAACCCATCGACTAAAAAGAGGCAACTATTATGGGTCGAGAGGTCAATTGGCCCGCGCACTCGAGTCATACCCTGCTCTCGCAGCCATTGACAAGCGGCGTTAAGAAGCGCTTGCCCGACCTCAAAATCATCAATGCATTCAAAATAGCCAAATAGCCCGATCGGCTGTCCTTCTCGCTCAATCAACCGTTGGTTGACCGATGCAACAATTCGCCCGATCGCTTCTGGCCCATTGGCCCCGTCTCGAACGGCAATGAATTGCTGTAGTGTGCCGTACTGGAAAAACGGATTGGCAGACGTAAACTGCTTGGCAACGCTGCTGCGGATGGGCGGCACCCAGTTCGGATCGTTTGCGTATACGGTAGCAGGAACATCCAGAAAAAGCTCTTGCTGTTCGGGGGTAGAGACAGGCTGAATCTGAAACTTAACCGTTTGGATAACCACGACTTTCAATTTGGGGGGCAGTGATATTAGAGACTTTACACAAGCCAGGACTGTTCTTCAACCAACCGGGCAATTTAGCCGCAATTCTCATGATGTCCATCAGTGACGGCGATCTTGCACCGCCACTACGGCGGGTTTTGCGCGTCCGTCAGGTACGAAAAACCCGCTGTCAGTTTCGGAATAGTAATTGCTGGTGAGTCACTATTGCGTTTTTGCTACCTGGTCAGGATGGCAAACGCCAAAATCGGTTGCACAATGATAATTGCTGTTACAGCCACCAAATCCTTATTTTTTCTAGTTACATTCCCTAGTTGATCCCTGAGAAAAGCTAGCATTAAGGTAAGTAGAAGCTCTAAATCAACTCTAGAAAACCCAGGGAGGGCAGGCTGTGCCCGAATAAGCCATGTTTGTCCCTCTGGGTTTTGAGTATCCTAGCCGTGATGACATGAAAAACACTGGGTTTTGACCAACGATGGCACAACCTTAGCTTGGTGATATGTTGGTGGAAATGAAGGAAATAGACAACTGCTATAGAGTGCTTGGTCTACAGCCTGGAGCGTCACTGGAAGAGGTGAATCAGGCGTATAAGGACTTGGTGTTTATTTGGCATCCCGATCGCATTCCTCGGGATAATCCTCGCTTGCTGCAAAAAGCAGAGGAGATGATCAAGGAAATTAATCATGCTCGCGATCGCCTGCGATCGCATCAGCGCAGCAGCAGCCAGTCCACTCAAGCGAAAGCGCAGCCCAGGCCGTCTCAGCAAACGGCCCCACCTCGCTATCACTATTACCAGCCACCCCGTTCCAATTCACAATCATCCAGTTCTCAATATTCCAGCTATCAGAACTCCAATTCCCAGAGCGCCAAGTCCGAGAACTCCAATTCTCAGAATTCCAGTTCTCAAAACTCTAATTCCAACCATCAGGCACCTAACGCATCAAGCCAAACGCCCCGGTCGTCTTATCAGCAGTCTCAGGCCAAATACGCCAGCTATTACAGCCAGTCTAGCTACAACAAGGCGTATCACAGTCAGCCCAACGGTGGTCAGGCGAGTGACGGTCAAGCTAGCAATCACCAGGCAAGCAATCACCAGGCAAGCAATCATCAGGCAAGCGACAGTCAGACCAGCAATCACCAGACCAGCAACCACCAGGCCAACAGTCATCAGGCCAACAGTCATCAGGCTAACAATCATCAGACCAGCAATCACCAGTCTGAGCAGCATCAACCTGGCAATAGCCAGACCAACCCGAATCATTCCACGCCTTCCAGTTCGTCTACTCATTCCGGTCATTCTGCGGACTCTAACGGGTCGCATAGCTCCACCTCAGCGAACTCGCACAGTTCTAATGGCTCCACGAATGGCCAGAGCCGCACCTACAGTTCTTACTATTACCAACCTCCATCCCAGTCGCGGGCATCGTCCTATTCACAGGCCAATCCTTCTTCACAGGCCAACCCACAGTCTCAAAACTACTCTCATTCGCAGCCTAACCCGCACTCGCAACCCCACTCCAATTCGCATACCAATCCTCACGCCGCAGGAGCGCAGAACCCATCGCAAGAGGCAAAACAGCAAACGCTGGACTATAGCGGGGCCGACCTGCGGGAAAAAGATTTTTCAGGTCGCAATCTTAGCCATGCCAACTTGAGCAACGCGAACCTGAGCGATGCATTTCTGCACAACGTGAACTTATCTGGTGCAAATCTACACAAAGCGAACCTGTTTAGAGCCAACTTGCTGCAAGCCAACTTAAGCCATGCTGACCTGCGAGATGCCAATTTAATTGGTGCTGACTTAAGTGGGTCTGATCTGAGCGGTGCCGACCTGCGGGGTGCTCGCGTGGGTGTGACCGATCGCCTGATGGTGAAGCTGACCGGAGCTAATCTAAAGGGCACCATCATGCCCGATGGCAGCGTTCATGCTTAGAATCATGAATAGATTAAAACCAGGTTTTTAATGGTTGAAAGCGTGGCTTTACCGTGCTTCCAACCATTAAGTTTCGAGTTTTATAACATCCACGCTACTTAAGAATTTCTTTATAAGGCTGGGGTGTGACATCTGGGCGATCGCTTTTTTGCTAGCGATAGGGTATTTGCTAACTGCCGTGCCCTATAAACCTCAACTCCTGACTCCTGACTCCTGACTCCTGACTTCTTGTTATTACTTCACACTATTCCACCCTTTGCATTACCACTGCGGTATTAAGATGACATTGATGCCTTCAATGTGGTTATGCGTTCTTTTCGCTCTGATCCGTATTTGTGGATTCATCTGGCAGGTGTGGCCGCACTGCCAATTCTCCTGGAAATTTGCTTTTTAGGGCTGGCCGCTGGTGAACCTTTTTTACCTGTTGGAATAGAACTCTTACTGATTGCAGCTCTTGGAATTGCGCCCGTTTTGTGGATGCAGTGGCAGCGACCGTTTTGTATTTTTAGCCTGTTGCTGGTCGCCCTTAAACCGGGGCAGTTAACCGTTGAGCAACGTAAAATTTTGCGGTTGTTTAAGACTCAAGAGAATCGGGCGATCGCTATTCTGACTCCCATCATCCTAGTCTGGGTGCTCTGGCAGCTTTACCGTTTTGCCCCGATTGCCTCTGATATTACGCCGTTCCATTCGAGGGGGTTGGGTTTGCTGGTGGCGGCGATCGCCTTTATGGGCAGCAATTTGTTTGCGCAGGTGCCTGCCAGCATTGTTCCAGTTCTCTTTACGAGCGAATCGAAGTTTGAGGGAATTGAGCCTTATCCAGTTGAGAAGGTAGGCAGGGAGTTTTCCCTGTTAGGAATTCCGGTTAAGCGGATTCTGCCAGATTTTATTGTGGAGGAAAAACCGTCGAGAGTTGCAGCTACAACGGCGATCGCGACTCCAAAGGAATCCGACGTGGCTGAGCTAGATGAGGATTTTGAGACGGAGCCTGAGTCTTCTATTCCTGCGGCGGTGACGACGGTTGAGGCGGCAGCAATTGAGGTAGAACAGGTTAGTGAAGTGGAAGCTCCCCTCTCTGCGGCTGAAGCTACAAAGGACGTAGATGAATTTGCAACCTTATCTGAAGCTGAGGTTGCTGCGCCAGCTTCAGAGACTGAAGATTGGGGGGAAGAGGTTGAGGTTGAGGCGATCGCTGAGTCAGATGTTAGCGATTCTGATCGTGAATCGGTTGAGACAGAAGCTCCTCATCTTGAAGCATCGACGGCATCCGTAGAGGATATTGTCGCTGGACTTGCGGCAGAGGAGACGTCAGACGCTACACCTGCGATCGAAACTTCAGATGAGTCATTTAGCGAGGACAGTGCTGACTCGTCTTCTCAGGTTGACGATATTTCTTAGAGGCTCCTGTTCAAGTTTTTGTCGCGGAGCGGAACTGATCGGTGACTTTGAGATCGGGTTGCTGAGTTAAAGCTCTTTCTGGGGGCTTGCCCCCAGACCCCCATTGGGGAGCGAGCGGCGCTCCCCAAACCCCTTCCGCAAGGGGTTTATGGTGAGTGGGATGGAGCGCTTCGCATTGCCTTCGATGCGGGTGCTTATTAACGTGAATTCGACGGATGGGCTTTTGGGAGAGTTGAGCGGCGCTCAACTCTCCCAAAAGCCCGGTTTTGCGTGCGCGTCGTGCACGCAAAACCGGGCTATCAAATTCACAAATGGTTAGTGAGTGGAGGATGAAACGGATTCTGTCGTTTCGGGTTGCAACAGGGATTTGCCTTCGCAGTGGGCTGGAATGGGTGCCCCCATCAGGGTCAAGATGGTGGGTGCGAGATCGGTGAGGTAGCCTGTAGCAGATAGATCGGCGTCAGGCCTAATTCCTGGCCCTTTGGCTAGCAGGAAGCCGATGGGTTTATGGCCTCCGGTGTTGCAGTAAGGGATGGGACCAATGCGGCCAAAGTCGGGGCTGTCTACTACATCAATGGGGCGATCGCGCCATTCCACGATCAGATCGGCATCCGGTAGCTCAGGGCCATTTTCTGAGGCATCTTGACGCGTGCGGATGACGCGAATCACCATCGGTTCGCCTGTTCTGGCATCTTTGAGCTGATATAGCTTTTGCGTCAGGTCTTCACATAGCGCATCGTATTCGGATGGATCAACAATTCCTTTTGCCTCGCGGCCCTTCAGGTTGATGCGAATATGACCGTCCGAGAAGTTGGGCAGCGCAAATGCTTTCATCTGCGTCCACAAAGGTCGATACCATAGCGTCGGTTGCCAGAACAGCGATGGATACTGCTTTAGCAATTGATAGGGGGACGCCAAACTGGGTTGGTTGGAGGGCCAAAGCTGATCAAGTTTGTCCTGGAATTTACCGGGCAACCACTGACGGAGCGATCGCTTTAACGGATTGGGATCATAGCGACGCTGCCACAGTTCTCCGGCCCAGCTTTGCCGTTTGGGATTCGCGACGGGTGGAGGTGGAGGTGTTGCAGCATTGCCTTTAGCCAAAGCAAATTTGCCGGGGAAGTTATACCGATAGAGAAATTCGGGCAGGAAGACCATCGTTGGCAGGTCGGTCGAGTTGCTGCCCATGCCGTCTACTGAAAAGATCAGCACGTAAGCATCTTCTGGAGCTTCTGACACAATATTGCCGATCGCCTGATCTACCGCTTTATAAACATCCAAGAGCGGATCTCCAGGCAACACATCCTTGGGACGATACGGGTGCAGGGGATGTTCGGGCTGACTGATGTACCAGAAGTCGTGGCTGGCGTAGTGAGGTTCATCAATGACCGTCAGAAACAGATCCCAGTTGTCTTGCTTCATCATGTCGCGACACATCGCCACCTGCCGCGAAATCCCTTCGTGGATGGTTTTGTAGAGATTTTTGAGATTGTCGCGATCCCAGAAGCAGCCGTATTCCTTATAAATGGGGAGCTTGCCATATTGCTGAATCAGGTTCGGCAATAGCTCAGATGGACGCGATCGCCGTCTGCCGACCTGTGGCCCATTCACATCCTCAGACAGGGGAATCTGTGGCGTTCTCAATACTGCAATTTTGTAATCCTGCCCTAGTGCATAAAAGGGAGGATGGCGATCGAACCCATACACCCCCGATTCCCCGACATCATAGGTGGTTGGGCTATAGTCCAAGCGGCCCCAGTAGCCTGTTTTTTCGGGCGGGCAGCCTGTCAGAAACGTTGTCCACTGCATCTCTTCCGGAGTGGTGCTGTAGGTTAAGTGACCATAGGTACTCTGTTCCCGCAAACGGCTGAGGTTCTTGAGATGCCCTTGAGACATCCAGGTTTCCAAAAGCGCAGGATGCACTGTATCGATACCAATGGCAATGACAGGATGCTTCATAGTTCTCTCGACAGGGTGTCCAATGGCTAACCTACGGTATTTACGCAAGAATCGCCACTTGATCCTAGTAATTCCCGCTTTTGTAGGGCTATTTTAGGAGTACATCTTTACCGCTTCTTTTTATGAAGTTGGCTATCTCACTGCATCAGTAAAGTTTCTGTGAAATATTAGGTGCAGACATCCGGCGATCGGGCGAAAGGGTTTTCTGTATCTGCATTCGTCTGATATACCAGAAGCAATGGGCAATCCTTCCCAGGTTTACGTGAATATTCGGTAGAGTCATTACCATGTCTCCTGAGAAACCTCCGTCATCTGTCTCTCGTCCTCGTCGTCAGGAGGCGCTCATCACGACTCTGGTGGGGTGGATTCCCTTATCTCCCGGCCTGGCGTTACGGCGATCGCTTTATTCCCTCATTCTCGGCAAGATAGGCAAGTCGGTGTATATCGAACCGGGGGCCGAGTTGCTGAATACCAGCAGCATTGAAATTGGCAACGGAGTTCGCATTTTGCGCGGCGTTCGGTTAGATTGTCAGGGGCAAAACAGCCGCATTCTCTTAGGAAATCAGGTGCAATTTTCCTACGGCGTTGGCGTTAAGGTGAGCCGCGACAACTGCACGATTGACATTGGCGATCGCACGTCCATCGGCCCTTATGTGGTGCTGCATGGCCCCGGCAATATCACCATCGGCAAGGATTGCCTGATTGCCGCTCACACCGGGATCTACGCCAGCAATCACCAGTTTGACGACCCCAACCGCAAAATTCGAGAGCAGGGACTCAGCCGCAAAGGCATTACGATCGGGGATGACTGCTGGCTGGGCCACAAAGTCTCAGTACTGGATGGCGTCACGATTGGCGAAGGCAGCGTGATTGGAGCCGGAGCCGTTGTCACCAAAGATATTCCACCCTATTCGATCGCTGTTGGCGTTCCGGCCAGGGTGATCGGCCAGCGACGAAAAGATGATCCTATCCCCGACGAATCTCACCTTGTAGAAGCCGCTAGCTTAAAAGGAGATGCTTGATGTCTGACTGGAAACTCAATACACCCGTTGCCATGCTTGTCTTTAAGCGCCCTCAGACAACGGAAAAGGTATTTGAAGCCGTGCGTCAGGCCAAGCCGCCCAAGCTGCTGGTCGTCGCCAATACGCTGAGCAAAAGCCAGGATGAAGAGCTAGACGCCGCTTGTGCCGCGACCCGCGCCATTATCGAACGGGTTGATTGGGACTGCGAAGTGCTCAAGAACTACGCCGACGCTTACATGGGCTGCAAACAGCGGATCTACAGCGGCCTGGATTGGGTATTTAACCAGGTGGATCGGGCGATCGTACTCGAAGACGACTGCATTCCCCATCCTACCTTCTGGCGCTTTTGTGAAGAAATGCTCGATCGCTATCAAGACGATGAGCGAATTATGGCGGTTACAGGAGACAACTTCCAGTTAGGCCGCAAGCGCACCCCCTACAGCTACTACTTTTCGCGCTATACCCACTTTTGGGGATGGGCAAGCTGGCGACGGGCATGGCAACACTATGATCCCAATATGACTCAGTGGCCTGACAAGCGAGATAGCGGCTGGCTCAACCAGTACTTAGGCGACACAGACGCCGCAAACTGGTGGCAGGAAACCTTCCAGCGAACCTATGACCAAAAAGTTGACACCTGGGACTGGCAGTGGATTCTCTCCTGCTGGCTACAGAATGGGCTGACCGTCGTGCCTAACGTCAATCTCGTCTCCAACATCGGCTTCAACGCAGGCGCAACCCACACCGGAGACATCGGAGACTGGCGCGCCAACATGCCCACCGAACCCATTCAGTTTCCCCTCAACCATCCCCCCACCGTTAGCCGACACGAAGCCGCCGATCGCTTCGAACAGCGAGAATACTACAACTTCCTCACCAACCAACGTGCCCTAGAGTATCGCCTGAAGCGGAGATTTAGAGTCGCGAAACGGGCTTTGCAGGAGCGCTTTTTGGGCGTTGGATCTTAGGTGTAGGGTATGGGGTGTGGGTAAAATCCGATGAGGAAACACCCGCACTGGAGGCAATGCGAAGCGCGTTGTATGACTAACCCTGAACACCTTGCGGAAGGGGTTTGGGGAGCGCCGCTCGCTCCCCAATGGGGGCAGGGCTGATCTATTGTAGGAAGGAAAATAGTCGAGGGATATCATGGGCAACCTGGCGAATGCCTTGAGTAATCGAAGCAAACCCATGATGCCGAAACAGATTGAGTGCGATGGTGCGAATAATGGCAAAGTTAATC
>DATNPS010000402.1:0-8002 GCA_036703095.1 Crinalium sp. | reverse complement strand
CATTAATGCGATGAAACGCTTTTTGGGTGAAGTGTCCGATGAACCATAGTAATCAGCCTATTTCTCAGTTTTTGCAAGACATATACAAACAAGTGTAGTTAATCGCATTAATGAAGACATTTAAGATGAAAAACGAAGTGGGATAACGGCTGCACCAGCATTGTTTATCAATGGAATTCGTTATCTCGATCGCTGGAATGTTATCTTCACAAACACACATCTTGTCCAAGCAATTCAAAAACTCCAAAGCGACTATCAGATTAAAGTTTTCGTAACTTGAATGAGGACAGTTATGAGTATCAAGTCTACTAAAGTTGGCATTATTGGTGCAGGAAATGTCGGCGCAGCGATTGCAAATACCTTAGTACTACTCGGCAAATCTATATCGATTGTGTTGTTCGATCGCAATCTATTGAAGGCAGAAGGACAAGCCTGGGACATTAGCGATGCGATTCCATTACTGGCAGAAATGGATGTGACGCCTTCCGATCGCTATGACGATTTAGCAGATGCCGATATCATTGTGGTCACAGTTGGAGTACCGCATCGACCTGAACAAACGCGGCTAGATTCACTCAATGCAAATACAGCCATTCTTTGTTCGCTTATGCAGGAGTTAGACCGTGTAGTACCCCATGCGATTGTGATTATTGTCAGTAATCCTGTTGATGTGTTAACCCGAATTGCAATAGAAACCTCAACGCGATCGCAGCATTTGATTTTTGGCTCAGGAACAGTTCTCGATACTGCCCGACTCCAGTATCAGCTTGGCAAGATTCTGAACGTTGATAAAGACGATGTGCATATCCCAGTGATTGGCGAACACGGGGAGAGTCAGTTCCCAGTATGGTCAACTGCTGTAATTGGTATGATTCCGTTAACGGAGTTTCCTTTACCCAAGGGGATATCTCTCGAACAGATTCAGTCAGAACTGGGTCGGGTGACACGAGAGCGTGGCAATGACATTGTGAAGCGTAAAGGATATACCAGCTACGGTGTTGCGACGGTGGTTGCTCAGCTCATTGATGCAATTCTAAGGGATGAGCATCGGATGTTTACAGTTTCCACTAAAGCCGATCCCACTTATGGTTTAGGTGATAAGGTTGTCCTGGGTCTTCCGTGCATCATTGGCAGGCGTGGGGTTGAACGTTACCTTGTGTTGCCCAGGAATGAGGTTGAGCAAACCCAACTACAAGCCTCTGCTACAAAGCTTCAAGAGGTTTACCAAATCACCTTTCGGAAAGATAAACCTTGTTACTCTGATCTCCGAACGGTTGCCTGATATTCTATAACCTTCATTTTTATCTCTCATCCAATGTTCGTAGAAAGAGTTGTATCTTAGTCAATCAAATTTTAGAAGATACGCTTATTCTCTATCACCTTTATAAAGAATATCACTCGTCCTCCCAACGATGTTGAAGAAGTTCCTGTGATGTTGTTAATTTCCTAATCTATTTCAAAACCAATTAATTCTCGTGTATCTCTGACTGCCTTTACCTACTGTAGACACAATAAGAGGAGAATTTTATGACTCATTATGACTACATTGTGATTGGTGCGGGTTCAGCAGGTTGTGTAGTTGCTAACCGTCTAACCGAAGACAGTAACAGAACAGTATTACTCCTCGAAGCAGGCAACTCGGATACGAAACCAGAGATTCAGATTCCATCACAATGCATTAGTTTACTCGGCTCTGAGGTAGACTGGGGCTATTTCTCTGAACCTGAACCCTATCTGAACAATCGTAAAATGCTTTGCTCTCGTGGCAAAGTCTTGGGGGGCAGCAGTTCAATTAATTTCATGATGTATGTCCGGGGCAACCCTCAGGATTATGATCATTGGCAGTCGTTGGGAAATTTCGGTTGGAGTTATCAGGATATTTTGCCCTATTTTAAGAAATCGGAGCACCAGCAGCGCGGCGCGTCAGAATTTCACGGGGTTGACGGGGAGTTGAGCGTTACGGATTTCATCACGCCTGCTGATGTTTCCCAGCGGTTTGTCGATGCCTGTGTGGCAATGGGATACGACTACAACCCTGATTTTAACGGTGCACAGCAGGAAGGGGCAGGCCCCTATCAGTTGACTGTCAAGGATGGTAAACGACACAGTGCGGCGGCGGCGTTTCTTCTGCCTGTTTTCGATCGCCCCAATTTGGCTGTAACCACAGGGGCACTGGTGACGCGATTGCTGCTGGAGGGTACTCGCGCTGTTGGTGTGGAATATCTGCATGAAGGTAGGCTGCATCAGGTCAGAGTCAACCAGGAAGTGATTTTAAGTGCAGGCGCATTTGATTCGCCCAAGTTGCTGATGCTTTCGGGTATTGGGGATGCAAAACATCTGCAAGCGATGGAAATTTCTGTCGTTGTTGATTTACCGGGAGTTGGTCAAAACCTTCAAGATCACATTCTCACATGTGTGGTTCAGGAGGCCATTCAAGATGTACACCCTGCTATCACCAGTAATGGAACCGAAGCTGGATTATTTTTGCATAGCGAGGGCAATCTAGACGCTGCACCAGATTTACAGTTTTTCTTCGGTCCTATTCAATTCCTATCACCAGGTTATACCCCCGCTAATTTTGGATTTACGGGTGCAGTCTCTCTTACCCGTTTTCAAAATCTTGGCAGCGTTAGTTTGCGATCATCCGATCCAAAAGACCCGCCCGTTATGCATATGAACTATCTGCAAAATCAAGCTGATGTGCAAAAGCTGATTGAGGGCATTAAATTAATGCGTCAACTGTTTCAGAGCCATGCCTTCGATGAGTTCCGTGGAAAGGAAATTGCTCCGGGGGCTGACATTCAGAGTGATGCAGCACTGGAAGCTTACATTCGAGAGACTTGCAGCACACTGTGGCATCCGGTCGGCACTTGCAAAATGGGTATTGATGCAATGGCGGTAGTAGACCCTGAACTACGAGTATATGGGATTGAAGGGTTGCGTGTTGTTGATGCATCGATTATGCCAACCATCACGACAGGAAATACGAACGCACCGACTATCATGATCGGTGAGAAGGCAGCAGCTCTCATTAAAGCAGAAAGGAGATTGCAAAGCCTTCCTAAGCAGCTTAATGTTCAAAATCCGATGCACTCATCTATCTAGAAATCAGAGTCCCTGTTCAAGCGTTAATTGAACACTTCGCTTTAGCATCCAGTCTCCATAACGTACTGGTTTACAAGAAGAAGTTAATGATGCAACTTATTTCCGTCAACGTGGGGCTACCGCTGAGGTGATCTGGTCAATTTCTCGCGTCACGGCTGCAACCCGTCCCTGCCTAGTCAACGCAAGACGACAACTCATGACACAACTTCAAGATACTGTTCAATACAATCCAACTGGAGAACCAGCAATGCTTTCACAAGTGCAACAACATGGCTATGAGCAGGCCGTAGAGAAACTGAGTTCAAGCTTGCGGGGTGATGTAATCCTGCCAGAAGACGCGGCTTATGAGGCAGAACGAAAAGTCTGGAACGGTCTCTATAATCACTATCCTGCTGCGATCGTGCGGTGTGCCGATGCCGAAGATGTCAGAATTGCTGTCAATTTTGCACGAGAGCTGGGGATGACACTTTCAGTGCGGAGCGGCGGACACAGTTTACCCGGCTATAGCAGCAACGATGGCGGACTGGTAATCGACCTTGCCAATCTGAAAATGATTACGATCGATCCAGTCCGTCGCACGGCTCGTCTAGAGCCTGGACTCACCTGGGGCGAGGTTGCCAATGCGCTTCAACCCTTTGGTTTGGCAATTACGGCAGGTGATACTGCCAACGTGGGTGTGGGTGGCTTGCTCGTAGGGGGTGGCATCGGTTGGATGGTACGTGCCTACGGTTTAACAATTGACCACCTGCGATCGGTAGAGGTGGTGACTGCGGATGGACAGATCCTGCGTGCCAGTGCCGATGAAAATCCTGAACTATTTTGGGGACTGCGCGGTGGTGGTGGCAACTTTGGCATTGCGATCGCATTTGAGTTAGATCTGCACCCAGGCGGAATGATTCTGGGCGGTATCGTCTTTTACGAAGCAACGGAACCGGAGCGCCTCCTGCAAGAGTATGTTCGTCTAGCAACCGCCGCCCCGGATGAACTCTCGACCCAAGCGCTGTTTACCCTTGCCCCACCTGCCCCTTTCATTCCACCCGACAAGCAGGGAAAACCGATTGTGGGTATCTTCGTCTGCTACACGGGCGACCTCAGTGAGGGCGAGCGGGTTTTAGCTCCCCTGCGTCAGATGGCTACCCCGCTTGCTGATATGATCGCACCGATGCCCTATCCGAACATTTTTTCATTTACTGAGATCGGGACGATACCGGGTATGCAACATCATGGGCGATCGCTGTTGTTTGAGACGTTCTCTGACGAAGTATTGCACACATTGGTCGAAGCCTCTCAGGCCGTCATGGCACCTGAAATGACCGTCGTCCTGCGTGTTCTCGGTGGCGCGATGAGTCGAGTCGCGCCAGAAGCAACTGCCTTTGCTCACCGCGACAAACAGGGCATGGTGTTGATTGCCAATTCCGCACCAGTATCAGTGGATGGTAACAGTCTTAATGCCCGCACCCAGCACGTTTTTCAGGCGCTCTTGCCCTATTCCAACAGTGCCTATGTGAACTTCCTGGCAGACGAAGGGGAACAGGGTGTTCATGAAGCTTACCCACCTGCGACCTACGATCGACTGGTTGCGCTCAAGAATCAATATGACCCGACCGATCTGTTCGGGCTAAATCAGAACATCAAACCAACTGTTGCAGCAACGCTTGCTGCCTAGTAGAAATATGATGACAACTCAAAATGTAACCATTTCAGCCTTTTCTGGAGGCAGTTTTAGTGCCTATCTACCGTTATGAAGGCGTGAACCATGGATTTGGTCGCGCGGGTATTTCCGCTTATCGCCAAGCCGCCGCAGAATTAGCGCACGATCGCACGTTGGCATTTTTGAAACAACACTTAGGCAGTGGTGTCACGCAAGGAGCAACTGCATGACCAGCTATCGCACAGTTTCGATCGATGGCTTAGATATTTTTTATCGTGAAGCAGGTTCCCGCGATCATCCAACAATCTTACTGCTGCATGGTTATCCAATGCGATTGTAGCCGAATGTGAAGCGGAAGGATACAGGAAAGCAGAGTGATGATGAGTGAAACTTGAGAAAACATTTGTGATCAATAAGCAAGGAGAAAGATCATGAACATTAACAATACTGACACCGCAGTCGTTGTGATTGACCCACAAAACGATGTCTTGAGCGAAAAGGGAGTTTCCTGGGATTTGGTGGGTGAAAGCGTCAAGGACAACAAGACCATCGAGAACATCGAACGCATCTTCAAAGCTGCAAAACAGCACGACTTTGAAGTATTCATTTCGCCCCACTATTACTACCCTACTGATTACAATTGGAAATTTGCTGGAACACTAGAACAGATGATGCTTGGGGTAAAGGAGTTTGTTCGCAGCGGACCTTTAAGCCTTGATGGTTTCTCAGGATCGGGTGCTGATTGGCTCGATCGCTACAAACCATTTATCGAGGATGGCAAGACGATCGTGGTCAGCCCTCATAAAGTCTATGGACCACAAAGCAATGATTTGGTATTGCAGTTGCGGAAGCGTAACTTCAGCAAAGTCATTCTCCTGGGAATGCTGGCAAATCTCTGTGTTGAAGCTCACCTGCGCGACCTGCTCGAACAGGGATTTGAGGTACTCGTCGTCAAGGATGCTACGGCTGCTCCACGGCATCCAGAGTTTGGTGATGGCTACAAGGCAGCACTCATCAACTTTAGCTATGTTGCTAACGCAGTTTTGTCCACAGATGATGTGGTTGCAGCGATGGTGTAATCCGAAATAATGACGCGGGGACATGGAGACGCAGAGATTTTTGGATTTACAGCGGTTAGTGCTTGAGTAAGCCACAATGACTCTATCACGAAAGCAATTCGGCAATTCCGGCATGACCTTCCTGCCCTTCTTTCCTTCCTTCAGAAAATCAACCCTATCCTGGCCCCCGTCCTAATCCCTCGATTGCTATAAATGTCCAAACTCTGCAAGATAACCGTTAATGACGAACAAGGAGCCTCGCGCTACGTGAGGCTCCTTGTTGTGTATTCGTCAAATTCACATTAAACGAAGCTAGCAGCCGTCAGATTAACCACGTTAACGTTGAGTAAAGTGGCTAGGCGATCGCCTGTTCCAGCTCGATTAATAAACACATTGGCCGCATCGCCACCTGTTCCCTGCTGAATAGTGATATTGCCGAAGGTTAACGTGCCTGTGAGGTCAATGCGATCGACACCCGTCTGGAAATCGAGGATAACATCGGCACCGCTGTTGATAGCCAGCACAAAGGTATCTTGCCCTGCACCACCACTAACCTGATCCAGCCCTAAGCCACCATCCAAGCGGTCATTACCGTCACCCCCTCGAAGCAGATCATCACCGCTTAAGCCGCTGATCTGGTCGTTGCCGCCCAACCCGTTAATGACGTCGGCAGAATTATTGAATCCCTGCACGACATTATTGCGATCGTTCAGAAACGTGACGCGGTTAGTGTTGAGAACAGGGCCATTTTGGAAGCTAGCATCCAATACATCAAAGCTGTCTGCTGGAGTCTGATCGCCACTAAACAGAATGTTACCCGTAAGGGTTCCGTTAACCGGGAGGTTGTCTAGGTTTTCCAGGGCAAAATTTTGCAGCACGACAGATGTGTTGGCCACACCTTCAAAAGTAATGACCAAATCGCTGCCCACCTGATTCAAGATCATGTTGCGAGCCGTTAAGCCATCTCCTTCAAATTGCAGCACATCGAGAGCCGCGATCGCCGCATTAGAAGGGCTTGTTCCACGTCCAATGCCATTGAAACCAATGACACGATCCGTACCGTCGCCTTTGTGGATGAGGACGCGATCGCGTCCTGTACCAACGTTCAAAATATCATTGCCGCTGTTGCCGATAAGCGTATCATCTCCAGCACCGCCATTGACCGTATCGTCTCCGTCGCCTGCCTGGATCAGGTTATTGCCGTTGTTACCCGTCAGGGTATCGCCAAAGGTTGATCCCACCAGGTTTTCAAAACCAGAAACCTGATCGGTGCTGCCGCTGCCATCGATCGCCGTTCCCGTTTGCAGGTTAACGGTAATCCCTGCGGCATCGGCATGATAGCTAAGAGTATCGGTACCTGCCCCTCCCTCCAACACATCACTACCGCCACTGCCAATGATGAGATCATCTCCAGCCAGTCCCTGCAAGCGGTTTGCCTCACCATTGCCAATCAGAACATCGCTGTTGGCCGTACCAATGATATTTTCAATATTTTGCAGCAGGTCGTTGCTGCCAAATCCGTCAAGCGCCGTATTAGAGGGAATGGAAAGCGGTGGATTCAGGTTAATCACTCCAGCTGTCGTATAGGCGATCGCATCCAGATTGACTACAACGCCCTCTGGAGACGTTTGATAGCTGACCGTATCGCTTCCTGCACCACCATCGATCACATCGTTGCCTGCACCACCCAAGAATAGATCGTTGCCATCACCGCCATTCATCAGGTCGTTGCCAGTGCCGCCATCCAGCGTGTCGTCACCATTGCCACCGTCGAGGGTGTCGTTGCCACCGCGTCCGGCAAGGCTATCGTTGCCATCGCCCCCTGCCAATGAATTATCGGAATCATTGCCGCTGAGCGTGTCATCCTGTCCAGAACTGATCAGGTTCTCAATCGAGATGAGTACATCTCCTGTCGCATCACCACCGCTAGCTGTACCTGCTTGCAGGTCGATCGCTACGCCACTGGAGGCGGTGTACGCTGCTGTATCAATTCCATCGCCACCATCCAGGATATCGGCTCCGGCCCCGCCGATCAGGAAATCGTTACCTGCAACACCCATGAGGGTATTAGCCTGCTCATTGCCAATCAACTGATCGTCAAAGTTGGAACCAATGACGCTTTCGATGGCAATCAGGCGATCGCGTCCACTAAAACCGTCATCTGCCGTTCCGGTTTGTAAGTTAACAG
>DATNPS010000392.1:0-18239 GCA_036703095.1 Crinalium sp. | reverse complement strand
ATCCGTTGTCATTGCATTCAGGCGGCAATCCATTCGCATACTGGCAAGCCCGTAAGCATCCAGTTCAGACAATCCTTTTTCTTGCTGCAATAAATTGATCATCGCCAAAGACGCATTCTTCATCACCTGGTTCAAATCTTTTCCTTTATCTGACGTGACAAAGTATTCAGATGTGCTGGTTGTCGGATACTCAACGGTCTTGGTCGCACGCAGATTTTTAGGATTGAGACAGTGAATTCCGCGTACCCGGTTCACTACTTGCGAAATGCGGCAGTCCGACACTTTGGGCATCAAGTCGGCGGCAGCTTCAGGGGTAAGCGCGCGCTGTTCCGAGAGAAAGTTTGCGGTTTCAGTCTTGGCCATGTCCATCGCAACATTCAAATCTTCATTGATGCCGATGGTAATCCAGTCGGTCGGCGTCTCACCTCGGGGATAGGCTAAACTCTGTCCCTTGATCACCGAGACATTCAGCACCAATTCCTTAAACGCGGTTTCCAGAGCCGTCAGGTTAATTTCGCCATTTCCCTGAGCGGCGTGAGAATCGCCCGTCCACAGCAATGCGCCATTAACAAACACCGGGAGGTACAGCGTGGTACCCGCCACCATATCGCGAATATCCAGGTTGCCACCGTAAGGGCCGGGAGGAACGGTGCTGTACTGGCCAGGTTCTGCTCGCGCTACTCCCAGCGTACCTGGAAAAGGAGCTAGCGGAATTTCGATATCTTCAGTAAATTTGGCGACTTTACGATCCATATCAAGGTACAGGTATTTCACCTGACCATTCAGGAAGCGATCGGGAAATAAACCAAACAAGCCCGGTAAGTTAAAGTTGGCGGCATAGGAGCGGGGCACAACTCTCAGAATATCAATCTTTAACACATCGCCCGGTGCGGCATCCCGGATATAAACTGGCCCAGTGATGGTGTGCGGGCCACGACCGGGATAATCCGTTCGCAGCTTCTTCAACTCATCCACCGTTTTGCCAGGAATCACCTGATTATGGGAGTGCATCATGGTTTCTATCACCACTGTATCGCCCGAATCCATTTCCAGAACTGGCGGTTGGGCGTTGTTAAACCATCCCCACTGGGTGGTTTCCATCGTGGCAGGCAGCAAATGCACCTTTCCCGGATAGTCAGCCGCTGTGACGCGCAGTGCAGCTTCTACTGCTTTCGCATCCATCTGCTGCACTTGTTGAGCATACGCCGTTGTGGCAAACACAACCGCAAATGTGATCAGCGCAACGCTCAGCCACTTCATGCGCAACATCTGCCAAAGTTTTAGCCCGCGTGTGCTTCTACTAAATCGTTGCAGGAAACTATGATTGAGTTTCCACATGTTTTTCACTCCTACCTCACGACTGCGAAATCAAACTGGTTAGAGCGATCGCAAAAACATCTCCATTTCACTGGCGCACAAAAAATGAGTGCCTGAACAAACAGATCAAGCACTAATTTGGCCAGCATCAACGTGAGTGATTTTTGTGATGCCGATTAGCTTGGATAGGTTGCCGAAAAGATTAATCTTCTCGGAGAGAGTACAACCGAGTTTGAACGCAAAGATTAGCTTATGTTCATACAGACAAAGGCAACAAAATGTAATTGAATTTACAATGCAACGAGATTGAAAAATAACTTTCAACGACCTGCGCATTGAAAATGCGACCTGGGGATTTTATGCAAGCGCCGATAACCACAGTTGGTTTGATGCGTTTGATGCTACCGATGGTCGTTTGCTGTGGCGTACTCCCACCTTACTGCAAAGTCATGTTTATAAACCTGTCGTGCAGGGCGATCGCCTCTTCATTGCTAATTGGGCATTAAACAATGATGGGAAAAATGTAGTTCAAGCATATGATATTTCGTAATGAAAACGTTGCTCTACGTATCCTGTAAAGCAACAGCAATTCTCATTTTGAAATAATTGCGGGTTTTGCGCGTCCGTCGGGCGCGCAAAACCCGCAATTGGGGTGAGACAAGTTCGCCCGCGGCGAACTTGTCTCACCCCAATTTGCATACTGAGAATTGCTGGTAAAACAACGTTTATCACGTTAGTTTTGCAGTCGCCACGAACGATAAATTACCGGGGGGAGCCATCGTCAATCCCCGACGCACAGGTTTTACAGAACGATTGTGAGTGAGTTTCAGTTGCCAGTGCTGCAAGAGGGTGGCTAATACCAGTTTCATTTCCAAGAGCGCCAGGGCAGAGCCGATACAGTAACGATGGCCGCCCCCAAACGGCATAAATTCATGGGGCGCAAACTGCCGCTGCAAAAACCGTTCTGGCTTAAACTGCTTCGGTTCGGGATACAAATCGTTTCGCTGATGCACTAAATAGGTGCAGGGAAACAGCACCGTTCCGGCATCCAGGGAATAGCCCATCAACTCCAGGGGCGATCGCAAGACTCGCACGCCCGTTGTCAGCGTAACTGGATAGATGCGTAAGGTTTCCTGACAAACAGCGGTGAGGTAAGGCAATCGGGCGATTTCATCAGGTTCCGGTGCAGATCCCAGGCGATCGAGTTCGGAGCGCAATTTGTCCTGTACGTCAGGCAGGTGATGAATCCAGTACATCGCCCAGGAGAGTGCGGATGCTGTTGTTTCATGCCCTGCTAGCAAGAGGGTAACTAGCTCATCGCGCAATTCCTGTTCTGTCATGGGCTGACCATCTTCATCCCGAGCAGACAGCAGCAGGGAAAGGATGTCAGTTCTTGTGTCATCTGGCTGGATTTGGCGATCGCGAATCTCGTCATAAATCAACTGATCCACCTGTGATTTCAGACGCAAAAACCGTCCCCAGGGACTCCAGGCACCCCAGTCTTTGTGCAATACCGGAAAGAAGATCAGCGCTGCACTTAACGGTGAACCCAGCGAGTCGAGCATGGCACTCATCAGATGTCGCAAGCGATCGTATCGCGCCCCCTCATTCAGACCAAAGACCGCTTTCAAAATCACCCGCAGCGTAATGTCCTGCATCACAGGCCGCACGCGAAACGAACGGTTGAGCGGCAAGCTAGCCGTCACCTGTTGCGTGATGTCACAAATGAGTTGGCTATAAGCTTTCAAGCGATCGCCATGAAACGGAGGCATGAGTAACCGTCGCTGACGCAAATGGCGATCGCCATCCAGCATCACCACCGACGAATCGCCCAAAAGATACCGCAACACCAATCCCCCACCGCCCATTTTAAACTGATCGGGGCTAGCGGAAAACAACGTCTGGATAGCAGTAGGATGGCTTACATACACCACCACCGAACCCTTGCCGTTCGCCACAGCATTTCCGTTAACCGGAAACAAATCGCCATACTGACGCTGATAATCTTCCAGATAGTCCAGCGGTCGGGCAATCAGCTTAATGGCTCGTAGCCAGTACGGAGTGGTTGGGCCTTGCGGTAATGTCATCGCGTTCTCCCAGATGGATTACAGCCGTTTTCCCCCAGTGTAGTGCGAGCGTCTCGTTTTTGGGGTTACAGCCTCCATTGTCTTTTAGTGAGTCAATATCGATTGGAGAAACCCCAATATCGTGTTGAGGAACCCAAATATCGTGTTGAAGTTCTTCAATATCGAATTGAGGAACCCAAATATTGAATTGAGGAACCCAAATATCGTGTTGGGGAACTCCAATATCGTATCGAAGTACTTCAACATCGATTAGAGGAACCCAAATATCGTATTGAAGTACTTCAACATCGATTAGAAGAACCCAAATATCGTGTTGAGGAACTCCAATATCGTATTGAAGTACTTCAACATCGATTAGAGAAACCCAAATGTTGATCTGAAGTTCCTTAACATCGGAGGGACTTTATAGCGATCGCCACACATTCCTGGAGAGGCGGGTTCTGCCTTCCCATTAATGATCAAGCCGTTAACTCGTCTGCTAAACCCGCCCCGACCACCTCTACGATCGCTCTAACACGCTCATAAACTTCCCTGGCGCAAACGGAGCTGGCACAATTGGCATGAACCGAGCGCGATCGCTGGCAATCTGTTTCACATAAAACTCGTTGATCGTATGCTTCACCTGCTCTCGCGTGCCGATAATCCAAATCTGCATTTTTTCGGCAGGTGGAACGGGCAGCAGTTTGTTGAACTCTGTAGTCATGGTATTGGCCTCACTGATGTGATGAATTGAAGCGAAGAAAAGCTTAAGGCGTGGTTTCCCAACCACTCGTTTTGCATCAGCGAGGCAATTGATCTTAAAATCAAACCAGCCTTGCTCCTGCCTACATCAGGAGTTAGGTTAGCTGGTTAGGAGTGTTGGTAGCACTCTTAATCAGCGTTTTCCTCACCTTAAGCCTATCTACTGGAAATCCAGTGTTCTACAGAATAGGACAAAGGGCGATCGGATACAAGCGTATTTATCGATTTGTTGGCGATCGATGAAAATTGGGTAGGAGAATGGAGAGCGGGGGAAACCGTTTTCATAATTAACTGCTGAACTTGGTTAAGTAAGTGTGGTAGTTGTAGTGATGACGTGATGAGTAGAACGTTAGAGAAGTAACCTGTGTCAGATGTTATTCTGCATTTATGCCCCTAAAAGCATTGGATTTACCTGCAAAGTTCCCATCGAATTTCAAGGAGAAGTTAATCCGCATCCCATTGTTTCTACTTAAATGCTACATCTCCTTGATGTATTGACCGAGTCGCCACAATAAAATTTGTATATTTAGTATCTAACTCTTCACTTGAATTAGTTAAAGTCCACTACAAGTTCTGAGGTAATTAAAGTTGGAAAAGAAAATTTTAATTTTCGCTGCAAACCCTAAAAATACAACACAGCTCCGCTTGGCAGAGGAAGTTAGGGAAATTGAGGAAGCATTAAAAAGGGCAGAGAATCGGAACCAATTTATTCTTCAGACAAGATGGGCAGTACGTCCGAGAGATTTGATGAGAGCAATGACAGAATTGAAGCCCAACATTATCCATTTTTGTGGGCATGGACAATTGGAAGGTATCGCCTTAGAAGACAATCAGGGTAATGCACAATTAATTAGCATAGATGGTCTTGCCAATCTTTTTAAGTCATTTACTACTCAGGTAGAGTGTGTTCTACTTAATGCTTGTTACTCGAAATCTCAAGCTGATGCTATTGGTCAATATATTGATCACGTAATTGGCATGGAGCAAGAGATTAAAGATAAAGATGCAATTGAATTTGCAGTGAGTTTTTATGATGCACTAGGGGCAGGAGAGACTTACGAATCTGCATACAAACTTGGGTGTGTTGCAATGCAACTCGCAGGCTCTCCAGAAAACTTACTACCATCCCTAAATCAATCTTCTCAAAGTAAGAATGAGACAGTTTCTGCAATAAGTAAAGAAGTCTCACCTGGAACACTGGTTAAGCTTTTCAAATCATTGCCTAGCATTTTAGATAAGTACGACAAGTTTGTAGATGATTTTACTGAAAGAATTAATTTTGATAACTTTTCCGATCTTTGTATCTCTAATGCAATTAGAGATTTTTTCAATGCAAAGTTAGTTTATGTTTATAAGTACGATACAGATCATGTTATCGATGCAAGTAGAGCTAGCGATTTACTAGTTGAAGAGATTGATCCGCATAAAATAAATTCTTTCTTAAGACAGCATTATATCAAAGCCTTGACTTCAGATAAACCCCACCGAGTTTTCCTCGAAAAAGGTTCAGTTTTTTCAGAGGAAGCTTACTTAGTTATCATTCCTAGGGAACAATCGAATTCATTGATCATTGTCTTAGGAACATCCGGTCAACTAGCAGAATTAGAAGATGTCTTTGGTATTATGCTTGGTTGTTTATATGAATTCGATGGAAGTTTTGGAAAATTAAGAACCAAAGAAAATATTAGAGATCGAATGTATGATGCATTAAAGCGTCAATACAACTATGTAAGTGATAATGCATATGAAATTAGATTTGAAGATTTTCGTAAGTCTCTAAACAGAGATAATATTCAGGTTTTTTTTGAACCAATAATATTCTTTGATAGACGAGAGGAAAACATTACAATTTTTGGTTGGGAAGCATTGGCTCGTGATCCTAAAACTGGTCGTGCTCCCACTTATTTATTTCAAACAGTCGAAATGTGGGGAGTACGTTTCCAAACAGAACTAGATCTTTATATTCTGGAGAATGCACTTGACACTTATAAAGGTGCTGCCGAGAGAGCAAGAACATTAAGATATGATGAAAAAAAATGGCTTTCGGTCAATGTTTATCCTTCAAGCATACTTCGCAGCAAATATGATGATTTACTGGATGACTTATTGAACAAAAAGAAGCTGATATCAGGCAAAAAGCTTATCCTTGAAATTTCCGAAAAAACTCTTCTTCCAGCTATCATCAACGATACAAACAAAGGGCTAGACAGTTTCAAAGCCATAGCGAGAAAATATCGAAAGAACTATGATATAAGTTTTGCTGTCGATGATTTTGGAGTCGGTAATGCTGCCATCTCCAGATTAGAGTATGTCGATCCCACATTTGTAAAAGTTGATCGAGATATTCTTCATTTCGACAAAAGATTAGGGATGAGTATCATAGAATATCTTGTGGGTTTGAAATTTGACTTCAACTACTTAGCAATTGTTGAAGGTTTCGACGAGTATAGTAATTTCTCGTTACATGAATTAGTGGTTGACCTTGGAGTCGAATATATTCAAGGTCATCACTTTGGCATTGCGGCTCCCGAAATTAAGGCAAGATTAGATAAGGATCAATATCAGAAAATATTTGACATGTTGGGATGGAAAAAATCATTTAAGAATTAATTTTGGCTCCCAAACAATTCTTGATGTGAGATTTTCATCAAGGGTAATGTAGACTGATCGCGCTACTGCTGTGCAGGGTTTGCAACAAGCGCTTCAGGAAGACCCAAAACATAGTCTGGTACAGTTGTTCACTCATCGATTGGGCTATCTTTGTTAACCTGACAACGCCTTAGCCACTAGCTTCATCCACTTCAGCGATCGCCAGCCAGATTGGTAATAAAGCTTAGAAATGTTGGATTAATTCTTTGATGCTTCCGCTTCTAGCAGCCGAATAGAGAGTAAGATTTCTGCTAACACACGCTGAAAGGCGTAATACCAACCTGACGCGCCATCCAAAATGCCTTGACGCACGATTAAGCAATAAATCAGGATGACAAAGGGTGCAATGACTTTGTAACGGCGTAAGCGATCGCCCACACTCAGATCTTCAGTTCGGGTACTCAGTAACTTTTGAGCTTCTAAAATCGCGTATCGATCTTGTGCCCACAGCCAGCGACCTAACGACTTGCGATCGTCGTGATGAATGGGCATTGCAAGCGCACTCGATTGTCCATTGACTCGTAATAGCTGTGTATGTCCATCGTCTATGTAATGCGCTTTAGATTTGCGAAATAGTGCTTCACGCGGAGGTAATAATGTTCCTCGCAGCGGCTTTCCAAAGACACAATATTTGAATGGAATGAAGTAGCTATCGATATCAACCGTTTTAGGACATTTAGCGATCTCGGCAATCAGCTCATCACTCAAACAATAATCTGCATCCAGTGACAAAACCCATTCCGTTTGAACTTGATCTAATCCATAATTCCACTGTTGAGCGTGGGCATCAAACGATCGCTGAAACACGTCCACTTGTGGATATTGCTTCAAAATATCCAGCGTTTCGTCAGTGCTATAGCTATCAATTACGACAATCCGATTTGCCCATACCAGTTGTTTCAGTGTGCGATCGATGTTTGCCGCTTCGTTAAAGGTAAGAATTAAGGGAGTAATTTGTTCAAGCATGGTGAATTATTCCGTTTCAAGCCGTTTTGTAGACACATCAACGTTTCGTAGGGGTTTGGCAATGCCAAACTCCTACAGCAATTCAGAGGGGCAGCGATCAGTTTAAGAGCCGAATGCCTTCAAATGCGGCAACGGAGGAAGTTGAAGTACTTTGCGAATTCGAGCGCGGCTGCACTACACTACTGTAATGTTCAGTCAATTTAGCGGCAATGTGATTCCAGGAATACTGCTGCTGCACAATCCGACGAGCGCGATCGCCCATCTCCTTCGCCAGGGCTGGAGAGTTTAGAAACTGTTGAAGTATCGTTGCGATCGCTGGCGGTTCCTGAGTGGTAATCCAACCCAAACGATGTTGCTGCACCAGTGATGAAAGCGCTACTCCAGACGATAGCAAGACAGGCAGTCCGCTCGCCATCGCTTCAAGCGCCGCAATCCCAAAATTTTCCGAATGGGATGTTAAAGCAAACAAATCAGACCCCTGTAGCAACAGTTGTTTTAGCTCGCCACTGACAAATCCCAGCCAATGTGTTCGACGTTCTAGACCAGCATCCATTAAGTGTTGCGCGATCGCCGTTTCGTACTCTGGGCTACCGCTTCCGGCAATGACGAAGGTAAATGGATGCGACTTAACGGTTTGCAGTGCCTTGATTAACGGCTCCAATCCCTTTTTAGGGTGCAATCGCGATAGGAATAAAATGATCGGTTCATTAGCCGGAATATTCAACCGCTGCCTTAGCTGTTGCGAAGCATCCGGCAACGGTAGTGTATAAGATAGACCATGCGGCATCACAAATCCCGGAGCCGTCAACCCCAGTTGAGACGCTTCCTCTTGTTCCTGAACAGATGTGAAATGAAGCGCTTGCGCCGATTGAATGTTCGCTCGTTCAATCAAATTCAGATAAAGCTGTTTCTTCATCGCGCCCTGTTTCAATGACCACTGACACAACTGCCCAAGGGGGCGCACAATGTAAGGGACACGATGATAGCGGGCGATCGCCATCGCGACCGTGGAGGGATACGAAAAAATAGCGTGAATGTGAATCAGATCATACTTCTTCACGTTATGCCAGAGCCATTGCGTTAAATCGCTAGAAAATGCATATTCGCGAACCGCATTCACATCCGGCGAAAAGCGAGGAAAAAGCCGCACCGGAACGGTAGCTCCCATCGGTTGAGACACATACACTGGATACGAAATCCGACGCTTGAGCGGCAGGTCTAACAGACCATCCCCATGATCATTGGTCGTGACGATTTCGGCCTCAACACCGTGTAATCGCAATGCGTTGACCATTTCCAGGATAGCCTGGCTTGGCCCACCGCGTACCGGAGAAATGGATGGAATAACGTGAAGAACTTTCATGGTGTCGAAAACTGCTCCAGTAAGTTAAATACGTTTTGCTGAAAGCGATCGAACCCAAAGGCTTGGATGGCCGCTTCTCGCAGCGCTAGCGGTTGATATAACAGCGGATTGGGATGAGTGCCTTGCAGAATTTGAATCAGCGTTTGGGCGATCGCATTCACATCATCGGGATTGACTAACGCACCCAACTGGCCACCCTGTAGCGCGTCCATCGCGCCATCGTAACCTCCCACCACAGGTTTACCGGAGGCCATTGCCTCCAGATAAACAATGCCAAATCCTTCTAGCTTGCTGGGCATTGCGAAGACATCGCACAAGTTATAGTAATCGGGCAGTTCTTCATCCGAAATAAAGCCTGCCAGCGTCACACAGTCCTGAAGCTGATGTTCAGCGATGTACTGTTCTAATCGAAGGCGATCGTCACCCTTCCCGACAATCATGTAATGCGCAGTAGGACACGCTTGACGAATCGTGGGAAGGGCGGCGAGGATTTGGTCGTAGCTGTGAAAGGATTCACCTGCCGCCAACCGATTCACCGTTAGAATAATCGGCTGATCCGCTGTTAATCCATACTGTTGCAATAGCTGCTCAGGTTTTGCCGCAACACGAAACCGCTGAGCATCAAATGTATTAGACAACACATCAACTTTCGCCGGATCAAGAGACTGTTCTTGCAGCAGGCGATCGCGCGTATAGTGACTCACCGCTAGAATGCGATCAGCATTGGCGAGGGCCTTTTGTAACGCCGGACGTTGAATATCCCACGCTTCAAACCCGTGTGCCACAGTCCAATAGGGAATTCCAGTCAGTTGCTTGAGCTGGTGAGCGGCGATCGTGAAATTCAGATGGGTAGCAATCACCAAATCAGGCCGATGCCAGAGTCCAGCACTGAAAACCTGAGAGGCGAAACAGGGTATGCGGACGGAACGTGGAAAAAATCCAGAGTAGTGGAGTTGAACGTTTTTAGATACAGAAGAACGAGAATTGAGTAGATGGGCTTGAGTATTCGAAGAGGATGTAGGAGGGCGATCGTGCAGTGAAAATACATCATAGTGAGTTTGAGGAACGCTATTTTGCAGCGCTTCCAGCAGAAACCCAGAGTAAACCTGAATACCGCCTTTGAAATCAAATAATCCAGGTGTCCAGAGATGAACCGTGCGTGGCATCGTAGAGACGTTAGAAGCAGCATGACTGGATTGAGATGAAGCGGAATACTTAATCGCTGAGTCCATCTTGAGCCGTAGGATTAGAGGGTTGAATAATCAATCGACGCAGTAAAAAAGGTCGCGTCATCAGTTGAACGATCTGCTTCCACAAATAAGGATTCGTGCTGCCTAGAGTAATGAAGGTAATCAACACGCTCAGCCATCCGAGCGGAGTAAAAGGCAACATAATCGCTCCTGCTCCAGACCAGACCATCAATCCATAAATCATCCAGACGGTCGTTTGACGCGATGCACCTAGCTTCAATAAACGATGGTGTAAATGACGCTGATCAGGAAAGAAGGGCGAGGTCTGATCCAATAATCTCGATAGAATGACAAAGATCATGTCGAGAATGGGAACGGCCAAAACAATGTAAGGCATGGCTTGTGATGAGAAATCAACTTCGCCCATTAGCCCTGCTGCCCCAACTCCGGCCAGGATAAATCCAATAAAGTATGATCCACCGTCGCCCATAAAAATTCGAGCTGGATTCGCGTTGTAGCGCAGAAACCCAAACGTTGCGCCCGCCAGAGCGATCGCCACCAGCGCAATTCCAGGATGAGATGCCTGTAGGCTAACTACTGCAAATACCAGTGCCCCAACAGTGGATACGCCTGCCGCCAACCCATCCATGCCGTCTAACCAGTTGATCGCATTCGCGACACCCGCCATCCACAGAAACGTAATAGGTAAACTCAATAAGCCGATGGACACAACCCCCACAAAGGGAATCGGTAAAAACTCGATGCGAAGACCCAGCACCCAAGCAATCGTAATCACAGCCCCCTGTAACGCCAGGCGTGACAGAGGATGCAAATTCAAAACATCGTCAGCTAAACCAATTGCAAAAAAGCAAACGCCACCTAACAAAATGGTGATGGCGGCAACCATTTCAGTAGCAGGCAAGATATTTTCGCTCAGATGCCATGCGACAGCGGCAGCCGCCGTTGTACCTAAGCAAATCGCGATACCACCAACTCTAACAATCGGTTGGCGATGAATTTTACGTTCGTTTGGGTTATCGACAAGCTTAAACTTAAGCCCCAAATGACGAACCAGCGGTGTAATGCCCAAAACCGTAAACAACGAAACGAGCAGAACGGTGAGCGCAATCATGGTGAACGTGAATGATAGAGATAGTTTTAGTCTGTCAACTGGGCGTTGGCGATCGCGTTCACTCTGATGTTCAACGTGATGTATAACATTTCAAGAAGTCGGACTTCTTAAAGAAGTCCGACTTCTAAACAGGACATTTTGGTTTGAACACAGTGCAGAGCATTTTTTAAGCCATGCGTCGTGCGCTCATAGCTGTAGTGTGAGATAATTCGACGACTCTCTACTCCCCACTGCTTTAACCGCTGGCGATCGCTCATCGCGTGCTTCAACGCATCCGCCAGCTTAGACACATCTCCCGCCGGAAAAATTAGGCCATTCCGTTCGGACTGCACCAGATCCGCACCACATCCCACATGATCACTCACAATCACAGGTTTACCCAAGCACATCGCCTCATTGATGGCCAATCCCCAGGTTTCGCTAGGGCCATAGCTGGGTAAAACAACCAGATCCGCGATCGCATACGTGCGGGGCATCATGCTCTGGTTTTGAAACGGGGCAAAGTGGATATGGGAATGGGCGATCGCCTGTTCGCGCAGTTCAGATTCTAACGACCCACCTCCGACCAGCAGCAGTGACGTATTGGCTAGATCCGCCTGAATGAATGCTTGTAGCAAATCCAGCGGACGTTTTTTAGAAATAAATTTTCCGGCAAACACAATCACCGCATGATTTGCGGGAATGCCAAGTTCATCTTTCCAGAGTTGCGCCTGTTGTGTAGCAGTTGTGCTTTGCGTCATGAAGCGATCGTTTTCGATCGCATGGGGTGCAAAAAATAGCCTATCTTCCGGTACGCCGTGATGACGGAAATAGTTGTAATTCGCCTGTCCCACATACAAACAGGCCGATAGACGCTGATAGACCGCAGAAATCCACTGTTTTCGCAACCAGGCTTTCAATCCGCGCGGTTGCATTAAACAGTGAGAATCGCCGCGAAACAACAGAGGGGTCTGAGTCCATTGCCAGAGAAATTGGTAAGTGCTGATATAGTTGTAATTCATTAGCAGCACGGCATCTGGCGCATACTCACGCACCTGTTCCTGTAAGGTCGGATTGTCTAATCCCCAGATGTGATGCGTACCGGGATCAGAACTTACATTCAAAACAAATTCGTGATCATATCCATCCAGTAGCGGAATATCCCATTGAATCGTCTGTTGAAATCCGGGATCGATCTGCTCTGTCACACCAAAATTCCAGAGATAAAATACGCGAATCGATAAATCTGGATCAGTCGCTAAATGACGAAACCACGGAACATAATACTGAATCGGATGTGAAATAATAATCGCTAATTTATTCATAATTAAGCAACACCGTTATCTTAACGGTTGAGTAACCACCGAAACGGTGGTGTTACGACAGTTGTTCACTGAGATATTCAATTAACAATGCTCGTTCTTTAGGAGTTAGAGCAACACCAGTTTTCAATCGTTTAGAGGGTCGGTAAATCCGCATAAATACAAATCGCATTCCAATCAGCGGTACCGAAGATTGGAATAGCGTTGCAACATACACTCCTGCCGTCCATTCCGTAGAGGCGAGAGCCAGACTGAGGACAAGAACCCCAAAGAGCGATCGCACTGAAAACGTAGGAACCCCAATTCCCAAACAGGTGATGTAGCCATAAAAGAAGCCAAAAAACATGCCAACAAATCCGCATCCAATCACGCCAAAGTTGGCATAGGCTTCTGGTAATAACCCCCAGGCAATCGTTGTTTTTAGCGTGTCTTGATAGGTTTGGCGATGAATATGAATATTCAACATGTGTGTTCCTTCATGACTACGAATCTTGTTGGGGTTTAAGAATCGCGGCATAAAGAGCTGAGGAATAATGGCATAGGTTGCTCCACCCATGTAGGGATAGAGTTTGGGGATTTTAGCCTGCGCCATCATCAGCATGTGAATAATGCTCGATCGCTCTACAAACGATTCCTTCTTTTCTTTAGGCGGATCGTATCGTTTTTGTTTATACGTTAGTTCTTCTTCTGAATAACTCACCCACTCCTGAAACCAGGCCGGATACTCCCACGGTTGAACATAATGCGTCGTTTCACCCCAATATTTGTGGCGCATGGGATGTTTTCCATAATGCAACGGCAGCAAACAGATTAATCCTAATAGCAGAGGTAAAACAGGTAGCTTTCGTCCACCAACGGTGTAAGCGACAACAGAGAGCAAAAAGACAGTAAGCGCTGTTTTTAAGATTAACGTTGCAGCACTGGTGAGAATATATGAACTGAGTAATACAAAGAGTAGTTTGGACTTGAATGGAGTCATTTGACCTGCGCCACAGCGATAGGCCAACACAAAAATTCCCAGCAGGCTTAAGCCAAAGATAATGCCGCGAATGAGCGCAAACAGTCCGCCATTCATGCTAAACCAACCGCCAATGAAATACATGTTGAGCAACACACCAGCCGCTAAAACACCGAGAAAAAAGTTCTCAGCTTTCGTGGTAGGCAATGCGCGATAGCTACTGGTAACAGGTTTCGGTGATTTAACAAATTGCATCCAGACAAACGTACCGGAACACAAAAATAGAACGGCGGTTAGACTGGCATACAAATGAGCCTGCGGAGAATACATTAAGACGTTTGGATTTTCGCTTAGCAGCGGCAGCGCAAATGTCCAGAGATACGTCAGCGCAAAAAAAGGGAAAACGGGCATTCCCTTCACCTTGCCAGCACACCAAAGATACAGGGGATACATGCAGGCAATGCCAATCAGAATCGCACCCAATGCCGTTTCTCCGGCGACCGATCGCAATCCACGAAAATTGGCTGCAACCAGAAAGGCCATACCGATCCAGAATGTGGTGGTGAGGTTGCGAGATTGGGGAGTAGGCATAGGAGGGGGAAGGAGTCAGGAGTCAGGAGTCAGGAGTCAGGAGTCAGGAGTCAGGAGTCAGGAGTCAGGAGTCAGATGTAGGGTGTGTTAGGCTTCGCCTAACGCACCAGATCCACATGGGTGATGCATGACGCGATCGCTAACGCATTCTACGACTTTGCCGTTTGCCCTCTGTCGTCTGCCCTACCCTCGCAAAGACATCACACAACCGACGAGTCATTTCATACGCGGTGTAGGGTTGAAAGGCTTGCCAGTTGGTTGACGCTTGAGTCTGACTGGGAACGCGAATCAGGTAGTCCAGCGATTCGCGTAACGCATTCGCTAATTTCTGCTGCGAACTCGTTTGATTGAACGTTGTGACATCGCCAGCCTGACAGCGACGCAGAATATCAACGGCTGAGCTTTGCTCATGCAAAATGCCGAGAATCGGTTTATTCGACAAAATGCAGGGATAAATTTTAGACGCCGTATAGCTTGGATCGTCTGATCCGACGACAAGAATGGCATCACTTTCGACGAGAAGCTGCTGCGCTTCAAAGTAAGGAATGCGATAGGGATGCTCTGTCACCAGATCTGCAAGGCCCATTTCTGCGGCGATCGGTTCAATCGTTTTCACAGCAAGCGGAGGAGGCGCGTAGCTGGTACCGACAAAATGAAGCTGTACCGATCGCCATAGTTCAGGATGGCGATCGCGCTCTTGTCGAATCGCTAGAAACAAGGCTCGTAGGGCGATCGCCATATCCGCCCCACCGCGACCCACATACACCCAATGGCGTTTGCCGTCATTTGGATTGAAAATGGACTGCCGAATTTTGAGATTGGGCAGTGCGGCAAAATCTTGCTCTGGTGCACCAAACGGAAGAATCGTAAACTGCTCATCGCGCAGCCAGGAATATCGCTGTCGCAGCGTGTCTGGATAAGCTGGCGAGACGCTAATCACATGATCCACCTGCTTCAGGGCAATCGGTTCACACCATCGCGCTAAGGCTTGCGTGATGCCATATTTCAACCGTCCGCCCGGTGGACACGATACTCGCGAACGATGATAGTCACTGCGCCAGGGATCTTGGAAATCCAGCACGTAGGGAACGTTAAACGCTCGCTTCCAGTGCGGTCCCAGCGTCATCACTGGAAAGATGGTGGTTGAGAAAAAGACTAAATCAAAGCTGCCAGTAGCGAGGAGGCGATCGCCCATCTGCTTAAAAAACGGCAAACAGCGCCAGCCCACATTCCCCAATCCAACTTTGCTGGTGAGTTTAGCGGGTAGCGCTGTAGTACGAGTGATGGGCAGATCCGACGGCAGCGTTTGTTCCAGATACGGATCTTGAGGATGAGGAACATGGTCAGGATACACCGTCAGAATATGCGGTTCCCAGCCAAATTCTTGTAAGTATGGCAACGCGGTTCGAATGCGCTGATGATCGGGTGCATTAATCGGCGGAAAATGCGGACTGACGATCAGCACCCGTCGAGTCGGGCGAGTCAGAGGAGGAGAAGGCGGAAGGAGAATGCTTGTCATTCCCAGAGTTGCTCATGCGTAAATAACCTATGCTTCTACTCTCACGCTGGCAGGATTGCGATCGCGTATACGCAGGCGTTCAACTTGCTGTTGATAAAGCTGTTCGTACTGCAACACAATCGCATCTGCCGAAAAATGCTGTTCTGCTCGCTGGCGACACTGATACCGATTGATAGTGGAAAGATTGGCGATCGCATCACAGGTTTCCTGGATTGAATTGACCAGAAATCCATCAACCCCCTGACGCACAATTTCCGGTAGCGATCCGCGTGGACAGGAAATGACGGGTGTTCCACAGGCCAACGCTTCTGCAAACACAATCCCAAACGGTTCATCCCACTCAATCGGCACAATCATGGCTGCCGCCTGACCCAGCAACTCGTTCTTCTGCTGATCGTTCACGGCTCCCACATACTCAATGCCATCTTTACCTAAATAAGGTTCGATTTCGTCATTCCAATACTGCTGGCCTTCAGGAGAATCAACGCGATTTCCAGCAATCAACAAGCGACGATTCATGGAACGGGCAGCGGCGATCGCATTGTGGGTTCCCTTAATCCGCTCAATTCGGCTCAAAAAGACCAGCGGTGCATCATCTGCCACGGTGGGTTGAAATGTATATTTCCCCAGTTCTACGCAGTTATGAATCGGATACCAGACGCCACCAGCGGCTCGTCCCTGCCGACAAATGTGTTCACTGCATCCGGTAAACGTCAGAGATGATCCTGCAAGTTTAGCGGCCCATTGTACCGCCTGCGACGTCGGCTGACGCTGATAGGACATGATCTTAGGCAGTGGAGACAGCATCAACGGCAGCAGATATTGCAGACGCGAAAAACTGTGAACGACATCGGGATGGAACTCTTGCACCGCAAACCACAGGTCGCGAATGTTAAACAGCGTGTCGGGAGTAGCTTGCGATCGCAATCCTGACCAGGGAAACAGGCGATCGGCAGGGCAGGTCGAATCACGATGCGCGACCAAGGCAACGGTATGGCCTCGCTGCTGTAAGCCACGTACCAGTAAGTCAATAATGCGTTCGATGCCGCCGTAGAGTTTGGGCGGAACGGGGAGTTCGGGATCGGCAGTGATGAGGATTTTCATGGGTGTGAGGTATGGGGTGTGGGGTGTAGGGTATGGGATGTTGCGTTTTTAAGGGCTGTATCTGCTGCTTGCAATAGGCGATCGCGCTGATTCTCCCAGCCGAACTGGGTTTGAAACGCATGAAGCGCTGCTTTCTGGGCGGTTTGTAGAACGTCGGATTGATTGACTAGATCATCAATCGCAGCAGCTAACGCAACTGGATCACGACAGGCGACTAAGCGACCCATTGCGGGATGTTGAGTGAGAATCTCGCGCTGTCCGGCAGTGTCCGTGGCGATGACGGCAAGACCTGCCTGCATGTATTGAAAGAGTTTGTTCGTGATGGTGAGGTTGCGACTGGGGGGATCGGGTTCTTCTAAGGCTAGGCCAATATCATGTTCGGCAATACAGGCTGGAAGTTCAGCATTGGAAACGGTGGGGTGAATGAAGAGACGCGATCGCCATTCGGGGGATACCAGCGACTCTAGCCACTGACGATTGCGATCGGAACAGTTGCCTCGCAGATGAATAGTGACGGGTGTTTTCAATAGCGGCAAAGCTTGAAATAGCGTTTCTAATCCGCGTCCTCGACCAATCGTTTGCGAAAACCAGTGCAGCGATGGCACTGAATTTGCAGATGGTGCAGAACGAGTGAGGGCAGGTTGGTCGAATTGAGGAAAACTGTTGTAAATAACGGTAGGCGTAGGGGCTTGATACACCTGTGCGAGGGTATCGGCCAGGGCGTGGGATGTCGTGAGGCAATAGGTACAGGCAATGGCTAATCGTTCTTCTAGCTGCTTAATCTGAGCAACCGGACGGGTAGCTTGAGCATCGGGCAGCAAATCTTGAGAAAACCAGTCTTCAAAATCGACTCCCACCTGCAAGCCTTTACGTAAGAGGCGATCGCCCACCCACAGTCCCGCTTCCGAGTGCACAATCGTTAAGTCAGACTGTTCCTTCAGAGCCACCTTCAGCATCGCTCTGGCTCCATATCCCAGCAGCGCAGGTGAAACATTCTGCCATCGTTTGAACGCTTCACGGGCTAACCGAGCCTGCACGCGAATTCCCCATCGTTCCAGTCGATCAGGGCGAAAATCGACGACAGGTTCGAAGATCCAGGGACGATGCGTCATTAGTTGGCGATCGCGTTCTGCCAGCACCGGATCAAACCAGACGCCCCGCACGATCACCTGATGTCCTGCCTGAGCCAGGGCATCGGCTTCCTTTTGCGGACGGGGAGCTGTACACAGATGGGCACCAATCAGGATCAGAATTTTAGCCATACGTCAGTTGTGCCTCACGGGTACGGGCAGCGGTTTGTTCGTCGAGAAACTGCCAGAGC
>DATNPS010000389.1:0-4273 GCA_036703095.1 Crinalium sp. | reverse complement strand
CCCTCGCCAAAACACCTGCTCTACCTGGCGATCGCCATCACGACTCTCTGTTTAGTCGTCTGGGCGTTTCGACCTGCACCGATTTTGGTAGAAACGGGCACGGTTGAACGCGGTTCACTGCAAGTCACGGTGAATGCAGAGGGTAAAACGCGGGTTCGCGATCGCTACGTTGTCACCGCCCCCGTTAACGGTCATCTAGAGCGCATTACGCTGAACGAAGGCGACACCGTACAGGTGGGAATGCGAGTGGCCCAAATTGAACCGCTGCCCCTCACCACTGCCGTTCAGGAAGCCCTGGGCCAACTAGCAGAATGGCAAGCCCAACGCGCAGGCGTTGCCACTCAACGGCCCAAAACTGAAACGTTGGCTCAGGCCACGGCACGCATCCAGGAAGCGATCACAAATCAACAACAAGCCGAAGCTAGAATGGCGCAGGAACAGGCGGATTTAGTGCAGGCACAACGCGATCGCGATCGGGCAGAACAACTCGCCGCCACCGGAGCCATCTCTCGTCAGGCCCGAGAAACGGCTGAGTTAAATGCCACCACGCGTGCTAAGGAACTGGAAGCGGCTCAGCTAGAGGCTCAAGTCGCGGCCTCTGAGGTTAATGTGGCCAGAGCCGCGCTGGCGGTCTTGCAGCGTGAACAAACCGATCCAGACTATCTGCTCGCCGTTTATGACGCTCGCATTGCCAGCACCGAAGCCGAACTCGCCAAACTGCGCGACGACGCTAACCGCACCGACATTCGATCGCCCGTTACGGGGCAAGTGCTGCGCGTCGTTCAACAAAGCGCCCAATTTGTCACCGAAGGTGCTCCATTACTTGAATTGGGCGATACCTCCAAACTGGAACTCGTGATCGATGTGCTTTCCAGCGATGCCGAACAGATTAATCCCGGAGATCCCATCCTGATCGAACAGGCCAATGCCCAACCGCTACGAGCTAAAGTGCGACGCGTAGAACCCGCCGCCTTTACGAAAGTGTCTGCCTTAGGGGTGGAAGAACAGCGCGTGAACATCATCGGTGATTTTGTCGATCCGCCCAAGTCATTAGGAGATGCCTATCGAATTGAAGCCAATATCATTACCTGGCAGAGCCAGAATGCCCTGAAGGTTCCGTTGAGCGGATTATTCCGCTGCAATTCAGGTTGGTGTGTGTTTATCGTCCAGGATGGCCAGGCGCAGAAGCGATCGCTTCAAATCAATCACCGCAGCGATTTTGCTGTCGAAGTTCAAAGCGGATTAAGTGCTGGTGAGCAGGTCATTCTTCATCCCAACGAGCAGATTGGATCGGGTAAACGGGTGCGATCGCACTAATCTTACGTGAATTCGATAGCCCAATTTTGCGTGCGCGAGGCGCACGCAAAATTGGGCTTTTGGAAGTGTCGCGCGACACTTCCAAAAGCCCGTTCATCGAATTCACGTCAATCAACTTTTGCGTCCGTTAACGTCACCTGTCTCAATTCAGCATCCTGAAATACCGCGTGAGACAAATTGGCGTCGCTCAAGTTGCATTTCCAGAGAAATGCGTGATTCAGTTGAGCGTTTGTTAAATCTGCGCCTTCCGCATTGGTACGCGTTAAGTACGTTCCTTGCAAGTTCGCTTCTCGCAAACACGCGTTGGATAACGTAGCGTCGGTTAAATCGGCACAACTCAGATTTGCGCCAGTTAAATTTGCGTGATCTAAATTAGCTTCCCGCAGATACGCGCCACATAAATTGGCATGGCTGAGATCGGCTCCACTGAGTTCGGCTCCACTCAGATCAACACAAGACAGATCTATTCTGCTTAAGTTCATTTGGTTCAACTGAGCACCAATTAAGTGCGCACCTTTTAGCGATCGCCCATCAATTCCGTTAGCTTGCAAGAAGAGTGCCAGAGACATAAAAAGTTCCCGATTAAAGACAGTGCTAGAGACAATACGCTTTAACCTAATCGTCAAACACGTAAATAACCTCGCCACTGGTGGGAGTCAGGCTCAATGCTTCAAAGCTATTGTCATCGTCGTATTTGCCTGAGACGGTAACGCGATCGCCAGGATTGAGATTCGCCTGACGAATCGGGCGAGACTCCGCTTCTACTAAAATCTGTCCGGTTCCGTCATTCAGGATGAAATCATCCCCCTGCACGCGCACAACGTCTCCGGAGATCGTCACGCTATTGGCTCGCTGTAAATCGGCAATGCTGGTTTGGGCGATCGCGATCACGGGCGTTGCGAATGCGGCTGCGATCGCCAGGACGGGTGCAAATCCAAGTTTCATTATGAACCTCCAAACTAGAATAGGTGATGCTTTCTCTCTAGCTTGCAGGACAAAAGTAACAAGAAGGTTTCAATTTGAACGGGTGCATGGGTGGAACCTCTGGCTGGAAGCGCAGCCCCGCATCCCCTGTTTGCCACCTATTTGTGAACGTTGGATAACAAGGGCAATTTAATCTCAAAGCTAGAACCCTGACCGGGAATGCTTTCAACGCTCATTTTTCCACCATGCGCGTCTACAATTTGACGGGCGATCGCCAACCCTAATCCAAACCCTCCCGTTTGGCGCGATCGCACCGGATCGACACAGTAAAAGCGATCGAAAATGTGGGGTAAGCTGTCGGCATCAATCCCGATGCCGCTATCTTTGACTTGAATGATTGCCCATCGATTCAGGTGAACCAGCCGCAGTTCAATCGTGCCACCGTCAGGAGTGTAGCGCAGCGCATTGCTCAGGAGATTTGCGATCGCCTGTTTCAGTAAATCGGATTCGGCTCTGACAACCAGGGAAACTTGCGGTACATCGCTGATTAACGTCTGCTGTTTTTGATCGGCTTGAAGAGCGTAATCATTCGCTAATCGTTGCAGCATCGGCACCAAATCCACAGATTGCAGCATATCCGGCGATAGTTTGCCATCATGACGTGCCAAAAACAAGAGTTGGCTGACCAGTAAACTCATAGATTCAGCCACCTGCGCGATGATTGTTAACCGCTGGTGCTGTTCTTGAGGATCAACAGGCTCCATCAGTCCCACCTGAGCATGGCTCAAAATACCAGCCAGAGGAGCACGTAACTCATGCGATGCATCGGCCGTAAACTGCTGAAGCTGGCCGTATGATTGACGAATGGGCTGCATTGCTTTACCGCCCAAAACCCAACCTGCGAGGGCGATCGCCCCCAAAGTCAGGGGAACCCCAATCCCTAAAAACAACCGGAGACGTCGTAACAGGTCTTCGACCGGAGCGAGCGATGCTGCAATCTGAAGATAGCCAATTAGCGTTTCATTTTGATAAACGGGCAATGTCAGTTGCCGCAATCGAACGGGGTTAGACGCTGGCGGATGCTGTACCGTTAAAGTTTGAAATCCAGGCGTGGTGCTTAATCGAGCCGCAGGAATATCTCCAATAAACTGAAGCAAGCGTTTGTCAGAGGTATACCAACGCGCAAAAAATAAATCGGTACTGAGGGGTAGGGCATCGCTGCCCAGAACTGGAACATTCTCTAAATCGGTGCGCTGCTGCCCCTGATACACGTAATTCTCTACCCCTGCGGCCATAATGCGGCTGGTGTTGTAGAGGGTTTGGTCGAAAGTATGCAGGCGATCGCGAGCTTCGCGAATATACAAAATTCCGGCAAATATTACCAGAATGCTCCCCATCGAGAGGGTAAACCAGGTGGCTAAATTGCGGCGGCTGCGGTTAAACATGCCCAACGTGCGACTGTTGCTCCGGAATGCTCAAACAATACCCCATTCCATACACCGTTTGCAGCCAATCTTCTGCACCAACCGTCTGTAATCGCTGTCGCAATCGATGCACCAGAATCGTCACGGCTTTACTTTCAGGTTCCATATCCCATTCCCACAAAGCGTGTTCAATCTGGTCACGCGACAAGACCTGACGGGGGTGCCGCATCAAATATTCCATCAGTTGAAATTCCCGCCCTGAAAGCTGAATTTCGTGTTCCTGTCGCTTTACAGTCAGCGTCGTCAAGTGCAGTTCTAGGTCGTCCAGGGTAAGGATATCACCTTGCCAGAGGGGCGATCGCCGTCCCAGTGCTCGCACGCGTGCGAGCAGTTCCATCACGTTGACGGGTTTGACCAGATAATCATCTGCACCCACATCCAATCCCATAATTTTGTCGTGAATGGTATCTTTGGCGGTCAGAAACAGAACAGGAGAATTTTTTCCGGCCTGACGATACTGCTGGCAAAGCTGCACACCGCTAACCTTCGGCAACATCCAATCCAAAATCAGCAGATCATACTGTCGTTCGCTGATCAGCCGCTGTGCA
>DATNPS010000388.1:0-11647 GCA_036703095.1 Crinalium sp. | reverse complement strand
CTGCCATGCCTAACGCAATCCATGTGGCATCCGTGAGTCTGAGCGTCCGAACTTGACGATAGTCATCATTTTTGAGCGTAAACTTTCCCTGAATGTCTCGCTTCACAACTGGAGCCTTCCATGTGATACATGGTTTAACCTTAGCTCAGTTTTCCGTGTAATACATGGATAAGGCTATGCTGACAATAGCTTCCATACCTCTTCCCAAGTTTTGTCCCTGGAGGGCAGCAATGTCTCTACATCCGTGTTGCATCAAGCCAGTTCCCCTCACAACCCGCCAAGTTGCTCAAGCCGCTTTTCCCAAAGGCAACTTATATCTAACGATGCGGGATGAAATTGGGACACTCTATAGTGACTGGGACTTTGCCACTGTGTTCCCTACGGATGGTCAACCTGCTATCTGTCCTTGGCGATTGGCATTAGTTTGTGTGATGCAATTTATCGAAGGCTTATCAGACCGACAAGCCGCCGAGGCGGTTCGCAGCCGTATCGACGGGAAATATGCTTTATCGTTAGAGTTAACTGACCCTGGTTTTGACTTCACTGTGCTGTGTGAATTTAGAACTCGACTGATGAAAGGTGGGGTGGAACAACAACTTTTAGACCTTCTCCTAGAACAATTCAAAGAGCGTGGGTGGTTAAAGGAGAGGGGTAAGCAGCGAACTGATTCAACTCATGTAGAGGCAGCGATTCGTACCTTGAATCGACTCGAAGGCAATGGGGAAACGCCTCGGGCTGCGCTCAATGCCATTGCTACGGTTGCCCCAGAATGGTTACGCTCCTGGGTTCCCCCGGAGTGGTTTGAGCGATATAGTCGGGCTGTCGATGAGTATCGCTTGCCCAAAGGAATTCCTGCCCGAACCAAGTATGCTGAAACCATCGGGACGGATGGGATGCAGTTACTGAAAGCTCTGTGGGAGACTCCTAGTGTTACCTATCTGCGTCAGATTCCAGCGGTGGAAATCCTGCGAGTGACCTGGATTCATCAATACTATGTTGAGAATGACCGGGTGCGCTTGCGGGCTGCGACTGATTTACCACCAACTGGGAGTCGGATGGATTCGCCTTATGACAGAGATGCTCGCTACGGCAACAAGCGTTCTGTCACCTGGACTGGATACAAAGTCCATATTACTGAAACTTGTGATCGAGATGAAGTTCATTTGATTACTAATGTGGAGACCACTCAAGCACACATCAGCGATGTAGACCAGACCGAACCGATTCATGAGTCTTTGGCTTCCATTGCCTTGCTCCCGAACGAGCATATTGTTGATGCGGGTTATGTTGATGCCACTTTACTTGTAACCAGCCGCAAGCAGTATGGGGTGGCAGTGGTCGGTCCAGTACGTCCCAATGTTAGTTGGCACTCTCAGATTCCAGGTGGCTACGATATTAGCCAGTTCAAGGTGAATTGGAATACCTTGCGCGTTACCTGTCCAATGGGTAAAAAGAGTCTGAAAAAGTGGACTCCTTATCAAGACAAGTGGGGTAATCAGGTCATTCGTGTGGGGTTTCCTCGACGGACGTGCCGACTTTGTCCCAGTCGTTCTCTATGTACTCGCTCAGATTCTGAACCGAGAAGACTGACTTTACGCCCCAAAAGAGAGCATGAACTGCTTCAATCTATTAGAGTTCAACAAGAAACGGACGAGTGGAAAAAAATCTACAACACAAGGGCGGGAGTTGAGGGCACAATTTCCCAAGGCGTTAGGGGGTTTGGATTACGAAAGGCTCGCTATACGGGTTTAGCTAAAGTCCAATTACAGCACCTGCTCACAGCAACAGCGATTAATGTGGTGCGGATGGTCGCTTGGTTGCAAGGTATGCCTCATGCCAAGACACGAACATCAAGATTTGCCGCACTTGCTATCACTTGAAGATTTCCTTGGTTGTTAACTCGAATAAACTCCAAATTTATACTGGCTCCTTCCACGTAATACATGGAAATTCGATTTTACCCGTGTATTACTTGGATAAGGATTTTTTGGAGCGTGAAGTGCTTGCTTGTTTCATTCCCCTGCGCTGCTCACCAGAGGCTGTCAATTGTGAAGTTCGCCAACAGTATCAGCAACTGACCAAAAAAACAACGCTAATGGCAATACTTCTGCATTTTTGTCTATTTATGGGTAAGTTTAAGAGACTTCATCGGTTAGAGGGCTGATAAAACCGTACCCAGCTTAAAATACTCATTAATCATTTATGGGCAAGTGAGCTTTTGCAGAGTAAGAGTTTCAAGCTTAACGTTGTTTTTTGGACGCTTGCTACACGAACGCCTATCGATTGCTACTCAAACCCCGAATTGTGCTCCTCGTTCTATCAAAAAACTCAACTGAGCGTTAGCCGTGCCACGATGGGCAGAACCGTTGAGAAACTGAAAACGTTCGTGTTGAGCCGTTGCCAAAATTCGTGAAACGAGGTTAGGATTATCCGTTGCGAGATCAGCATCAACCCTCTGACGGTGGGGGCAGTATCTCTATTCCCTGCTTCTTAGAGACCGCGACAATGTGATCAATGTCTAATGTGCCTGTGGCATTGAGCTTGGACAAATCCTCGAAAAAGTTCTCGATGCCTGCGGGGACGAAGAGGAGGAGCATTCTCGCGGATGTAGTGCCGATGTTTTTGAAAGAATGCGGAATGCCTTTGGGAATGGTCATAAACCAACCTGCGGTTCCCCTCAAAGCACGATCGCCAACTTGAAAGGCAAAGGTTCCCTCCAACACGTAAAACGCTTCGGCTTCGCGCCGATGCAGATGCATGGGTGGTCCCACTTGCGGTTCAACAATGACTTCAATTAACGTGTAGGCACCGTCTGTATCAGCGCTAACCGCTTTCAAAATATGTGTCTCCCCCGGCTGTACCTGGAGTACTCTGCCTTCGCTGGGTGAAACGGCAAGGCTCTTCAAGAAGTTTTCCATGATCATCCTCCCTGGATGGATTAGTTTTGTCGGGATAAGAACTGCAAAACTTGTCGGTTAAACTTTTCCGGATTTTCGATGAACATGAAATGTCCACCACCTTCTGTCTCTTCAAAGATTTCCAATTCAGAGTTCGGAATGCTTTGATGAATCCAGGCTTGCGATCGCCACGGAATAATACTTTTTCTGCCGCTCACAATCAGAGTTGGCTGACGAATCCTGACAATTTGATCGCGCCAGTCCATATGAGCATGGTTGTATAGCAGGGTTGCTGCGATCGCCCGTGGCAAGCGTTGATTGCACTCGACAATCCACTCAAATTGATCTTTCGACATCGTTGGTGTAACCATTGACGCCAGAAGGTTGCGGGTAAATTCTGATGCTTCACAACTCTCTAGCGCCTGTACGGAGGCATTGAGCTGTTCAGCAGTAAATACTGCCCCGGACTCTGCTATTTCTTGAGCATTCCAATGTGATCTTGAAACGACCAACGGAGATTGATCAACGAACACTAATCGATCAATTTCATTGAATCCAAACAGATCGAGATAGCTCCAGATTAGGGAACACCCCATTGAGTGACCGAATAGGTGTGTGTTTTTAAGTTGCAAAGCACTGATTAATTCATGAATATCTTGAGCCAAGCGAGCGATACGATAACCAAACGTCACTTTTTCTGACTCACCGTGTCCTCGTGGATCGATTGCGATCACAGAGTAACGTTCGGCAAAAACGGGAATTTGATATTTGAATTGTTCCGCTGACTGTGACCAACCGGGAATCATCACGATCGGTTGTCCTTTGCCTGCACTGATGTAGCTCAATCGAGTCCCATCAGACGTTTTGAATGTTTTGCGTTGCATGTTATCCTCTTGTACACCGACAATTAGGTGCTTTGGCTCTCAATGTTTTAGTCGTGCCAATTGGATGACAAAGGGAAGATGGGATATGGGATGGCTTCATCACTTTTCCTGACCTGTGATGAGGGGACTCAGATAGAGCGATCGCCGGATTGCTGCTCCAACTTAGTATTCCAATCACTTCGATGTGCTAGTTCAAGATCGTCGAGAAACGAGACATTGTTCTCAACTGGATCGCGGCGAATACGCAAGTGATTAGGGGGAAAGTAATGTGGCGATCGCACACCGGAAAGCTAGCTCTGCTCGGAGGTCGCGAGGTGATAGCGGTCAGCGGCGTGTACCTGGTTGAAGTTTGGAATCATGCTCTGCCGAGCAGCATCAAAGGTATTCCACTGCTCTACATCGGGCAGTGATGGAATGGTGATCGTTTCGCGGCGATCAAAGCCAACTAGGGCAGCATCCACCAGTTCATCCACTTCCATCAAAGGCGGTAGCGCATTCATATCCCATCCTGAACGCTCCCAAACTTCCGTCCGTGTCGCTGCTGGCAGCACAACCTGAACATAGACCCCTTGAGGTCCAAGCTCAAGGTGAAGACCCTGGGTGAAGAAGAGGACAAAGGCTTTGGTAGCGCCATAGACGGTCAAACCAAATTCCGGTACTAACCCGACTGCCGAACTGATGTTGATAATCGCGCCATTGCCAGCCTTAACGAATCGTGGGGCAACGGCACTGGCAAGCCGCGTTAACACTGTGGTATTGAGGCTAATGATTTTAGCCATTTCATCTGGGCTTTGGTCAACGAAACTGCCGGCAATGCTAGCACCTGCGTTGTTGATCAGGATGCTGATGCGTGTATCGGTGCGTAGCCGTTCTTCCACTTGGGCAAGTTCATCTGCATGGGTGAGATCTGCCTGAAGAATGTCAACTGATACTCCGGTTTCCCGGTGCAGTTGTTCGGCTAGAGCCTCCATACGAGTGCGATCGCGCGCTACTAACACGAGATCGTAACCACGTTTTGCGAAGCGATCGGCATAGACGGCACCAATTCCGGTGGATGCTCCAGTTACAAGTGTGGTCTGATTGGTTAAGTTGCTCACGCTCTTGCTCCTTTATGTATGTGTACAAACGTTGTGCAGTGAATCAATGATTTAGAGAAATCACCGTCCGGGTGCCCGTGTCTTCACTTCCTGGAGCACCCAACCATTACCATCTGAATCACTGAACGAGGCAAAGGAGGCATAGTCGCGACGTTTCGGATCGGGACCCAGTAACCGTCCCTCGGTTCCGGCGTGGTGGAAGATCCCGCCGATGTCGTGAAACACTTCACTCACCTCAACACCTCGATCGACCAGTTCTGCACGAGCTGCCTCAATGTCATAAACGATGAGGTACAGACCCTGAACTGAACCCGGCGCGGCTAACGTCACTCCTTTACCAAAGATGATTGAAGCTTCCGATCCAGGAGGGGTAAACTGCACTACCCGGAAGTCTTCACTAGTAACGAAGTCGGCATCCAACCGCCATCCCAATGTTTTGTAGAAGTCCTTGGCTTGATCGACATCGGAGACGGGTATCACCAGAACTTCGAGTTTCATGTTTTGACTGTTTACGGGATTGCTGCTCATCCTGTTCTCCTTTTAGATTGGTGAGCTTGCTGCCCACTTGGTATAGACTTCATTCTTCAGCGATCGCCCCATACACACCACTCAAGTTCTTTGAGTGAAGACGCAACTTAATCGTTTGCTTGGGAGGGTAAGCAGCAAGAAGTGAGCCAGGAGCAGTCAAACCTGATATGCTTCAGGGAAAGATGAAATCATTTGCCGATAGGGTAGCACTACAAAATCCGCTCAGCTTTGATTAAAGACATGCTCGGTTACTGTGAGGAAAGACTTGCTCCGGCCTTTACACCATCGGCTGATCTATGGATTCCAACCCATCAAAATCTGGACGGAGGAGATCCGCTTCTGGGCGAGTTCGAGGAGTCATCCTATCGCCTCAGGGATGGCAGAAATTTCAGACGGCAAAACAACGGGCGGAATCGGACGAAATCTGGGGGAAGCACTTCACCCAGGAAGATCTCAGCGATCGCACTGGACTCTCTCTTAATACTCTTTCCCGCCTTTTTAAGCGCGAACAAGGGGTCGATCGACAGACAGTGGAGTACCTCTTCCGGGCGTTTGGGCTGGAATTAACGCAGGCAGACCTAACATCCTCTGAAGCGTCGGAGATCCACCGGATAAATCTCCAGCAAGACTGGGACATTGCGGTAGATGCCTCAGTGTTTTATGGGCGTGAGGCAGAACTAGCGAACCTGTGGCAGTGGGTCGTGTCTGAGCACTGTCGCGTCGTTGGGGTGTTGGGCATTGGCGGCATTGGCAAAAGTACGATCGCGGTCAAGGCTGCCCTTCAGATGCAAGCAGAATTTGAGATCGTCGTGTGGCGATCGCTTGCCAACGCACCACCGTTGGACGAACTCCTGTCAAGTCTGCTGAAATTTCTCATGCCGCTGTTTGGGGAAGATCCCATCATCCCCACTACGCTCGATCAGCAGCTTTCCAAACTGATGCAATATCTGAGATCGCGGCGGTGTTTATTGATTTTGGATAATGCTGAAATCATTTTGCAGCATGAACAGGCAGGACAATGGCGATCGGGCTACGAAGGGTACGGACAGTTGCTCAGAGCCATTGGTGAAACGTCCCATCTCAGTTGTTTGTTGCTGACTACTCGAGAAAAGCCACGGGAATTGGCGCTGATGGAAGGCGTACAGGTGCTAGTCAAATCGCTGCTCTTACCTGGATTGTCACCCGATGACGGACGTGCCATCTTTCGGCAAAAAGGCGCGTTTACAGGGTCGGAAGCTGAATGGCAAACCCTGATCCATCACTACGGCGGTAATCCGCTGGCGTTGAAACTAGTGGCAGCCGCCACTCATGATTTGTTTGATGGCAGCATTCCAGAAGTGTTAGCCTATCTTGCTCAGGGCATTTATGTTTTTGAAGATATCCGCGATTTACTCAATCGCCAGTTTGAGCGATTGTCTGAAGCTGAACAAAAAATATTGTCCTGGTTTGCGATTCTTCGAGAACCAGTTACGTTTGCAGAGATTCGAGAACATGTGGTTGATCTTGCCACTCAGCAACAGGTGCCCAATTTGATCAACTCGCTGCTCCGGCGATCGCTAATCGAAAAAACAGATGGGTTATTCTTCCTACAACCTGTTGTGATGGAATATGTCACAGAACGATTTGTGCAGCAGATTTGTATCGAATTTGAGACGCAGCAGCTTAACATTTTGCAAACGCATACTTTATTACAAGTACAGGCAAAAGATTACATTCGAGAGATTCAAACGCGCCTAATTATGCAACATGTGATGGAGCAGCTTCTATCTCGTTTTGGCAGTGTGGCAGCGATCGAGGCACAGGCAAGGCACTTATTGAGGCAGCAGGGGAAGAAACCAGGATATGTGACAGGCAACCTAATTAACCTGCTAGTGCAACTTCAAGTCGATTTGCGTGGTTCAGACTTTTCTGAGTTGGTGGTGCAGCAAGCCGACTTGCGACAGGTTGATTTAGCGGGAGTCAATTTTCAGAATGTTACGTTCGCCAAATCCATCTTTTCAGAAACCATCGGTATGGCGATGTCGATCGATTTCAGTCCAGATGGTCAAACGATCGCTGTGGGCGATTCCAGTGGCAATATCTATCTCTGGAATATCACGACAACCCAACTCTTAGCCACTTTTGCAGGCCACGCGGGCTGGGTCTGGTCGGTTGCCTTTAGCCCTGATGGCAGAATGTTAGCTAGCGGTGCTACTGATAGTTCGATGCGCGTATGGAATGTCCAAACTGGTCGATGCTTGCAGGTGTTCACAGAGCATACAGCCTGTGTTCGGTCAGTGCGTTTTAGTCCTGATGGTCAGTGGTTAGCGAGTGGCAGTGAAGACAGAACTGTGCGTGTATGGAATTTGCAAGGCGAATGTCTTCATTTGTTCAAGGGGCACACCCAAAGTGTTTATTCTGTTCACTTTGCTCCTGATCAGCAAACCTTAGTCAGCAGCAGTAATGATACTGACCTGCGGATTTGGAATGTGCATGATGGAAACTGCTTGAGTGTCTTACAGGGGCATACCAGCGGGGTTCATTGTGTGCGATATAGCCCAGACGGTCAACTGCTTGCTAGCGGTTGCCATGATGGGTCAATTCGACTGTGGAGTGGTCATCGCTCCAACCAGCAACCGTCAAAGCCCAGTTTCACAAATTCCAGTACCAGGCTGCTGCATAAACATATCGACTGGATTTGGGACATCGCCTTTAGCCCAGATGGTTGTTTTTTAGCCAGTGCTAGCCGCGATGGCACTCTGCGCGTCTGGAGTGTTCAAGACGGGCAATCCATCCATAGGCTCGATGATCACACTCGTGATGTTTTTGCGCTTGCGATTAGTGCCGACAGCCAACTATTAGTGAGTGCAGGTCAAGACCATACGGTGCGACTATGGAGTTTGCCGAGTGGACGAAGCCTCAAAACATTGCGTGGCTATACCAGTGGCATTCATTCCCTGAGCCTCAGTCCAGATAACCAAATGCTTGCTAGTAGTAAGCAGGATGAAACCATCCAGCTGTGGCATTTACAGTTAGATGGCACTCTGTCATCGCTTCGCCCCTACAAAACCTTGTCCAACCTAACCCGTGGGATTTCATCATTAACCAATTTAAGCTTTAGTCCGGATGGTCAAACGCTGGCAATCAATCAACATGATGGCTCAATCGCCGTGTGGCAGATACAAACCGGGCAGTTTGAACGGTGGTCAGCGCATAACATGCCTGTATGGGCAGTACAATTTAGTCCTGGAGGGCAGATTCTGGCAAGCAGTAGTTATGATTGCACCGTCCGACTATGGGATGTGCGAACTCATCATTGTTTGCAGGTGTTACAGGGGCATGAGAGCGGTATTCACGCGATCGCATTTGCCCCCAGTGGTAAAGGGTTGGCAAGTGGCAGTTTTGATCGCACCATTCGGTTATGGGATGTGCAAACTGGAGCATGTCTGAAGATATTGCAGGGACATATAGGTACAGTTTTCACACTCTCATTTGAGCGCAGTGGTCAGATCTTAGCAAGCGGCAGTTATGACCAAACCATTCGGTTATGGAATGTGCAAACTGGAGCATGTCTGAAGATATTGCAGGGACATACGGGAATTGTGTGGACGCTTGCTATCAGTTCCAATGGTCAGATCTTAGCAAGCGGCAGTGATGACCAAACCATTCGCCTATGGGATCTGCAAACCGGGCAGTGCCTGCACATCTTGAGCGAACACACGAGTTGGGTCAGATCCGTCATCTTTAGCGGTGATAGCCAACTCTTATTCAGTAGCAGTGACGATCACACCATTAAGCTATGGGACGCGCAGACAGGACGCTGCATCAACACGTTGACAGTTGATCGGCTTTATGAACGCATGAATATTCAAGGTGCAACCGGGCTGACAATGGGTCAGAGAGACATTCTGAGAACATTAGGGGCAATTGAGCATTAATGCGTTCGCCTTACGGGCACTCCGTGCCATCACACCCTCCGATTCAGCGCATTCTCTTTTTCTCGGTCGTGTCTAACAGCTGACTAAAGGCGAGATTGAGCGATCGCACTCCTTCCTCATTCAAAAATTGCTCAATTGGCAAGTGCCTGACCGATGGGCTGTACTCGCCTGCTTGCCCGGTTCCCGCCGCTGGGTATATAAGCATACTTAGGGGAAAAGTGAGGTACGACAGAAAATAGAAGATACCTTGTTGTTACAAGCAAACATTCCGTAAAACGTTCTTTTTACGGAATGTTAAGAATTTGGGGTGAACAGTTGAATTATGCTGATACCAACCTTGATGAGCTATCGATATCAGCTATGATTCAAGACACCTCAAATGGAGGCAGGGTTACCGGATTGGTTTGTTAGGCCTGTCTCATTCAAAACCCGATCCATGTATTGCATATTGAAGGCGATCGCAGGCTCAATCCGTCTCACGCTAGCCAGCATGTCATACTTTTCATCGTGTATTTTCCGTGAATGCTCCAACGCACAGGCAGCAGCGTCTTTGACCTCTTGGCTGGCGTTGTGAGCGCTAAGACTCGTGCTGTACATAATGCGAAGGTGTTGGGGCGGAACGCAAACGCCGAATTCCCGATTAAACATATTCTTAATCCGCGATCGCCAGGTGTCGCAATCGGCAGGTTTATTGGTGTTGCGCTTAACGAAGAAATTATTGTGCCAAGTCGCGCCTAATACGGGTCTGCCCCAGTCTAACCAGCGTCGGATGTATTGATAAAGTCGGCTCCCATCCGGAAATTCGTAATCGGGAATCAGCGCCCACCAACCAAATTCCCACTCCCCAGCGATTGTTTTGCCGATTTTTGAGTCATCAACCATATGGTGGATATAGAAGCCAATTCGGTCTTCGTAGTTTTTCAAAATCCCTTCTTTTTCCAACTGTTCTTTACTGCGAAATTGCCCTTCCACGAAACATCCCTCCTTAAAGGTTTCGCCAATTCGCAAGTCGTAGTACGTTCTAGAGCGGCTGGGGAACGCGATAACGGGCAAGGCAATCGACAGGAAATTTTGCAATTCTTTAGCGAGACCTGTCTCTCTTCTAGATTTGGCGGTGTAGCCCTTTTTGTGCTGACTAGATTGGTTGTATAAGATGTACCGATCGCACCGCTTTTTCTGAATCATAACAAGCCTTACCGCGTACCCCCAAGGCAGTATATTCTCATGATTAAGACGAACGGTTCTAGGTGTCGTCTTATTTTGCGCGCCAAGTTCCGCCTGTTTGTTGAGGAGCCGCCAAAGGATAGGAATCGAATTAGGCGTCGGAAAATCTTCGGTTCCGATTTCTTCGCGATACAAAAATTTGGCTATAGCAATTATCAGAGCAATTCGCTTTTGTTTAGAGCCGGGGTGGTTTTCTTTCAGGAACTTTAGATATCTCTCCACCCTTTTCATGTCTTGATTAGCGCGAAACTGGGCGCGTGTTTTTAACAAAACCTTGAGCGAGGCCAGCTTGTTTATCTGCTCGTCATACTGGTCTAAGTCAGATTCTTCATCAATGTTATCGATGTCAATCTCTAATTCAGGAATTAGTTTGGACTTAGTTATCAGTAGTTCAAGTGCCAATTCTTCGAGTGAAATTCCTTCATACCTGTGCAGCCACCCAAGAAGCTGCATCAACTGTTCCTCCGTACCGTCTATAGTTCCCTTCACTGCACCTTCGGACTGCCACCATTCCCAAAAATTGCGGATCTGGCTATCCAAGGCTTCGTTGATATAATCATCGGGAAATTGTTTAGCGCACAACTGATGTACGGCAACTCTTCTTTCGTGCATTTCTGCACCCGGTGTGTGCCTTTTTTTTGTCCGATGTTCCCCGACTTTGCGAATAAGATTAAATTGAATTTCCTCGGTTGAGAAGGCAACAAGTTCAAAGTATCTTTGGCTCTCTGCCCACTCTAGCCATCCCTTAAGCTCGGTTCTAATTTTGCGGTCAATATCTGCCTCAGTACAGCCATCTTTAAGTTGTTCGGCCGGAATTTTTTCCAGGTAAGCGATTCCCGCTTTAATTTCATCGGGCGAGGTTCTGGTGCTTTTAGGAGAGGGACCTCCCATAGCTGGTACTAAATAGCGAACGACCGCACTCTGAATCTTTCCTACCCCATTGGGCTTGTCAATCGCCTTTAGATGGTCGCAGTACGCCTCATAAATCTGGAGAGACGTGTATGAGCATTTGACCAACTCATCTTTTCTATCTTGAACACCATCGGCAGCGTCAAGCCAGGGAGGTGCTGGAATTGAATCGGGGATTAGAGGAAGATACC
>DATNPS010000387.1:0-16705 GCA_036703095.1 Crinalium sp. | reverse complement strand
GGTATCTTTAACGAGATCAAGCTGCTGAAACTGAATGTGATTGAAGTTGGAACAGCGTTCGGCAGTGCGATCGAGTGCGATTTGGGAAATGTCGGCTACTAAAAGGCGATCGACGTGGGGGGCTAACTGTACCGTAAAGTGACCTTCAGCGCAGGCGATTTCCAACGCGTTGCGAATGCGGCCACCAGGCAACAGGGAGAGAGTTTGCTCATACTTGGTTTGCTCGTAGGGACTGGTGTATTTCCAGGGATCGGGACTAACCGCAAACAGCGTTTCAAAATGATCTCGTCCAGGACGGTGAGTATCGCTTGACTGTGTTAGGGATACATTTTTCAGTGATTGTGTTGGTGCAGCAGCATGAACCCAATCGGGTTGGTAGATCAGCCGGGAAGGTGTTGTAGATGAGGCAAGCTGGCTCGGTTCACCTGCTATCTCTGCCATCGTAACGATTGCATCCTGGGCTGCCACTGGAAATGCTGCTTGTCGAGAAATACTGCTGCCAATGGGTCCAGAACGACGTCCGAAAACAGTTGTGGTGTCAGAAGGTGTAACTGAAGAAGCGGTTGAATTTAAGGAATTTAGTTTGGCTTGAGTGGCGATCGCTAACCGTTCTCGTATGGGCATTGGGTCATGGAAGGAACGCCCTAACAGCGCTTCTCGCACACAAAGTCGGCATAGCTCTAACCCTCCAGCCGTGATGATTGCAGCCCGGATAGCTTGAGCGGTGACGATGCGATTCACGGCCGGAACAGAAATGATCCCTAGCACAGCCCCACCTACCGTTGCCAACACGTTTAACGCTGCTGTTTCAACGTTTACGGTGGGTAAGTCTGAACTAACTTCAACGGTCAAATGGTCGTCTGGGGCAGAAATTGGTTGAGGCGGTGTGTCTGAATATTCTGCAAATGTAGGATCGTAAAACTGTGCTTCTGTGAAATCAGGACGATTCCAAAGCTCTCGCAAAAGTGTAATCCAACCAATAGAATCATGCCAGGATTCGATCTCTGTCTCCTGGCCGGGTTGGCACCACTGAGGATAGACCGTATTCACGAAGAAGCGACCTAGAATGGGCCAGGAATAGTGAGCGGCGATCGCATCTGCCAATACAGATGCTAAGACAATGCCATCACAAACAGGCAGTTCAATCGTTCCCAAAAAGTCGCCTTTAAGTTCAATCATGGCGTAGAGCCGTTCTGCTGTTTCAGGAGGATGGATGTCAGCAAACGGTTCAGATACCTCAATTCGCAGAGCATATGTTGCTCCGACCATGACAGGAGTAGAAGGTTTCCAGTGCGATAAGACTAATCGCTCCAGCGATCGCTGACTGCGTTGCGCAAGACCAATCGTTTGAGACTGTATTTCCAATGCGCTTAAGAAAGCCTGAACTTTAGATTCTGACTGAGGCCAAAGTTTGCTCCAGCCACTTAGGGATTGGCAGGTTGGTAAGACTGCCGCATAGAAGATGGAATAGGCTACTTGAGATGGGTCAAGAGATGGAGCCGACAACTGACCTATTAAACTCATCAATTCACAAGCATCTTGATCTGCACCGATCATTAATCCTGCCGCCCAGCAAGACCATTGCAGAATGGCTTCCGATCGCTGTTCGTTTGGTTGTCCATTCGCATAAGTAGAATGAGGATGGGTGACTCGTGGATCGGGCTGATGGCCGCGATTGATCACCTTAATTGCATCGGCCAGCAGCTTGGAACCATTAATAGACACAGAATTGGGCCGCATCCGGTAGTAGGCCATTGCTTCTCGAATAGAGCCAAACTGAGCACCAGATCGAGCTAAGCGCTGCCACAAGTCCCAATCTTCACAGGTGCGTAAACATGGATCAAATCCTCCAGCGGTCTGCACAAGCGACTTGCGAACAATGCAGGCATGAATGGCAAAGGCACAGGTGCGGGTGAGGGTTGGAAATAGAGCTTCTGCTTTGGGACAGTAAGATTCCTGTAAGGTATGTCCATCTGGCGTAATCCGCACCCAGCCACAGTAAACTCCATCCAGTTCTGGATTCGCTGTGAGTTTCTCAGCCATGCGCTCAAGATGGTGAGGCGCAATCCAATCATCAGCATCTAAAAACAGTAGCCAGTCAAACTGAGCGAGTTCAATTCCTTGATTTCGCGCTGCACTCACGCCTGATTGAGGTTGACTGATGACGCGGATGCGCTTGTCTTGAGTCGCGAATTGAGTGGCGATCGCCGCTGTGTCATCCATTGATCCATCATCTACAACGATCGCTTCCCAATTTGGGATGGTTTGCTTCGACAGTGATTCGAGGGTTTTGGATAACGTTTCAGCTGCATTATGAGCTGGAATAATAACTGAAGTATTAAAGAGAGACATAGCTATATGCACAACTTGGAGAAGAATAGCAAGCAGTGAGATTAGTTCAATTTGAAATAGACGTTGTATGTCCGCTGGAAGGAATGCGATAGATTACCCAATCCTGACTTTTAGCTTGGAATTGACAGGTTGTTTCAATGTGTTTAACTAACTTTGGATGCTTACCCCAAATCTCTTCAAAGTGCTCGGCAACGATTCCTAGCCAGTCTGCTCCTTTGTCTCGTAACGTTTCAAATGCACGAATTGAAATCTGATCGTCTTCGGGTAATTTCGACCAATCGATATCATTAATGGCGGGTGGAAACGTCCATCCTCGACGACGACTATAGTAAATTGCTATGGGAGAACCAATATCGTTGGCTACAGTAACGACTAAATCATCTGGTTGACTGATTTGCCTCAACGCTAATCCTAGTTTGTAGCTTTGAGTTGCATTGAGAGATGGTGATGACGGATTGTATACTGTCTTTAAGCCATAGTGGCCAATGGCACCAATGAGAAATAATGATAGTGCAACTGTAACGAGCGTTGCAGGTTTCCAATGTTTTGAAAAAAAAGATGCAAGACTTAAAATGGCATGGGCTGACAGAGCTGCGGCAGCCGGGTTGAGAATGTGGAAATTCCATGAATTGGGAACCAGTTCTTTAGCCCCAATTAAATAGTAAATAATACCTGCCATAATCCACCAATGAAACAGCCAGGGAGCAGAGTTTTTCTGAGCTGTGTTAGCTAATTCAGGAGATGGTGCCGATGGATGATTATATTGATGATGGGGTGGACGGATGATAAGACCTAGTAGCACTAGAACAATAATTGGTTTAGTCCAAAGCCATGTGTCAAAAACCCACACTGCGCCAGGAAGAAAGTATTGTTCCTTGAGCCAAGATTGTAAACCATTATCCCAAAGCCAGTTTCCTCCTCCTGCAAAATGATAAGGAGGGTAGTGTGTTGCAAGGTGTTTTGCCCAAAGATAATAGGCAGTGACTGGCAAAAGAGTTAAAATTGATGCCGAAATAATTAATAAAAATTGTCTGTTAGCTAGTTTCCTTTGAGCTATCCAAATGGCTCCTAGCGCATAAAGCATGGGAATCCCAACAATTAACCCAGTAATTTTTGTTAAAAAGCCCCAGCACCCAATTACACTGGCAAGCAATAAATAGCGCGATCGCTCAGTTTGCAGATAAGCCACAAACATCCAAACACTAGTGACGACTAGTGAAACCATAGCCGGATCAGGTAAGAATGAGCGATCGAAATAAATACTGCCTGGAATCAGAGCCATAACAGCCGCACTGAGCAACGCATGTTTTTCACCCCAGACTCGCCGAACAAGTTGATAGAGTGCAAAGATTCCCCATAGTCCAAACAGCACGGCTATGGAGCGTCCTACCCAATCATGTTGACCAACAACGCGATAGATTAATGCAGCAAGGTAAGTAACGGTTTGAAATTCACGACCGTTGTAACTTGGGCCAGGGCCATCCCAACTGATTTCAGGGAAAAAGATATTCCAATTCCGGCGATAGTAATTTTCTGCCATCATGGCAGTACTAGCTTGTCGCCAGTTAATGTAATCTGTGAAGGGTTGAGTAATGTGGTTAAAACGTAGAATTGCGGCAAGAATGAGAATCGCAATCAAACAATAGAAGGAAAAGCGCCTATTTTGAATGTTCATAAGCTGTCTCATTCTTTGGTTCTATATGAGAAGACTGGTTATGATACACCTCCCATCGCATTGGAGGGTTTAAGATGCCCTGGCTGTTGTTTTCTGCTTGAACTGTGAAAGGATAAACATGCCAGTGATAATCATAGGCATAAGACCAATCTTTTTCATATAGTCCAACATTTATGAAATACTTGCCCGTGCTCAGATCTAGACGATCAATGTTGAGTTTAATATTACCCTGACCATCAATAATATCTATCGAAATATTCATGTCAGCAGTGTTAATGTCCAAACAAGGCTGACCATCCTCGCGACTAATGGTGATACTAAAAATTGGAGTTTCAATGTTGGTGGCGGTGTTGTAGTGAATTGTTACTGAGAGCGGATCGCCACTGCGAATTCTATGGTTTGGTTGCAACGTTACATCTGTAATTTCAGCTTCTAGCGAACCAAATCGATTTTCATTCACTCGCAGCTCAATGCCTGATTGAGTCATTTGTGGCGGACGATTTGGAGTTCGCTGTTGCGTTTGCGATCGCATTTCAGACACGTATTGCCCCACTACGAGTTCTGGCTCTCCACAGGCTGCTATCTCACCAGAGCGTAACCAGAGGGCGCGATCGCAGAGTCGAGCCACCTGTTCAGCATCATGAGAGACCAATACAATGGCGCATCCTTGCTCTTTTAAGCTTGTAATGCGATCCAAACATTTCGCTTGAAACGCCAAGTCTCCAACGGAAAGAAACTCATCTACCAACAGAACCTGTGGGTTGGTGTGAACGGCTGTGGAGAAGGCAAGCCGCATCATCATTCCAGTACTATACGTCCGGACTGGATTATCAATGAAACTTTCTAGTTCGGAAAATTCAACAATCTGGTCAAAGCGGCGAACGACCTCTCGATGGCTTAGGCCAGCCACAATCGCCGTCGTAAAAACATTTTCTCGGCCTGTCAGTTCACCATGAAAACCAGACCCTAAATCTAGCAGTGCACCCACTCTTCCGTGAACTCGAATTCGCCCTTCATTCGGTTGAGTGACGCTGCCTAATAGCTGGAGTAATGTGGATTTGCCTGCACCATTGTGACCTATCACTCCCAACATTTCACCTGCGGCTACGGTGAAATTAATGTGGCGCAGTGCCCAGAACTGCTCAACTGGAGTGATTCGCCGGAAACCAGACAAAACAGCTTCCATGATTGTTACTGGTTTCTCGGCATGATAGCGATTAAATCGTTTACCAAGATTCTGAACCACAATTGCGTCAGGCATTAGATCTCCTCTACAAAGCGATCGCTTTGTCGCTTAAACACCCAATATCCTGCTGGCAGCAAGACAGCTGTAATCGCTGCAATAATTGCCAATGCTAACCAATCGGGAGGCACACCCCAGATGAAAATTTGGCGATAGGCGGTGACAATATGAACCATTGGATTCAAAGCATAAATTTGCCAATATTTCCCTGGAATATTTTTAATGTCATAAAAAATAGGCGTGAGATAGAAAAATAATTGCAGCAATACACCGAGAGTGTGTTGAGTGTCTCGAAAAGTGACATTCAGGGCTGCTAAAAAGTAGGAAAAACTCACAGTGAGAGCAAATTGAAGAACTTGAAGGATGGGTAGAAGCAAGACGACTGGCTTAAACTCAACTCCGTCAAGATATAAAAACGCAATTAAAACAGGAAGTGCCAGTAGAAAATGAACCAGTCCAGTTGTGACGACGACGACGGGTAAAACTGCCACTGGAAATCGAGGTTGTCGAATCAGGGAGCGGCTGCTGATAATCACGCCTGTCGCCTGATATAAAGCCGTTTGAAACCAGGTCCAAACTAGCAGCCCAATGAAGACATAAGAAGAATATTGAGGAATCTTGACGGGAATGACGACTTGAAAGACAAATACGAAAACCGCGAGCTGTAACAGTGGATTGATTAACGTCCACGCAATACCGAGTGCGGATCGCTTGTACATGAGTTTCATGTCGCGATTGACAAGCGATCGCAATAGGTCAAACAAGTAACGCAGTTGCTGCACCTGACCCGCTAACCATATTTTCTTTGACAATTCAGACGAACGCATCAAGGGTTCCTAAAGAAGCATAAGGGCGATTAAACAGGTTGAGCTGAAATGGTTACAGCATCGTTTCACGGTGCGGTGACTTGCTCAAGTGGTGATTCTACCGACTTCAGGACAAGCTCGGGATTCGGGGAAGCATCTATGCCTGAACGCTGAGACATCGGAATATAAGGATTGCTTCGACCTTCTCGACGTACACGGCGATGCGATCGCCAGAGTGACCAGGGGCCAGCTAAGTTACCCCAAATTTCCAGCAACGTGAGTGAAAGTGGGTAATCACTGCGGCGCAAGAACCACATCCCGATTTGTTTGGTATGGTACAAAGGTAGCCCCACTAAGATTTGTAATAGGCCACGCCAGTCACCATCCTTCAACCACGTTGTCAGGTTATAGGATACGTGGCCTTTGCTGTATCCATAAAGCTGGCGACGCAAGGCCGAGGGTTCTTTGCGATGTTTATGCCAGACATAGGCAGATGGTTCATATATCAGGGTAAATCCCGCTTTCAGAGTTTTGTAGAAAAGGTAAGTGTCTTCACCAACACCAGATGGCATTCCCGGCCCTAATGCTTCATCCATTAATCCGATTTGGGGATGAGATAAAATGAATGCGCGAAATGCGGCATTGGCTGTGGCTCCTAAGCGCCACGTTGGTATGGCGAAACGCGGAGACGATTCAAACCAATCTCCATCGGCCTTAAACGATTCGTAGCCTCGTCCCAGACCACCGTATTTTTCAAAAAACTGTTGTGAGGGTGTTTCTAGCTGCAACGGTAAAACATTGCCAGTCACGATCATGACATCTTGTCTGCTAAAGGGCGCAACAAGTTTTTCTAACCAGTCTGGCGGAATGGTGACATCATCATCGGTTGCAATGACGATTTTTCCAGTGCTAGCAACAAAACCAGCATTGCGAGCATAAGCTAACCCCTGGCGAGGTTCCTGAACCAGTTTGACTCCCGGAAATTCAGCGACAACGGGGGGTGTTAATCCAGATTCAGGATGGTTATCGACCACAACAATCTCTACGTCTCGCTCTGTTTTTTGATTCAGGAGACACCGTAGACAATTGCGTAAATCATCCGGGCGATCGTAGGTTGCCAGGTTAATTGAAACTTTGACCGTTTTTGGTAGAACTGCCGTAGGGCTTTGCGACTCTATACGGTAATGTCTTTGCAACACGTTTAAGATGTAATGCCAACAATCTGCTTCATTGCGTTGCAATATCTTTTGAATCAGCGTTATTCCACTATCCTGAAATAGCGATTCAAGCAGGCGATCGCGACTGATTGGATAATACCGGTTTTCAATATCGACATTCGCTAAGACATGTTCTTTCCAACTGAAGAAGACGCGTGTAATCGCATAATCTTGAACATCGAGCAGAGGTTGAAGTTCTTGATCGAGACGAACTTGTCTGACTGCAATTTTGTCTGACGAATAGAATATATTCTGATGTGATTTATCTAATTGGCTGTTCAGTAAACGTTCATTCTCATCATTCGAGTTTTCAAACGTTTGTTTTCCAAATTCTTGAATAATTTTCGCTACTTGCTTGCAAGCCGCTTGATAACGAAATAAGCCAATAAATGATCCTTTGAACTCAGACAGGACTAGCTCGACTGGAAAACGAGTAGGGTGTTTGAACGCTATCCACAAGCGTCGTATACTCCAATAAACGAGCCACCAGAGACCGATCCAGATAAAGTTTAGTCGCTCATCTGGATAAGCTTTAGCACCACAAACAAAGTAAGAATATAATCCGATTCCGTTATTTGTAATTTGTGTCTTGAGTTTCTCAAAACTGCTTCTGTGACGATGATGGACGATAGCTTTAGGTTCATAAACCAGGGCGTAACCCTCTTTGATAACCCGGAAAAACATTTCCAGATCCCCACCACCGTTCGTGACAGTGCCGACATCTAGAGCCGGGTCAAACTGACCAACCAGATTGAAAATGTTGCGACGATAGGCCATGTTTGCACCCGTTCCCAGAGATCCGGTTCCCAGCAGCCACCACGGCATTGTTTGGTCTGGATTGGCGCGATACCATTTCTGTTTAAATCCACGCCCAAAACCACCGTTAAATTCAAACAGTGCTTGGGCCTCAGTCTCCAGCTCGTAGGGCACAACCAGCCCTGTGACGGCCATGACGTCTGGATTTTCGATAAACACCTGGGCCAACGCTTTGACCCAACCGGGATCAACGACGACATCATCGTCGGTGTAAGCCAGAATATCGCCTTTAGCTTCTAGAATGGCGCGATTGCGTGCCCAATCCAATCCGGGGCGCGGCTCTCGCACATAGCGGACGTGAGGATATTGGGTTGCGACCAAATCTTTAGTACCGTCGGTAGTGGGTGCGTTATCGACGATCAGAATGTCTAGGGCAGGATAGTCTAATTGATTGAGGGCTGCTAAACAGAGGGCGATGTCATCAGGGCGATCGCGTGTACAAACCGCAACTGTTACCAATGGCCATTCCCCTTCATAGGGTGCTGGAGGCAGGTCGATCAAATCTTCTAAGCGTAATTCTTCAGGTCGTTCACGGTGGAATAAACCGTTCTTAATTAACTGACAGGTAATCGCCCAACTGTAGTGTTCGAGAATCAGTTTACTTAACGTTTGTGCGGTGCAGCGGCCACATTCAATGGGGGCGTACACATATCCCAACGGTGTTCCGTGCAGGCGAACGAGTCCTTGCAGTTTGAGATAGCCTTCCAGATGTTCAAACGTTGGGATTGGTTGGCTCAACTCGATGTCAACAACTTTAATGGGGGCTATTGATGTCAACATAATTTATAGTTCGCTATAGCAGTAGTGGTTGAGTATCGTAGTGTGCGATCGCGCTTCTCGTTTTTTAATCTAAGGACGGTTGCTGTTTGAGTTATGCTTTCGGCTGACCGAAGACAAAGGGAAGTGAGTGATGGAGTCCGTTGCTGATCCAGACTTTTAATTTAACGCCAAAGGATTGTCTATAGCGCTTGGGAATGAAGGAGGATAAGACGTGAAGCGATCGCTTCACCAATGTTTTTAAGCGAGTCCAATATGGTGTGTCTGGGCCAATCAAGGCAGCAACTTCTTTGATCGTTAGCCGAACTACACTTTCCATTGCGAGACGATATAAACCGGGTCGCAGTATGGATGCGATGCTATCGGCTCGCAACATTTGCAAGAGCCAATATAAAACACCCCGGTAGCACTGATGTTGACGGCTTTGGTAGGCCAGATACAGATAAAAACTGCTGCGAGAGAGTTTAAATAGAGTGGATGGAATATCGGGTCGGCGTTCTTGCGCTAACGTTAGCATGAGATTGTGGGAATCGGCCATTTTGCCGTAGTCGCGAGACATGCTGCCGGAAATTTTGCGATACCCTACCAGAAATTTGGGGACGACGCGGAAGTGATACTTTTCAGCCAGACGGAGGTATAAATCCCAGTCTTCGCAGCCCTGAGCGTTGAGTTCTCTAAAGTAAGCGTTATATCCTCCAACTGCATCCAGGCAGCTACGGCGAACCATCGTCGCACTAGCATTGCCGATGAAGTTATGACACAACAGCGTCGAGAATACATCCCCTTCAACGGTGGCGGTATGATAGCCATCGGTTGGCAGGTCTGCTTCATCAATATCCAGCGACCAGGAATAGACAACGCCAACCGATTTCTTGGATTCTAGAAAGCATCGCACCTGCCGCTCCAGATTTTCGGGATACCAAACGTCATCGGCATCAATCGGTGCAATAAATTCTCCTTTTGCCTTTTGGATTGCCAAATTGCGGGCTGCCGCGACTCCAGAATTGGGTTGAGTTAGCAGAATGACGCGATCGTCCTGTTGGGCGATCGCCTTCACTAGCTCTGGGGTGCGATCGCTAGAGCCATCATCCACCACCAGCACTTCAATCTGGCGGTAGGTCTGGTTTAGAACCGAGCGTAATGTTTTCTCAATAAACGTTTCTGCATTGTAAGCAGGAATGATGACAGAAACGAGCGGATGTTGAGAGAAAAGCGTGTAGAAGTCTTGCATACTGGGGCTTAAGCAGCAACTAACGAATGGATTGGCTGAACAAACGGTTGGAGACAGGCTTTTGCTGTGCTTCTTCTATACAGTGCAACAGGGTACCGATCAGGAACGCTGCGCCGCTGTAGAGGAAATAGACCCAATGCATGAAGATACCCTTGATGGCAAACACAATTCCCCGCTTTTGGTAGAAAAATTGATAGACGTCTAGATTGATTCCCAATAGCATGATGGCTGTGGGCAGAATCAAAAGTGCAGCGTTAAACGAATAGAAACTGGCGGGAAGAAGAGCCAGCAGCAAATACGAAAAGACAACACTAATCCGGCTTGATGTTTTTAGATTCAGATCATTAATGAGTCCCGATTGATAGCTTTGAATCAACCGAGTCCAGGGAATGCCGCGATCGCACACGTCGGTCTTAATTAAATTGATAAACGTCCAGGCTTTGTGATGTTTTACCTGAACCTGTTTGGCCAGTAGAATCTTGCCACCTGCGGCTTTAATCCGATAGCCCAAATCAATGTCTTCAATGCTGGGACGGGGATAGCGCTTCACGTCAAAGCCTCCCAGTTTCAGGAAGGTAGACCGCTTGACGGCACCACAGCCCGCCCAAAAGGTGGACGCTTGCTTGTGTCCGGTTTGGTGAACGTAGTGATGGAGCAGGTTCTTGTACTGCGCGACGAAGTTGTTGGCTTTCGGCGAATCATCGTAAGACCCAAACACAGCGTCCACGTCGGGATGTTGCTCTAGCGTTTGCGCTAAACGTCCCAATGTGTTGGGATGGACTTCACAGTCAGCATCCACGAAGCACAAAAACGTACCCTTGGCGACCTGTGCGCCGAGATTACGGGCGGCACCGGGGCCAGATCGGCTGTTGGTTTTGAGAACTGTTGCGCCTAGCGCTTGAGCGGCGATCGCAGAATCATCTGTAGAACCATCATCAACAACAATCAGTTCCCAATCTTTAAAGTGAGATTGAAACAGAGCTTGTAAACAGTGAACAAATGTTTGGCCTCCGTTGTAGACAGGCATCACAATCGAGAGGAACGGAGTTTTGTCGTAAGCGTGTGTTGACGTATGATTCATTCCCATCTCCTCTACATCCAACGTCCTAAAGCTTCAGCCAATGGTTTAACGTCTGGTGTGTCCTGCGGAAAGAGTTCGTCAATCAGGCGGAACACATCTTCGATCACCCCGTCGCTATTCATGTAATGAAACGAGCCAGTTCGCCCGACCAGATGCACGTTGGGCCATTGGCTGAGATAGTCTTTCACCTGCTTGAGCTTTTCCTGATAGCCGATGCGATACACCGGGTAGGCATAGGGAACGCGCACCACCCAGCTATTGTGCACCTCAGCTTTATGAATCAGGCCAATCTGGCTCATCTGATCCACGACTAAATCTAAAATGGCCTGGTCAGATAGCTTCCAGATTGGCTCACCTCGGCTAGAGAAGATCTCGACGGCCAGCGACGTGTATTCGTCGCCAGGCACCATTTCCTGCGACCAGTTCTTTGGTTCGTGGGTGCGCCCAAAGGTGAACTGTTTGAGCGGAAAGTACGTCCAGCTATCTTGACTAACCTGCTTTTTCTTTAGCGCAATGAATAGGCAAATGATGTCACGATATTCAAGGTCGTACTGTTTCTGAATCTCTTGACTACCCAAATCAGATGGAATGGACTCCAACAGATAATTGAGCGGAATGGTTGAAATAACCTGATCGGCAACGATCGTTTGACGAATTTGATCGGTGTGCTGAACTTTAATTTCGACTGTATTAGCAACGGGATGGCAACTGACTAACGAAGTGCTGGTATGAATGACACCGCCCATTGCCAGAATTTCCTGCTGCAACGTTTCGCAAATCATGCCAAAGCCCAGGCGCGGGTAATAGAACTCGGAAATGGCTGTGGCAGGGGTGTCTTTACTGGGGGCGATCGCCTGCTTCAACATGCGCCAAAAGCTAGGAATCCCAATGCGCTGAGAGGCCCAGGTGGCAGAAAGCTGATCGCACGGAATACCCCATACCTTCTCGGTATACGGCTTAAAAAAGACTTCATAGAGCGCCTTGCCGTAGCGTCTGATCACCCAATCTTCAAAGGAAATATCTAATCGGCGGCGTTCGGTAAATTTCGCAACGAGGTAGCTGATGGCCATTTCAGCCGCTTTAAGGGGCGAGAAGATGGACAGCGCTTTCGGTAGCTGAATTGGATAATCGACAAACTGATCGTTTAAGTAAATGTGGCTGATGCGAGGAACGACCAACAGATCCGTTTTCAGTAAATTCTGGAGCCATTGCACGACTAGCGGATTGTTGCTGTGAAAGCGATGTCCGCCAATATCAAATCGAAATCCATCACGCTCAAACGTGCGCGCCAGTCCTCCAACCTCGGAACCTTTCTCAATCACAACAACGCTGTGTCCTCGCTTGAGTAACTCATACGCTGTGGTCAAACCTGCAATGCCCCCTCCTAAAATCACAAAGTGCTGGCTACTCGACTCAGAGGTTTTACATGGCGTCTCTAACACATTTTTAGGACGTTCAGCCGTCTTCATTAAGGGAGCCTCTTTTAGCGATAAATACTGAAGGTGAATTTACTCCGAGCAGAATGTACTCGGTTTAGTATGCCCAGGAGGTCTTGAAATGTGCGAAGGGGGAAATACTTTGGGAACGAGTGTTAAACGCTACTTAATGCTCTTCACTCTAAAGTTGCATTAATCTGTGTGGTTTTGTAGTACTTCTACTGAAAGTTCATCACAACTTAATTCCCTTGTACTGGTCAGCTCTGCTGAAAAGCGTCTGGATACGTTTTTCAGTAGTAGTTTGAGCAAAACTTTATAGCGGGGCGTTATTTAAACGTATGCTTAAGGAATATTGGCCAGAGAAAAAACGGGCCAGTGATATTACTGAATCTTCTTAAAGCCAGCCGCAAGACCTGCCGTGGAATTACGGAGCTTAATGTGATCTTCTGGATTGGAAGCGCAGGGTAACTCAGCTCCCCAACATCCCGATTTACTTTCTTCAGGAGAGAAATAAACTACATCATTGATGCGTTGTTTCTCCAGCTTTGCTGTCGGTAGCGGCGACGGAAGCAAGAGTCTGGATTGGTTTGCCGGATTGAGCAGAATTGCTCCTAGTAGAATGAACAGCAATACAGTACCTGTTAGTTTAAACGATTCAACATAATTGAGTAGACTCATCTGCTGAAGCTGTTTTGCAGATCGAGAAAACAGACTAAATAATCTCGATTGAATAAAAATAGCGATCGCCAGAGCTGGTAAAACCACAACATATCCCATGCCAAACCGCAGCAGTGGGGCTTTTAGCATGGTAAATGCTGTACCCAGGATGGCTAATAATAACAGCCAGATATAGCCAGAATGTTGATGGAGTTTCGACATCCAGGCTACATACAGCATGGATAAAACCGATAGACCAATCAGCAGGACGATAAATTTGCTGGATTGAATCGACGTAAACCATTGCCAGAATAACCACAGGGGAGCGTAAACGCCAGATGGGGCGGTGCCAAACCAGGAACCCCAGCCGCGAGTGGCTTCAGCGATGCGGTTGGCTTCCTGAATTGATTGTGACCAGGGTAAATCAAGGCATAAAAATGAGGATGGGTAGAGCGGACAGCCAGATGTGATAATGCCAGCCATGAAAATTGGCGACAGGAGTAGCAAACTCACCGCAATGCCAATCCAAAACCGATGAACGCGAAAAATGATGCGTTGATTGAGACTTAAAACAGTAAAAAGAAACGACGAATGTTGAACGCTGTATTTGGCAGGCGGAACCTTCAAAATCAATCGAGGACTCCAGTAGAACAAAAACGCGATCGCCAAAAGCGGTAGCGCCGTGAGTTTAATCGAAACGGCTCCAGCCGCCAGAACCAGCGGTATGAGCTCAGCATTGAGCGCAAAATATAAAACCCGTTGATCCTCCACGATGGGTTGATAGGTGATCAGCAGCATTAACCAGGCGATCGCACCCGATAAAAAAATAACGGGAATATCCGGCGAGGGTGATACTAAAACAGCGGAGAGCAGATTGGTGCCGACGAGCGGAAGGATCGTCATGGCTAAAAAAATAGTGATGAACCAATCGCTGACCAGCGCTTTATGGCTGAAAATTTGTCCGCCACTGACGCAAAGATGAGTGAGCGCAACGAACAGAATAAGTCCATTCGCGACGGTGCTGGCTCGACCTGACAGAATTTCAGCATTGAGGGGAGCCGCTAGAGCAAACCAGGATGAGGAAAACCCTAGTTGCTCGGATAGGAGGGTGAGTCCTGGAACGACTCCAAACGTTGAGAGCCAGCGGATAGCCTGCGCGTGATACAGCCCCGTGTCAATCCAGGTGATTTTGCGGCTGGTAAATGCTGCAACGGCGATCGCCAGAACGAGGAGCGTCAGGATGAACTGAGGCGAGACGATTTGACGCAGATTGGCGATTTCAAGCCGAGTGCGGGGTGCCCAAAGGGCCAAGCCACTGAGGGTGATGACGATGATTCCCCCCACCCAGGGCGTGAGTGGCAGAAATAAAGCGGTGCCCAGTAGGACAATCGGTAAAACGGCAACTCCTAGCCAGAGAGCCACCATGAGGCGATCGCTCACTCTGGCAAAGCAGTTGGCCTGGAGTTGATTTAATAAGGCGATGCCGAGCAGCCAGCAGGCCATGCTTAAAAGCGTCCAGGCGGCGATGAAATAAAGCATGAAGAAACCGTTAAACGCTTATTTGGCAATCAACGCATAGTTAACCAACTGAACGATTCGCTGACGGAGGGTTTCCAGGCCAAGGCGATCGCCTGCCGAGATAAACACGGCTTGCGGAAATCGATCTTTGGCGAGCGTCAAGGTTTCACTCTCGACCTGGTCAATCTTATTAAACGCCAGCAGGATTAAATCAAGCGGCAATGACATCTCTGACAGAATAGACTGCACTGCCTGGATGTGGCTTTGCCACGCGGGGTGAGATAGATCGACCACATGCAGCAACGCGTCCGCTTCTGTCACTTCTTCCAGAGTGGCGCGGAAGGCGTCCATCAGGGGCGGTGGCAGTTCATGAATAAAGCCTACCGTATCGGTCAGGACGATCGGAACAGGGTGATTGGTTTTAGCATCGGTGATCACCAACCGTCGAGTGGTTGGGTCGAGGGTAGCAAATAGCTGGTCAGCCGTGTAGACCTCAGCATTCGTGAGAACGTTTAGCAGCGTGGATTTTCCAGCATTGGTATATCCCACGATCGCAATGGAGGGAATTTCCTGATGCTGCCGCTGCTGTCGCAGTCGCGAGCGATGGGCTTGCAACTGATTGACATCATGTTGCAAATGGGAAATACGACGCTGAATGGCACGACGTTCCGTTTCTAATTTAGTTTCACCGGGGCCTCGTGTGCCAATACCACCCCCCAGTCGAGACATGGCCCGTCCGCGTCCAGTCAATCGGGGCAGCATATATTCCAACTGGGCGAGTTCAACCTGTAGCTTTCCGGCTCCGGATTGCGCCCGTTGTGCAAAGATATCCAGAATGACTTCGGTGCGGTCTACGACTCGTACTCCAATCTGGGCTTCTAAATTGCGAACTTGAGCCGGAGATAAATCTCGGTCAAAGACAACCAGATTAGCTCCGATGGTTTGAACGGTGAGGGCAATCTCCTGAACCTTTCCTTCACCTACGACGGTTTGAGGATTGGGGTGCGATCGCTTCTGGTTCACAATCTGTAAAACTTCTCCGCCTGCCGTTTCAACCAATCGCCTGACTTCTTCCAGGCCATCATGAAATCGCTGGGTGGTCATCTCGCTGGTCATGACGCCGACTAGAAGGACGCGATCCCGGTCGGCCTGAACCTGTTGAGCGACATATTCCCGCCGAAATTCTTCTTCTAACCCCTCGGCCAAATCTAAGAAATCTTGTTTTGCCAGCGCATCCAGGCTAAGGGGCGCGGAGACAGTCCAGGGTTCTTCAGCATTTGGAACCAGGTGGCAGAGATAGGTCTCGTCTACATACCCCGTTGCACCCCCGCCCCGTCGCTCAAATCCTCCACCCGACACGGTTAAAACCACCAGGGCATCCAACCGCTGTAGCGCCATTGCCGTCAAGGTTCCGTCGCTAGGCACGTCTGACTTAAGCTGGGTGGCAATGCAGCGAATGCCGCTGAGGCGTTCTGCCCCGTAGCGCGGTAGCTCTAGCGGTGGAATTTGGGTTTGCCGGACGGTGCCAACTCCCACCCGAATCACTTGCCCCCGGCGGTTCACATAGGCGCAGAGGGGTTGCTCAAGGTCGGCACTAATGGCCCCCAAGCGCTGGGCGAATTCGGGTGTGGTGAAGCGATCGCCCGGTAAGCGCTGATGGTAGAGCCGCTGGACTTGCTTAAGCTGGCTAGGTTTTAAGCCTTGGAGGTTGCCGTAGATAGTCTCGATACGTGTATTCGCCGTCTTTTGGCGCTTGAACTCAACTGATCCCTATTTTACCGATTGAGCCAGAATCGCGATCGCTGCTTTACAAGCATTATGATTTTGAGCCGCTGAATCAAGCTCAAGCTCTACAGCAATGCTCACTACGCGAATCGGTAGCGGCGCAAACTTTCC
>DATNPS010000382.1:0-4005 GCA_036703095.1 Crinalium sp. | reverse complement strand
TTCACGCTGTCAATATTACAGATGGCAGTCGAGCCGTGTTGCGCATGTCGTCTCTGGTATCGTCGGTGCTCTTGTTGCAGCATGGCATTGAGCCAATTTGTCAGATGGCCTGTCGCGATCGCAACAGCATTGCCCTCCAGGCAGACCTGATGGGAGCACAAGCGCTCGGCATTCGCAATGTTTTGGCATTAACAGGCGATCCGGTGAAAGCGGGCGATCATCCCGATGCTAAAAGCGTGTTTGACCTGGAGTCAGTGCGATTGCTGCAACTGATTGGCAAGATGAATCAGGGCATGGCGTTGAACGACAGCGTTTTAAGCGATGGTGCAACCGACTTTTTTGTCGGTGCAGCGGTTGATCCTCAATGCCCAAGCTGGTCAGGGCTACAGCGTCGATTCGAGCGCAAAGTGGAAGCGGGTGCACAGTTCTTCCAGAGTCAGCTCATCTCAGATTTCGATCGCCTGGAAAAGTTTATGGATCAGATCGCCTCGCACTGCAACAAACCCGTGCTGGCAGGCATCTTTCTATTAAAGTCAGCCAAAAATGCCCAGTTCATCAACCGCAACGTGCCGGGGGTTCACATTCCCGAATCGATTATCGATCGCCTGGCTCAAGCCGAAGATCCGCTCTATGAAGGAATGCTGATTGCCGCAGAACAGGTGCGTCTGGCGCAGCAGCTTTGTCAGGGCGTGCATATGATGGCCGTGCGGCGAGAAGATTTGATTCCTAAAATTCTGGACTTGGCTGGCATTTCGCCCGTCAGTCATGCTTAATGGAAATAGAAATTATGATTACAGCGATTTTCAATCGCTTAAAACCCGATTATTTTTGTGAGAGTCGCGCGGATCGCGACTCTCACAAAAACAACTGCGGCTGAGCAGAGTAAACATTGCTGTAATAAACGGCTAGGGTGTGGGCTGTGCCCGATGGGACGCAACTCACACTCTTGGGATTTTATGGATGAGCTATGCCCACATACACTGGAATTTCAAGCGAAGCCTTTCGTCATCCCCTGGACAATCAAGCCGAACAAGCTTTGCGGAACGTACCGGGGTTTAACCTGTTTGCCCGCAAGTTTGTCGAGTTTCTCTACGAACGCCCCCGCTATGTTTACCTGCTCGGCAACAGCATTGAGGTTGGTCCCCGTCAATACGCGTCGGTCTACACTATTTTTCGCGAATGTGTCCGGGATTTAGACGTTTCGCCAGAACCTTCTCTCTTTATTTCTCAAACCCCTGTCGCCAATGCCTATGCGTTGGGTCAAGAGCGTCCCTGCATCGTGCTGAATTCGGGTCTGCTGGACTTAACCAGTGAAAGCGAACTGCGATCGGTGATTGCGCATGAACTGGGCCATGTCAAATGTGGCCATACGACGCTAACTCAAATGGCGACCTGGGCGATCACGCTGGTGTTTACCCTGACCGGAGTGACGTTTGGCTTAAGCAGCCTGGTAAGCACGGGGCTGATCATGGCGTTTTATGAATGGCTTCGCAAAGCGGAACTGTCTGCCGATCGCGCGGCTCTACTGGTGCTGGACGACCTGAACCCAATCCTGCGAAACATGATGCTGATGGCGGGAGGCAGTGCTCGCTATGCCCATGAGCTAAACCTGGACGAGTTTATTCGCCAATCAGAGCGGTATCAAACCTTGGATGAGGACAATCTCAATCAGGTGTATAAGTTCTTGCTGTATAACGATTTGGGCCAGGGTGTGTTTTTAACTCATCCGTTTACAGTGGAGCGGGTTCATTTTCTGCGAGAATGGGCTGATTCCGAAGACTATCGCCAAATTCGAGCCGGAAATTATCGCAAAACCAGCGAAGGCTCCGTCGATACTCCCGCTGCTTCGTCTTCAGTAGACGAGGCCGAAATGATTCGTCTCAGGCGAGAGTTGGAAGACCTCCAGCAAGAGATTGACCGAATTAGGCGATCGCAACAGGACAATCAGGAGTGATGACTTCACACAACGATTCCGATGCTTGAGCATTCATTGCCGACCGTTAAACCAAAACCCTGGGGTGTTTGGGCCACTTTGGGGTTCTCACTGGTTATCTTTGGGGTGTTTCTGCTAATCCAAACTTTGGTTCTTTTAGCCTTTTTAGCGGCTAGAGTGGCCCAAGAGCCTTCTATCGACCCACAGGTTTTACAAGGAAGTCTGGCGTTTAACGGGCTGGTGTTAGCGATCGCCACTTTAGCGTCCGCCCCAGTATGCATTGCCCTGATTGCTTTATTTGCCAAGTTGCGTAAACAGTTGTCGCTTCACGATTACCTGGGCTTGCATCGCCCAACGCGACGTCAAGTGCTGGAATGGTGCTCTGTGGCGGTGATGTGCAATGTTGGCATTGACCTGCTGAAGTCGTTTGTCGATCTCCCCATTATTCCGCCAGTCATTGTCAAATCTTACGAAACGGCTTTTATTCTGCCGCTGTTTTATCTGGCGGTTGTGGTGATGGCTCCTGTGTTTGAGGAGCTTTTCTTTCGGGGATTTCTCTATCAGGGATTCAGGCATTCCTTCTTAAAAGTAACAGGAGCGATCGCCATCCCTTCTCTGTTGTGGGCGTTGATCCATCAGCAATACGACTGGATAGATGTAGCAGGCATTTTTATATTTGGCATCGTTCTGGGGCTGGCTCGACATCGCACCGGATCGGTTTATGTAGCGGTCAGTATGCACGCCTTAAATAATTTTTTGGCTCTCATGCAGGTCGCCTGGACTGTGCATTCGTCATAAAGTCGGAACCCGGTTTGGCGTGCGCATTGCGCACGCCAAACCGGGCTTTAAAGCTACACGTTAAACCGGAATAACATTACGTCGCCTTCCTGAACAACATAGTCTTTGCCCTCACTGCGCACCAAACCTTTTTCTTTGGCGGCGTTCATCGAGCCTAAAGTCACTAGATCCTGATAAGCAACCGTTTCAGCCCGAATGAATCCCCGCTCAAAGTCAGAGTGAATCACACCTGCGGCCTGGGGAGCCAACATGCCCGCGTGAATCGTCCAGGCGCGAGTTTCCTTGGGGCCTGTGGTGAAATAAGTGCGTAACCCCAGCAAATCGTAAGTTGCGCGAATGAGGGATTTTAGACCTCCTTCCTGAACCCCCAACGATTCCAGAAAATCAACCCGTTCCTCTTCTGAAAGTTCCACCAGTTCAGACTCGACCTGGGCTGAAACCAGCACGACCTGTGCGTTTTCCTGAGCAGCGATCGCCCGCACCTGTTCCACCCAGTCATTTCCCGTGGCCAGGTCATCTTCAGACACATTTGCGGCGTAGATGACAGGCTTACGGGTTAGCAGACCTAGCGGTTTAATCAGTTCTTCTTCTTCCTCGGTCAGTGTCACCAGTCGGGCCGCTTTACCTTCATTCAACACGGCACTCAGTTTTTCTAAAATGGGGAGTTCAGTCTGAGCTTCTTTGCTGGCTCGTGCTTGTTTACGGGTGCGATCGATGCGCCGATCGATCTGAGCCACATCGGCCAGCGCCAGCTCCAGATTAATGATCTCAATGTCGCGCACTGGATCAACCGAACCGGACACGTGAATGATGTCGTCATTATCAAAGCAGCGCACCACATGGACGATCGCATCCACCTCGCGAATATTGGCGAGGAACTGGTTCCCCAAGCCTTCACCTTTGCTAGCCCCCTTCACCAATCCGGCAATATCGACGAACTCGACCCGTGCAGGGATGATTTCTACGGAACTGGAAATGCCCGCCAATACAGTTAACCGCTCATCGGGCACTGCCACAATCCCTGTATTTGGCTCAATGGTGCAAAACGGGAAATTGGCGGCCTGTGCTTTAGCATTGGCAACCAGGGCATTAAACAGGGTAGATTTGCCTACGTTGGGTAGTCCGACGATTCCGGCTGTTAACATGTTGGTGATTTAAGGGTTTAGTCTAGACAAGTAATAGATTTTAACAAATTGTTGTTGGTCACTGGTTGTTGGTCATTGCTTGTCAGCAATTCTCATTTTGAAACCAATGGCGGGTTTTGGGCGCCCGTC
>DATNPS010000367.1:0-7426 GCA_036703095.1 Crinalium sp. | reverse complement strand
CTCCATTTAAAGTGGATTCGACGAACGCACAAAGACTTAGCCGCGCGGCTAAGTCTTTGCGCCATCACCACCGCCGCTGCCCAGCGGCGGTGGTGATGGCGCTATTAAATTCACGTTAATTCAGAAGATAAACGAGAGCTGGAGATGCCATGTTTTGCCGTCACGAACAATCTCAATTTGGCGAATAAATTCTCGAAAGTAGAAGCGACGCTCTGGTTCTGACAGGTCTAGCCAGAATTGAGAAATGGAAACCGCTTGAGCAGTCGCCTTCAGATCAACGGGAGGTAACTGAGCCAGCTTTGCCTGCATTTGGGCGATTTCGGTTCGCACTTTGTAGGCTCGCAATTCAGCCGTTTCTACATCCAGAACTCCGCTCGTTGTTAAAGCGGGCAGTTGCTCCAGAATGGCTTCCTTGGCCGCGATTTGGCCCATGATGCTTTGTTTAATGGCATCCATATTAGGGACAGGAATATTGGCGACCGCACGAGGCAAATCCTCACAGATGCGCTGGATGGTCTGATCCAGAATTTTTTGGTAGGCGATCGCTGAGCACTTTGGCTGGGCTGGACAGCGCATGGGGCGGAGGTAGAGATATTCCTGCGTTTTACGGCGGGTGGTCACGCGGGTCACGGTCATCCCCGACTGGCAGGTGGCACACACGACTAATCCAGCCAGCGATCGCGGTGCGCTGGCCGACCGGGGCGGCAGACGACGGTTGCGGCGGAGCAGTCGATCGACCTGAGCCGATTCCTGACGGGAAAGAATGGGAACGTGTGTATCCGTAATGACTTCACCATTTTGGTACACCAGATCGCCTCGATAGACTGGGCTGCTGAGCCAGCGCTGTCCGGTAGAGACAGAAATCTTTTTGTTATATTTCTTCTGCAAATGGCGCACGCTGCCTCGCAGGGAGCCATACAGCAGAAAGTGTTCAAAAAATTCTTTAACAATTGGAGCGGTTGTGCGATCGAGGGTGTAGCGATCCTTGCCGCGACGATAGCCATAGGGCGCTTTTCCCGGTGGTGGCAGCGCTTTGAGTCGATTGCGGGCGTGGCCCTGACGAATGCGGCGACTTTGCTGACTGGTTTGAACGGCTTGCAGCAGGCGAAACAAATCGGACGGGCGAGGGGTTAACGTGCCATCTCCCATTGGCTCCTCAATCACAATCAGGGTTGCGCCAAACGCTTCTAACTGGGCAAGGCGATCGCTAATATCCTGCACAGAATCGCCCAATTCCGCCAGCCGTCGTACCAAAATGTAAGTATCCGATTCTCGCTGGCAGGCGTTCATCAACGCGTCTAGCTGCTGACGACCACCTAAATCTTGATACACGCGATCCATCTCCCAGCCCCAGATGGAAGCGTCAGGCACAGTTTCAAAGAGGGAATCACTGTAAGAATACGCAAAGATCTTCATGCGATGCAGGCTTTATTGTCACGCTTCAGCAATTCTCATTTTGAAGCTGCTTAGGGGTTTAGCGCGCTCGTCGGGCGCGCTAAACCCCTAAGCGGTGGTTCTGCAACCTTGCCGCGGGCGAATTTGCACAACCACCGCTTTACATCATGAGAATGCGGGTCACGCTAATGAACTTAACCCAGCGTAAACCTCTCATTTTAATTAGAGAACTGGAATTGACGGGGCAAAACCCCTAAAATTATCCAATTACTCCTGCCAGGACACACCATGAGTTCAAGCCTATACTCCTCAGATGATGCCTTTCGTTCCGGCACTGTAACAGAATCCAAATCGGAGGATATGCATCTGACATCTACTTCAGACCTGTTTCTCCGCCATCGTCTCAAAATCGTGGAGGACTTGTGGGAGTCTGTTTTGCAACAAGAGTGTGGTCAGCAGTTGGTTGATCTGCTGCGTCAGTTGCGTTCCATGTGTTCCCCCGAAGGGCAGGCTCCAGAGTCTGTGGAGTCTGAGGCATTAAAGGTTATTGAAAAATTAGACTTAAATGAGGCGATTCGGGCGGCCAGGGCGTTCGCGCTTTATTTCCAGCTGATTAATATTGTTGAGCAACATTATGAGCAGCGGGGACAGCAGCAGCGGGCAGCTCATGAGGGCACCGGGTTTAGCGGTACCGGAATGGCTTTTTCAGAAGAACCCAATCTGTTTCATGGTGATGCAGAAGCCCAGGGAAGCGGCTTACACAGTGAGTATTTAGAAAAAAACCTGCAAGATAGCGCTGCAAACAACCGAGAGTCGTCTACCTTTCAAGCCCTCTTTCCTAAGCTGAATCATTTGAATGTGCCGCCCCGGCAGATCCAGAGCTTAATTGACAATCTAGATATTCGACTGGTGTTTACGGCCCACCCCACTGAGATCGTCCGCCATACCATTCGTGATAAACAGCGTCGTATCGCCAAGATACTGCGACAGCTTGATCAGGTCGAAGAGGGTATCCGCGCTCTGGGACTGATGTCTTCCTGGGAAGCCGAATCGCTACGGGATCAGTTGACCGAGGAAATTCGCTTGTGGTGGCGGACTGACGAACTGCACCAATTCAAGCCAACCGTGCTGGATGAAGTCGATTACACGCTTCATTACTTCCAGGAAGTGCTCTTTGACGTGATCCCACAGCTTTATCACCGCCTGCGTCGCGCGCTTCAAGGCACGTTTCCGCGTTTGCGTCCGCCCCGCTACGACTTCTGTAAGTTTGGCTCCTGGGTGGGATCAGACCGGGATGGCAACCCCTCTGTCACTCCTCAAATTACTTGGAATACGGCCTGTTACCAGCGCAATCTTGTTTTAGACAAATACATTCAGTCGGTCAAGCACTTGACCAGTCTGCTCAGTCTGTCGCTGCATTGGAGCGACGTACTGCCAGATTTATTGGAATCGCTGGAGCAAGACCAGATCCAGCTTCCAGAGGTGTATGAGCAACTGGCGATTCGCTATCGGCAGGAACCGTATCGACTGAAGCTGGCCTATATTCAAAAGCGGCTGGAAAATACGCGCGATCGCAGCATCAAGCTCTATAACGGCGACTATTTCCAGGACAACACGCCTGAAGCGAACCCAACCTCGATTTATCGATCGGGCGAAGACTTCTTAGCAGAACTCAAGCTGATTCAGCGAAACTTGCAGGAAACTGGGTTGAGCAGCCGCGATTTAGAAAATCTGGTCTGTCAGGTGGAAATCTATGGGTTTAACCTGGCTCACCTGGATATTCGGCAAGAGAGCGGTCGCCATTCCGACACCTTGAATGAGATTGCGGAATACTTGCAGATTCTGCCTCAGCCCTATAACGAGATGACGGAAGAACAGCGATCGCTCTGGTTAGCCACCGAGCTACAAACTCGCCGACCCTTGATCCCCAGCGAGTTACCCTTCTCGGAAAAGGCATGTGAGACGATTCAGACCTTCCGGATGGTGCGGAAGCTGCATCAGGAATTTGGCCCTGAAATTTGCCAGACATACATCATCAGCATGAGCCATCATGCCAGCGACCTGCTGGAAGTCTTGCTGCTGGCCAAAGAGGCCGGACTGTATGATCCTGCAACGGGCACCAGCAGTCTGCACGTCGTGCCGCTATTTGAAACGGTTGAAGATTTGCAGCGCGCCCCTGCGGTAATGCAACACCTGTTTGAGCTACCGCTCTACCGGGCATACCTGGCGGGTGGCTATGCCAACGTACAGGCATCGGATGCCGCCAAGGATGCCGATGCCGATCAGGCGTCGTCTTTGCAGGAAGTGATGTTGGGCTATTCCGACAGCAACAAAGATTCCGGCTTTCTCAGTAGCAACTGGGAAATTCACAAAGCGCAGCAAGCGCTGCAAGCAGTTGCGGAGCAATATGGCATCGCGCTACGCATCTTTCACGGACGCGGCGGTTCGGTCGGACGCGGCGGCGGCCCTGCTTATGAAGCGATCCTAGCTCAACCGGGGCGCAGCATTGATGGCCGCATCAAGATTACAGAACAGGGCGAGGTGCTGGCCTCCAAATACAACCTGCCTGAACTGGCGCTTTATAACCTGGAAGTGATTACCAGTGCTGTAATCCAGGCCAGCCTTCTACGCAATGGGTTTGACGATATTCAACCCTGGCACGAAATCATGGAAGAATTGGCGGCGCGATCGCGTGTTCATTACCGCGCCCTGATTTACGAACAGCCAGATTTTGTTGATTTCTTCCATCAGGTCACGCCGATTGATGAAATTAGTCAACTGCAAATTAGCTCACGACCTGCCCGTCGGGGTGGCAAGAGAGATCTGGCGAGTCTGCGAGCGATCCCCTGGGTGTTTAGCTGGACGCAGACTCGCTTCCTGCTGCCCTCCTGGTATGGCGTGGGAACGGCGATTCAAAGCTTTTTAGAGGAAGAACCTGAAGAAAACCTCAAGCTATTACGCTATTTCTACTACAAGTGGCCCTTCTTCAAAATGGCTATCTCGAAGTGCGAGATGACGCTCTCGAAGGTGGATTTGCAAATCGCCAATCACTATGTGCGAGAGCTAACCCAGCCCGAAGATCGCGATCGCTTTGAGCTACTATTTGACCAAATCGCCAGCGAGTTTTACCTGACCCGCGATCTCGTTTTGATGATCACAGGCCACAAGCGTCTGCTGGATGGCGATCCCGATCTCCAGCGATCGGTTCAACTGCGCAACGGTACGATTGTTCCGCTGGGCTTCCTGCAAGTGTCCCTGCTAAAGCGGCTCCGACAGCACAAGACCAGTGCGGCATCTGGAGTCATTCGCTCTCGCTACAGCCGAGGCGAACTCTTGCGCGGTGCTCTGCTCACCATCAACGGGATTGCCGCCGGAATGCGTAATACAGGCTGATCGCGTCATACCACCGTCTCGGCGGTCACTCAATCACTGACACAGCGGTTTTACAGCAATTCTCATTTTGAAACCCATTGCGGGTTTGGTGCGCCCGTCGGGCGCACTAAACCCGCAATGGGCGGTAGTCATGTCCGTTAGGACATCGAAAACCAAGAGAGGTATCGGGGCTTCATCCCCAGCCAGGGGTGGAACCCCTACACCCCGTCCTAACCCGAATGAATACAGCTATACATGCTGAGAATTGCTGGCAGCGTGACGATACGCGTTCATAGCCGACACCAATCCGGTAAGATCAAGATCGTGTCTTTGGGGCCAAGGAGTGTCTACTGTGCCTACGCTTGGGGTGAATATTGACCACATTGCCACCATTCGGCAGGCGCGGCGTACTGTAGAGCCAGATCCGGTAGCAGCAGCCGTGTTAGCCGAACTGGCAGGTGCAGATGGCATTACCGTCCATTTGCGCGAAGATCGGCGGCATATTCAAGACCGAGACGTGCGGCTGTTGCGACAGACCGTGCGAACTCACTTGAATTTAGAAATGGCAGCAACGGATGAGATGGTGGCGATCGCCCTCGACATCAAACCCGACTATGTCACTCTAGTGCCCGAACGCCGGGAAGAAGTCACCACGGAAGGTGGACTGGATATTGCAGGCCAAAAAGAGCGGATGACCGATGTCGTTAGCAAATTGCAGGGAGCCAACATCCCTGTCAGTTTGTTTATTGATGCTGATCCTGATCAGATTGCAGCGTCCACCGCCGTCAAAGCTCTATTCATTGAACTGCATACCGGGAAATATGCAGAAGCCCACGATGAACACAGTCGCTCGAAAGAGCTGGCTATTCTAGCTGAGGGGTGTAAACAGGCGATCGCCGCTGGTTTACGGGTCAACGCCGGACATGGGTTAACCTACTGGAACGTCTACCCTGTTGCCCAACTGGACGGCATGGAAGAACTCAACATTGGGCATACCATCATCAGTCGTGCGGCGTTAGTTGGCATGGAGCGAGCCGTGCGGGAGATGAAGCAGGCGATTCGTGGGGAGCTTTAGGTGTTAGGTGTTGGGTATAGGGTATGGGGAAGATAAAGCTTACGTCTTTCCCTAATAACCAACACCCAGCAACTAACACCCCATCTTCCTTCTGCCTCTAAAATACAAAACTTAGGATTAGGAATTGAGACTTCAAGATCATGACGACTTATTACTACGTTTTAGCGAGCCAGAAATTTATTTTGGAAGAGGAACCAATGGATGAGGTGCTGCGTGAGCGGACGCGGCATTATCAGGAGCAAGAAAAGGAAATCGATTTTTGGTTGGTTCCCCAGCCTGCCTTTCTAGAGGCACCAGAATTTGCCGAGGCAAAGGCCAAGTGCCCCAAACCTGCGGTCGCGATCGTGTCTACCAACTCCCAGTTCATCACCTGGTTGAAGCTGCGGTTAGAATACGTGCTGACTGGAGAATTTCAGGCACCCTCTGAAACCATTCCAAATCCTCTGGCTTCACTGACTTCTGTTTGAAAATTGACGAATGCATAAAAAGGTGCCACGCATAACGCGTGGCACCTTTTTATGCCATTGCAGCCGCGAACTGCGCGGCTGCAATGGCGCTATTGAATTCACGTAAGTTGAACTAAACATGACGTAAATCCGGCTTTTGGGAGAGTGGCGCAACGCGCCACTCTCCCAAAAGCTCGTTCGTCGAATTCACATTAAATTGGGTTTTAATAAGTCCATAGTTCGCAAGGTCAAGCTATGGGTAAACTGCACTCGCTACGATCAGTTGGTTTGTCAAGTTCGCTGCTGTTAGCGATCGCCACCTTCAGTACAACCCAGCAGGCGATCGCGCAGACACCCTCTCCCTGTCAGCCCCCCAGTGCAGGCGAATATCTGCTGATGGTCGTTCACCAGACGACTGATGTCGAGCAAACCTTGCAGGATACGCTGCCCCGCAACGCCACTACGACAGTCTGCAACTATTTAGGGACAGCTGTAACTCGCGTGAGTGGCTTTACTGATTTAGCGATCGCCAACTCCTGGGCGCAATATTTAACCGACATGGTTGGGCTACAGGCATTCGTCACCCGTCCTTCAGATGAAGTGGGTACCCCCGTTGCTGTCACGCCGCCCGTCACTCAAGCCTCTCCGGTTTCGGTTCCCACGGTCGAAGCCTCTCCTGCTGTGCCTGCCAATGCTTCGGGTGCCGCTGAAGATCTGGTTGAACCCTTCCCCACCCCGACGCAACTGTCTCCTGCGACGCCTGCCTCTCCCCCAGTGGTTAGCCCTGTCGCTGAACCCAATCCGTCTTCACCGTCTAATCCCGCTGTGGCGATCGCTAATCCTCCCTATAACCCCCAGCCGCTCGGCACAGGATACGCAGTTTTGGTCGATTACGCCAACCGTCCGGAAGTAGCCGCAGATGTGCGACAGGTCGTTCAGGGGCAGGTCGGGGTTGTAGCCTACGAACAGCAACCTTATCTGCTGGCCAGCTACACGACTGATTTGGCCACTGCTGCCGCTGTCTTGCAAAAGTTGAGCGATCGCAACTTTTCAGTAATCCTGGTGGATGGCCGGAGAGCCATTTTGCTGACTCCGGCGATCGCCAGTGACTAAGGAGATTTCCGAGAAACAACATACC
>DATNPS010000364.1:0-6226 GCA_036703095.1 Crinalium sp. | reverse complement strand
TTTACCCGGTTTCGAGGAGGGATGGTGGAGCGTGCAGGACGGCAGTGCTCAACTCGTGACGCATTTGCTCGATCCCCAACCGGGTGAGACGGTGATCGATGCTTGCGCGGCTCCGGGTGGCAAAACGACGCATATGGCCGAGTTAATGGGCGATCGCGGTGTGATTTGGGCATGCGATCGCACCCCCTCCCGGTTGCGAAAAGTCAAAGAGAATGCCGAGCGACTGGGGCTACAATCCATTCAAATTTGTCATGGGGACAGTCGGGAGCTAACACAGTTTAAAGGACAGGGCGATCGCGTTTTGGTGGATGCTCCCTGTTCCGGCCTGGGCACCTTGAATCGTCATGCCGATGCCCGCTGGAGACAAACGCCAGAGACCGTCAAAGAATTGGTTCAACTACAACGCGAGCTATTGCATCAGGCATCAAGTTGGGTGAAACAGACAGGAGTGTTGGTCTACGCCACCTGCACGCTGCATCCCGACGAAAATGAAGCTGTCGTGCGATCGTTTCTGATCGAACATCCGGACTGGCAGATTCAGCCACCCACCGCCGATCATCCCGCCGCCCCGTTTGCCACCCCCGACGGATGGGTCAAGGTATTGCCCCATCAGCAGGAAATGGACGGCTTTTTTATGGTTCGGCTGACTCAGAGATCTTACAGCGATTTTCATTCGCTTAAAACCTAGTTATTTTTGTGAGAGCCGCGCGGAGCGCGGCTCTCACAAAAATAACTATGGCCTATTAAATTCAAAACTGCTGTAAAAACGTCCGGCACTGCCAATTTAAACCTGAATGTTAGTGTGAGTGCTTCGCTCTGCACAGTTCTGCACAGTATTGTGTCAACGCAATCTACCTGAGTTAAGCAACACAAAGTTCTTGGCATCTTGTGGCTCAATTTCAGTAATAATACATGTGACACTTGTTTGGTCTGGAACCATTGCAGTCTCGTTCTTGGATAATCTCCTACTAGACTATAAAGATCCGTGACTGTTGTCTATCAGGGGTTGTATTTCAGCTAGCTGGATTGATACAGCATTTTGACTACTGAGGTGAGTTAGGAATAAATTGTGCATGATGCAACCTGCGATTAGCCGATGGTGGATTTATCAACAAGAACGCTTTCCGCTGCTCAAACATGGGCCGCTCATCGCTGTTTTTAGCGTCTCCGCCGTTTGTTATTCGCTGCTGTTACGCGAGCGATGGGCCGATCCGATTCTCCTCAAGCAGGCTGGCTCCATCTGGCAAATGACAGGCTTTTCGCTGCTGCAAACCATTGGCTCTGCCCTGATTGCCTTTATCGTCACCCTCCTGTTTTTCCTGCAACTGCGAATTGCCGATGAGTTCAAAGATTTTGAAGACGACCTGCGCTACCGCTCATATCGTCCGGTACCCAGAGGGCTGATTAGCCTGAAGGAATTGGGAATTGTGGCGATCGCCAGTGCAGTCGTTCAACTCGGCTTAAGCGTTGCCGTCAGTCCCAGATTACTGCTGCCGCTGCTGCTGGTTTGGGGCTATATGGTGCTGATGAGCCAGGAGTTTTTTTTATCAGGCTGGCTCAAGGCGCGACCGCTATTTTACATGCTCAGTCACATGGTCATCATGCCGCTAATTGCGCTCTACGCAACGGCTTGTGACTGGCTGAATGTCGGTTGGTCTGCTCCACCTGGCGTCCTCTGGTATCTCACCGTTAGCTTTTTTGGCGGACTGGCGATCGAGATTGGCCGCAAGATTCGCGCACCCAAAGATGAAGAACGGGGTGTCGTCACCTACAGCGCGCTTTGGGGACGCCAAAAAGCCGTGAGAATCTGGTTAGGCATTCTCTGGCTAACAACGCTGTCAGCCGTTTTAGCGGCGATGTACATTCAATTTGCCGTTCAGGTGATCTTGATGCTCTTGCTGCTGCTAACGGCTTCTGTCTTAGTCGCGTGGCAATTCACCCTTCGTCCGGTCACGGCATGGGCAAAACGAATTGAGTTGCTGTCGGGCATCTGGACACTATTGCTTTACCTCAGCCTGGGAATCTTACCGTTGGCGTTGCGCCATTTGTAATGCAACTGTAATGCAACCAGGTAGTCGCTACATCCGTTAAGCCATTGAAAAGCCAAGGGGGTGTGGGGGCTGCGCCCCCAGCCAGGGGTTCCACCCCTGCACCCCATCCTAATCCCAGTAGCTACGGCTATAACAACACGTGAATTCGATCGCGCCATTTCAACCGCGCGACGCACGGGGCACCTTTTTGCGCATTCGTCGGATTCACGTTAACAACTGTCCACAACTATCCTCTATCCAACGCACAATCGGTTAGCGTTAGCGTACCAGGGCATCGGTGCAACATACTCGTAACACTGCTGTTTCAGTGGTCGAGTCACAGTTTGTTGTATTCCCGACCCCGATCCCTGCCCCACTCCATGTCATTCATCATTCACCTTGAAACACAAACCGCTGAGCCAGAACAACTGGGAGGCAAAGCCAGCGCATTAGCCGCTCTGGCTCAACATGAGCTACCGATTCCTGACTGGTTTGTGGTATCCCCGACCGCATTCGAGCAGAGCTTGACCGACGAGCAACGGCGATCGCTGCACGCTGGTGACATCACAGCCGCATTGACGCATCTGCACCTCAACGCTGACATTCGCGCAGAGGTGGAAACGGCTTTATCAAACCTCTGCTCCAATGGCGAATCGGTTGCCGTGCGTTCATCCGCGATCGATGAAGACGGCATCCATCATTCTTTTGCGGGACAGCTAAAAAGCTTTTTACAGGTACCGCCCGACCAGGTAAGCGATCGCATCCTCGATGTCTGGAAATCTGGCTTCAGCGATCGCATCCTCGCCTATCGCCAGGAACATCACCTTTCGCCCTTACCGCATCCACCCGCCGTGCTGATTCAAAAAATGGTGAATGCTGATGTCGCAGGTGTTGCTTTTAGCGCCAATCCCGTCACCGGACAGCGCAGCATTGCCGTCGTTTCTGCGGTTTCTGGTTTAGGTGATTCGCTGGTATCCGGCGATCGCGATGCAGATACTTATCACATCAACCGCAAAGGCGAAATCATCCTGCGCCAGCTTACTCCTGCCTCATCCAATCATCCCATCCTTACGGATACTCAAATCACCGCGATCGCCGCTTTAGCTCGTCACGCTGAATCTCACGCCCATCGTCCTCAAGACATCGAATGGGCGATCGCCAACGGTCAGCTATACCTCCTGCAAGCGCGACCCATCACCGCTCTAGCGCAGATACCCGACCCCGATGGCCGCCTGATGATATGGGATAACAGCAACATTGCGGAAAGCTATGGTGGCATCACAACGCCACTTACCTTCACCTTTGCAAGGACTGCCTATGAAGCGGTGTATCGCCAATTCTGCAAACTGATGGGCGTGCCGGAAGAGGCGATCGCCCAGCACGACACCACCTTTCGCTGCATGTTGGGACTGGTGCGCGGACGAATTTACTACAACTTGCTGAACTGGTATCGCGTACTGGCTCTACTTCCTGGCTTCACTGTCAATCGTCGCTTTATGGAACAGATGATGGGCGTGCGAGAAGAACTGCCAGCCGATGTCTTAGCAACGCTCAATCAAGCCAGCTTTAGCGACAAAGTACGAGATAGCCTCCACCTCGCTAAAACTCTATTCGGATTGCTAAAAAATTATCTGACCCTGCCTCAGCAAATCCAGCGATTCTACCAACGACTCGACGCAGCCCTCAGCCTCCCCCAATCTGAATTGGAAGTGATGCGGCTAGACGAACTCGCGGCCTACTATCACGACCTGGAACGCCAACTTCTGACTCGTTGGGATGCACCGCTGGTAAATGACTTTTTCGCCATGATTTTTTACGGCGTTCTGCGCAAACTCACGGTTGCCTGGTGCAACGATACGGAAGGCACGCTGCAAAACAACCTGATTAGCGGCGAAGGCGGCATGATTAGCGCCGAACCTGCTCAGCGCGTGCGCCACATGGCACACCTGATTCATGGCGATCGCCCCTTCATCGACCTCCTCTGCACAGGTTCACTGCATCACATTCACGACAAACTCAAAGCCTATCCCGATTTTCAAGCGCAATACGAGTCGTACTTACAGAAATTTGGCGATCGCTGCCTCGAAGAACTCAAACTCGAAAGCACCACCCTTCATGATGATCCTCTGTTGTTGTTTCGCGCTATCGGCCAGATAGCACAAGGAGGAGATGGGGGAGGTAGGGGAGATAGGGGAGAATGGGAAGATAGGGGAGATAGGGGAGATAGGGAAGATAGGGAAGCAAGCTCTTCCCCACCTTCCCCACCTTCCCCATCTTCTCCACCTTCCCCACCCTCCCCTACACCCCACACCCCACACCCCACACCCCGAGCCCAAGCAGAAGCGAACGTCGAGAAAACCCTTAAAGGTCATCCCCTCCGCTACGTTCTCTTCAACTGGGTACTGCGGAATGCGAGAAAGAGAGTGCGCGATCGCGAAAATCTTCGGTTTGAACGCACCCGTCTATTTGGCCGCGTTCGCCGTATTTTTGTTGAAATGGGACGCCGCTTCTACGCCCTCGATCAACTCAACGATCCCAAAGACATCTTTTATCTGAACCTCGACGAAATCCTCGGATTCATCGACGGCACCACCACCTGCACCGATCTCAAAGGCTTAACCGCCCTCCGCCAAACCGAATTCGCCACCTACCGCACCCTCCCCCCACCGCCCGATCGCTTCCAAACCCCCACCCCCTTCCACCCCTTCACCCCTCCTCCCACCCCACATTCCACACCCCACACCCCACACTCCATACCCCTCACCCAACAAGGAATCGGCTGCTCCCCCGGCATCATCCGCGCTCGCGTGCAACTCATCACCGATCCAAAAACCGCACAATTAAAGCAGGGGTATATTCTCGTCGCAGAACGGACTGACCCCGGATGGATTATGCTGTTTCCGGCGGCATCTGGGTTGCTGGTTGAACGGGGTAGCTTGCTCTCGCATTCAGCGATCGTGGCGCGAGAAATGGGAATTCCGGCGATCGTTTCTCTCCCTGGCATCACGCAATGGTTGATGGATGGGGATTGGGTTGAACTGAACGGCAGCACGGGCATCGTGCAGCGCATTTCTGAACCGCGAGAGGACAGCGCTGATGGGCAGTGAGATTGCAGAACGCGCTAAGTTTGACCAGATTCGCTACGCCCAATGCTGGGAAGATGCGGATATCTTGCTGGATGCGCTGAACATTCAGCCGCATCATGTCTGTTTGTCGATCGCATCGGCGGGAGACAATACGCTGGCACTGTTGAGCCGTAGTCCCCAGCGGGTGATCGCGCTTGATTTGAGTCCGGTACAGTTGGCCTGTTTAGAACTGCGAGCCGCCGCATATCGCGAACTGACGCATCCCGAACTGCTGACGTTAATCGGTTCCAAACCGGGAGGCGATCGCCAGTCTCTTTACAAACGCTGTCGCTGTCAGCTTTCGTCCGAAACTCGCTACTTTTGGGACAACCACGGCAACGCGATCGATCGCGGCATTGGTTCAGCCGGAAAATTTGAGCGATACTTTACGCTGTTTCGTCGCTATGTGCTGCCGCTTATCCATAACCGAGTTGCCGTCGAGCAATTGCTGAAAGGCGGATCGCTTGAACAGCGCAGCGCGTTTTATGAACAGGAATGGAATACCTGGCAGTGGCGATCGCTCTTTCGCATGTTCTTTTCACGCGCTGTCATGGGCCGAGCCGGACGCGATCCTAGCTTCTTCAAATATGTGGAAGGCAATGTTGCCGATCGCATTCTAGACCACACTTGTTATGCCTTGACTCGACTGAATCCGGCAGACAATCCGTACCTGCAATGGATTCTCACTGAACATCACACCACGGCTCTCCCATATGCCCTGCGTCCTGAAAATTTTGACGCCATTCGCTCCAATCTCGATCGCCTGGAATGGCACTGTAGTTCGGTTGAGGACTATTTGAATGATGTGGGGGATGGGGCGATCGATTGCTATAACCTCAGCGATATTTTTGAATACCTTTCTCCCGAAAACTATCATCGATTACTGCAACGACTCGTTACAGCAGGACGTTCGGGCGGACGCTTAGCTTATTGGAATATGCTAGTTCCTCGGTCTAGGCCGCACAGCATGGCCGATCAACTGAATCCTCTTACTGAATTGGCTCAATCTCTGTACGCACAAGACAAGGCTTTCTTCTACAGCGCTTTCATCGTGGAGGAAATCCTCTAATG
>DATNPS010000363.1:0-23355 GCA_036703095.1 Crinalium sp. | reverse complement strand
CTCAACTGCCCGATGCATTGGTGGTTTGCTGTCCTGAAACCGAAACGGGTGCGATCGCTCACCTGCCAGACTCTATTGATTTAAGTAAGTATCATGCGATCGCTTGTGGCCCCGGTTTAACACCCAAAGCTGATCAGGCTGTGAAGCAGGTGCTTACCTGTTCCTGTCCGTTGGTGTTAGATGCAGATGGACTGAACGTTGTCGCTGATTTAGGAACCCGTGAAACGCTGGTTCAACGGCAGGCCCCCACCGTACTCACGCCTCATCCCGGTGAGTTTAAGCGGTTGTTTCCCGATCTGGCGGATCAGATGAGCGATCGCATTCAAGCCGTTCAAACCGCTGCAACTCAAAGCGGTGTCGTGGTGTTGATCAAGGGCGCACGAGTGGCGATCGCTAACCCACAGGGGAACGTTTGGATTAACCCAGAAAGTACACCTGCTCTGGCTCGTGGTGGCAGTGGTGATGTGTTGACGGGGCTATTGGGCGGGCTATTGGCTCAAAATGCAGCAGCATCGTCCACTCACGCGATTGAGGCAATTGTTCAAAGTGCCGTTTGGTGGCACGCTCAGGCGGGTATTCTGGCCAAAGAAGACCGTACCGAATTAGGTGTAGATGCGGCAACGCTAGCGCACTACCTCATTCCCACCTTACGACAGCAGCTACAGCGATTTTCAATCGCTTAAAACCAAGTTATTGTTTGTGAGAGCCGCGCTGAGCGCAGCTCTCACAAACAATAACAATGGCTGACTCAAACGCAAAGTGCTGTAAAGTTTGTAGGTTCAGTTTAAGTTTGACATAGGCAAATTATTGATTCAGGGGCATAGTGCTAATATTTCAGTTCGCATCATTCACTGCTGCTTTTCATCTCTTTGCACTCTTACATGGCAAACCCGTTTCAAATCGTATTTCCTAATCAATCCGTTGCAGATATTATTCGGCCTCAGTCTGCATCTGACCTGCCAAGCGCTCTACAAAATTTGGGGTTACAAAAAGGGCACCGGGTGCTGGTCGTCATTGGAGGAGCCAGCAAATTAAGTGAAGATGACTTTGCACGAGTGCGGCTGATCTTCTCTGACGTGTTGGCCCCATTAGCGCAGAAGTGGAATGCCTATGTCGTGGATGGTGGAACAGATGCCGGAGTGATGCGGCTGATGGGGCAGGCTCGGTCAGAGCATCGTGGAGGCTTTCCCCTGATTGGCGTCTGTCCAGAAAAATTAGCCGTTTTGCCTGATGAGGCAAAAACGTCAGATGAGGCAACCCTGTTGGAGCCACACCATACCCATTTTCTATTAGTGCCGGGTGCCGCTTGGGGAGATGAATCGCCCTGGATCGCCAATGTCGCGAGTGAATTGGCAGACGGAAAACCCTCGGTGACTGTTTTAATCAACGGTGGCGAAGTTACCTGGAAAGACGCGTCGCAAAATGTTTTGCACGGTCGCTCAATTATTGTCATTGCAGGCAGTGGTCGCACGGCTGACCACCTGGCCGCTGTTTTGAGAGGTGAACTGATCGACCAGCGAGCGCAAGAGTTGGTCGATTCTGGACTCATTCAAGCGATCGACCTGAATGCAGGGCACGAAGAGTTAACCAAAACAATAGAAAGAATTTTTGCGGCGGCGGAATGAGTGGGATAGCTTATGCGGTGCCGGGGTTTCTATCCGCTTCATGGTGCGGAATAATGCATTTTTCAGCGGACATGATATAGAACGTACATGGCCGCGATCGCAATCAGGAGATCCGCATGACCTCAGAGACATCGACCAGCGTTTCCCCTCGCAGTTCTACCCTTGAAGACGCCTGGATGCGCTTCGGCAACTATGACACAAATGCTGGACAGGCCCAAAAGCATTTTGTAGCTCAGCGCAAGCTGATTTTGGGGCTGGCCGTTGCTGCTGCGCTAGTAGCTGTCACTTACTCTGTCTTGGAAAATAATCGGGAACGCTGGATTGATCACCTGGCTATTGCAGGTTTCCCTGAATCGGCTAATCAGTGGCTGCAAGCAAACTTCCTGAACGTGTTTCACGGTCTGGTGGTGCTGATTCCAATTGTGTCTGCTGGATTAATTGCATTTACGCTCAAATTCAACCTGGGTGTGAATTGGATCATGCTGCGCAGCAGTGCTGAAGCCCTCAAAAAAGAAATTTATCTGTATCGAATGCAGGTTGGGGAATACAGCCCAGTCCAGGCGGCGATCGAGTCACGCGATGTGCGATTGGCACGAAAGGTAAAGCTGATCAGCAAGCGCTTGATGGAAACCCAGGTCAATCAAACAATTCTGGAGCCTTACAAAGATGGCCTACCTCCGGCTAAAGCAACGGCTGAGGGAGATGATGGCTTCAGCGATTTAACGCCTGAACAATACATTGTCTATCGGGTAGAAGACCAGTTTAGGTATTACCAGGGAAAAGCTGTCCGATTAGGCAAAGAGCTACAGCGGTTTCAACTGTTGGTGATTGTTTTGGGAGGGATTGGTACGGCGCTGGCGGCCTTTGGGTTAGACATTTGGATTACAGTCAGCAGCGCTCTAGCGACCGCGTTCGCCAGCTATCTGGAATTCAAGCGAGTTGAAACGACCGTTGTGTCCTGCAACACGGCGGCGGCTGATTTATATGACATTCGAGCCTGGTGGCGAGCGCTTCCCGATGCCGCTAAAACGCAGCAGGCCAACATTGAAACGCTCGTCGGCAGCACAGAAACCGTCATTCAAAGTGAAAATGCCGGATGGGTGCAAGAGATGCGGGAGGCGCTAGCCGAGATTTACGGTGACAAGAAAGAGGACGATACTAACTCCGAATCCTCCGAGCCTGCTGGCCCTCCTAGAGAATTGCAGCCTTCGGTCACACTCAGTCAGGCGAATGGTTCGCCATCGGAGCCATCGGAGCCATCGGAGCCATCTGCCTCTCCCACTCAGTCCAACCTCTTCGATGATTCAGCCCAGTCGGATGCATCTCATGGTTCGTTGCCCACAGATGTAGCCTCTGCCGTTGTTTCAGATGCTCCAACTCAAGATGCCTGGACGGAACAAAACTCTACTAAACCGCAAGATAACGAACCCTCTATAGCAAGCATCGACAGCAAGTAGGCCGCAGACTAGCGATTCATCGTAAAATGTCAGTTGATGGAGCACGCTCACTTTTGTAACCCTTATGCTGCTTAAATCTACGACTCGTCATATCCGTATCTTTACTGCCGAAGTTGACGGTAGCGAACTGGTACCCAGTGCCGATAAGTTGACCCTGGACGTTGACCCAGACAATGAGATGGTCTGGAATGACGAAGCGCTACAGGCGGTTTACCGCAAATTTGACGAGCTAGTCGATGCGTATGCGGGTGCTGACTTAACGGACTACAATTTGCGCCGCATTGGATCGGATTTGGAACACTTTGTGCGATCGCTCCTTCAGTCCGGGCAGATTGCCTATAACCTGCAAAGCCGCGTCCGAAACTACAGCATGGGGCTTCCCAGAGTGGCGGCAGAAGGAAACGTATTCTAACTAACTGCATAGCTAAACGGGCTTTGGGGAGAGTACCGCGTCGTGCCACTCCCCCCAAAGCCCGATTTTGTGTGCAACACGCACACAAAATCGGGCTTTAGCAATCGAAAGGCTAGTTATACCGTTTTTATATGAAGATGCGCTGAATTGAGAAGGGGGTGAAGGGGGCCGTTGCCCCCTTCGTGGGGGTGAAACCCCCACCCCCCTTTTTATAAAGTTGCTGCTTCATATTGAATTGGTATTAGGACGGAGTTCCCCCCCTTTTCCTAACAGTCTCAACGGTTGCTATATCGAATTCCTAAGAAAACGTGTTTTCTTTTCGTTTTCCCAAAGGGGGTAGTAGTGCGCTGCACTACTACCCCCTTTGTTGGAGACTCATGTTAATGAGAATCGCTGGGCAAATCTAAAGGATGCGGTAATCAGCGAGTAAACATGTTATAAAACCTCAAGGATATGAGCTACCACCCTTTAGGATGAGGCTCAGACGCTTGAGGTTTTACGTTAGACGGGGTTCACCTACTGATTAAGACCTAAATCAAAACTTATAACTTATCTCTAGTCGGGGAAGTCTGAGATATCCTGGTAAGACCGCTATAGTCCCTGGCTTCAGGCAAAACGCCACGGTAATGCTCTACTGCCCAAATTACACCTGTCAGACTCCTAATCCAGAAACCCACAAATTTTGTCAGAAGTGCCGTACTCTTCTGCCAAAGCACTATCTTTGGGCTGTGGGCGATGGTTTGGCGTCTTATCAACCCGGAGATACGCTCGTTAACCGCTATCTCTGCAAAAGCCCTCGTATTTTTCTGGATACCAAGCCCGGTCTGTATCCGACCGTTCCGACTGAGATTCCCCAGGAGTTTATCTCTTACCTGCGGTTATCTCCCTATCGGCTGCATGTCCCGCAAATCTACGACATTGTGCCATCGCCCGTCGCACCGACGGCCAAGATTGCCCTGCTGGATGAGACCGCATTTACCCTTCCTGGCTTCTTTTACAGTGACGGAGCGTCTCCCGATGCGGCCCAGACGGTAGAGCCTCAGCTCTTACCTGCCTTGATGGATGTTTGGGAAGGGGCCTCAGCGTTACGACAGCTCAACTGGCTCTGGCAAATGGCGCAATTGTGGCACCCCTTCACCATGGAGCGGGCGGTTTCCAGCCTGCTGTCACCGGAGTTGATCCGCACAGAGGGATCGCTGATTCGCATGTTAGAGCTGCGTTCAGACGGCACGGATGTGATTGCCTTGCCGCAACTGGGGCAGCTTTGGTCGCAGTGGGTTGCTACCGCAAAATCCGACATTGCTCAATCCTTCTCGGCGTTGTGTCAAGAGCTGATTCAAGGCCAAATCCGAAATTCAGAACAGTTGATCGATCAACTGGATCAACTGTTGTCCATCGTGGGGCGATCGCAAGCCCGCCAGCTCCAGATCGCCACCCGCACCGATCAGGGCCCCAGCCGCCAGCGCAACGAAGACTCCTGCTTCCCACCCAGCGGCACCGTCACCACAAAAACCGTGCGAGCCAATCAAACGGTTCTGCCAGCAGACAATACCTTAGTCGTGGTTTGTGATGGCATCGGTGGACATCAGGGGGGAGATGTCGCCTCTAATCTGGCGATCGAAGCAATTCGGCAACAGGTTCAGACGATCGATATCGAAAATATTGACCCAAACTCACTGACCGTAGCTCTAGAGCAAGCTGTCTGTGTCGCCAATGACCAGATTAGCCAGCGCAATGATAATGAACAGCGATACGATCGCCAGCGCATGGGCACAACGCTGGTGATGGGAGTGGTGCGATCGCACGAACTTTACATTACCCATGTGGGCGATAGCCGAGCTTACTGGATTACACGCCAGGGATGTCATCAAGTCACGCTAGACGATGATGTGGCCTCACGAGAAGTGCGATTAGGCTACAGTCCTTACCGGGAAGCCTTACAGCAACCGAGCGCAGGTTCTCTGGTGCAGGCATTGGGAATGGGTTCGTCATCCATCCTGCATCCGACCGTACAGCGATTTTTGCTGGATGAAGACAGCGTGTTTCTGCTTTGTTCAGACGGGTTAAGCGATAACGATCGGGTCGAAGAGTATTGGGAAGCCACCTTGCTGCCGCTGCTGGAAGGTAAATTGGACGTGGCAACCGTGGCCCAGCAGTTGGTTGACATTGCCAACACGCGCAATGGTCATGACAACGTGACGGTCGGCCTGCTTTACGTGAGAGTGGCCGATAGCCGTCCAGCTACTGCTCTGGGGGCTAAGCTAGCAGAAGCCGATGAACCACCCATCCCGACCCGACTGCAACACAATCAGAATACCGAGATTCAAACCAGCCTACAGTCCGATCCGGGTGTGATTGATACGGCCAAAACAAAAGTAGTGTCCGTACGACAGCGCAAGTCGTCCGGCACGCTGCGGCTATTTGGCTTGATCGTGCTGCTTCTGGGTGGCGGCGGGCTGCTGGTGTATTCCTTAAGCCTGTCGTTTAGAAACTGGGTAGATTCGCTGTTTGGTCTCACTCCACCCGTCGGGCCTGACCCGGCCCCTACCCTGGTCGTCCCTTCTTCATCTACCTCGCCGCCGCCAGACGTACAGCCCGGTTCCTTTATCCAGATCAATACAGCTACGACACTGCCTCTGGCCGTGCAGTCCTCTCCACCCGCCGATGTTTCGCCTCAAACTGCTCCGGCCTCTCCCGGAGTTGAGAGCGTACTGACTCCCGGCAGTATTCTTAAAGTGTTAACGAAACGGGCCACATCGTCTCAGGAGCGCTGGGTACAGGTGGAAGTCTGCTCGGTACCGAATACAGTCGGATTAGCGCCAGCACCTTCACCGTCTAATTCGTTTCAGCCTGTAAGCAACCAGACTGTGCCACTGAGTCCACCCAGTGCGTCAGCATCCCCATCGCCATCATCCCCATCGCTATCATCTCCATCGCCATTAAGTAGTCCAACAGCTCCGGTCCAATCTCCAGCGAGTGTGTTAGCACCCGGTAGCACCGCCTGGGTGCGAGAGGCGTTGATCTTACCCCTGGCGTTGCCGAAGGATGGCTTGACATTAACGGCTACGGAACGGGGGGTATGTAATGATTCGCCCATTCCCTCTAACTCTGTGGCACCATCAGCAGCACCGGGTGAATCGCCTGTGAATCCGGCTACTCCTGCGCCCACGACTCCTAAGCCAGCTCTACCGGGAGCAGCAGAACCGGGTGTGTCATAACCACAGGGTTCCAATACCATATAGACTGGTAGGAAAACGGATTGTGTTTAAGGTCTTAAGATTCAGCGCTTATAAATGGCTTCTGTTGAGAGTCCTTGTTTAAGTCTGGCGATCGCCCCCTTAAAGGCTGCTGAGCCAGATCACTATGCAATTTGGGTCTTACATGCTCCCTATCCAGGGGGCTATGTTCACCATGATTTGCGCTGGACTCAACCGCTCACGCAGGCATGGCATAACTGGCAGTCGATGTTCTCACTGCGGAGCCTGCCGCCCGTCCCGCGATTTCCGCTGACTTACACGCCACCCGCTTTTGTAACGCCGCCGCCTGATGCCTCATCGCCTCCGGTGCTGCCGAGCCAGCCCACAACTCATACGGGTCTGCTGATGCAGCAGTTGGGTGTGGGGTTATGGCAATGGCTGTTTGATGACAGCCCGATTCAAATCAGTCTGGAGCGCAGTCAGGGAATTGCGATCGGTCAGGGTAAACCCCTGCGGCTGCGGCTGGAAGTTCGCGACCCAGATTTAATTTCGGTGCCCTGGGAAATTATGCAGCCCCAGCCGGGAAAGCAGGCTGTATCGCTCAGTCAGCAGCTTTTATTTAGCCGCACCACCAGCGATGTTGATCCGCTGCCACTGCTGCGGGTGGAATATTCGCTCAAAATTTTGCTGGTTCTAGGTCAGGACGAAGATGTGGACGCCCAGGATGCCAAAGCCGCACCTCAGGGTGACAAGCTGCTGAAGCTAGAGCAAGAAGCGTCTATGCTGGCGGATTTGCTGGAAACGGCGGCAATGGGAGATTCCGGCCACTCGTTTTCAACGCCTGTCGCGTGTCAGGTCAAAACCCTGGTGCAGCCTACCCCTGCCGAGCTGATTGATCACCTTGAAGCTGGTGCGTATAACGTGCTGTTTTATGCCGGGCATGGAGCACCTGCACCCGATGGAGGTCTGCTCTTTTTGCGACCAGATGCCGCCATTAGCGGGACGGAACTGGCGCAAGTGCTAACCCGCTGTCAGGTAAAGCTGGCCGTTTTCAACGCCTGTTGGGGTGCTCAGCCCGATCACGATGACGATCGCGCCATTCCCCGCAGCAGTTTGGCCGAGGTGCTGATTCATCACGGAATGCCTGCGGTATTGGGAATGCGAGACTCGATCGCGGATCATGAGGCGCTCAGCTTTATTCGGGAATTTACCCAGGCACTCGCCGAGCGATCGCCCATTGATGAAGCCGTCGCGATCGCCCGACAGCAGCTCTTAACGCTTTACAAATTTAACCAACCGGCCTGGACGCTGCCCGTGCTGTACATGCATCCTGAATTTAACGGAGAACTGGTACGGCCTTTGACAGAAGGCGTGACGGAAATCCCAGACAATTCTCCCAGTTGGATTGCGCGCAAGACTCCAGTAGCTTTCTTGCGATCGCTCTCCACTCCACCCCGCACCTGGCCAGTTCAAGGCGGAATTATGCGAGTGGGCAGCCGGGAGGGCAACGATTTAGTGATTCAAGAATTAGGCGTGTCGCGACGACATGCCGAAATTTTTTACCGCGATTCCTTCATGACCGATGATGGTGAGCCAGCCTATTTCCTCAAGGATTTCTCGCGCTATGGCACGCTGGTTCAAATGCCTGGAAACGGCTGGTATCGCATTCATCATCAAGAAGTGCCGCTGCAATCAAAAACGCAGCTGCGGTTTGGGCACAGTCCGGCCCTAGAATTTGTCATTGATGGATAGCGATTTTATGCAAGTTGACATGGAATTTGGCATAAATCGTAATGCTTCATCGAAATGCTTTGCGGAATGAGCCGATCCTTAGCTGTAGCTATCATTGTCCTTATAGAAGGACGGTCCTTACGAAGGACAAGTAAGTATCAGGAGTAACCCTTTATGACCAGCGATTCCACCCGTCCCACCGTTCCCCCCTTCCAGGCCGAAGCTGAGCTAGAGCTATTGCAGTTCATTTTGCAAGCGGATCAGACCTATCCCTGGAATCCGTATGAAGCAGAAGCAGAAGCCTACTTTGCCAATTTAGAGCAGGAAGTATTGGCGGCTGGTTGGACAGAGGATGAAATCGCGACGCAAGGGCAAGCTCTGTCCGCTCAGTTTGATCAACTGTGGGCAACTGTTGCACCCGCACAAGACCCCACTCGTTCCCTGGTTGATGAGTTATTTCAGCAGTTCGCGGCGCAAGTGCCTCATGAGTTTCTGGACGGCATTGTGCAGCGGGCGCGACAGGTGCTATCTACGAATTTGTCTCTCTCTGACAAGCTGGTAAGCTGCGTGAAAGAGCTGCTGCCCGCCTGGGGTGAAGATGATTTGCTGGTACTGGCCCGTCCTTATGCTTATGCGATGCGTAGCGCAGAGCTGGAATCGACGCTTACCTCGGTGCCGAGTGTAGCCTGGTCTGATTTATCAAGCATTGAGCAGGCACGGCTGAGCCTGGCGATCGCCCGTTACGCGATTTCTCAACTGCCCTCCGACACAACCCAAGCTTAAAATTCCAAGCTTAGAATTCTAACTTTAGAATTCCAACTTTAGAATTTAGAAAATCGGGTTGCAAAATTGTTCTCGCGCGTGGGCGATAGCGCTCTGGCTTTCAAAATGGCCGCTGTCAGGAATGCATAAGACAAGACGCCAACGATCGCCAGAATTAAGAAGCTAATGCTACCGCTAGCATTCCACAGGGCATGAAGGGCGGCTGCGGTTAGATAGCCGATTCCCAGAATGCGCCATCGATGGGATGGTTTCAGTACGCTCAACCCGATAAAGTAGCCCAGATAGCCGCTGTAGGCCATATGGCCTGCGATCGAGCCTAGAATGCGGGGAATCAGGAGCTGTAGCCCCACTAATTCGCCTGATCCAGCCCCAGCCTGTAGGGTGACATCGTTGATGATATTGGGCACATACTGTCCCAGGGTTTCAAGCAGCGTAAAACCAACTGCTGAAGCGGTTCCCAGCAAGATTCCGTCTAGCGGCTCCCACACCCCAATTTGCTCTCGTCGGGGCGATCGCAATCTCGTCCCTAAATAGCAAAACAGCAGAACGGGTAGGGCTTTCAGTAGCTCCTCCATCAGGCCCGCCCCAAAAAACATCTGCACCAGAATGGTCAGGAAATTGCCCGACGGTTCACCATCGGGGATGGCTCCTGGCAAAATTCCACGAAATATAAAAATAAATAAATCTAAAACGGGACTCACCAGCAGCAGCATGGTGATCACTCCTGACGCAGCCAACAACCACCAGGGTTTGTGCTTGCCGCAAAGCTGATAGACAAAATAGAAGGCCGCTCCGGCAATATAAGCCGATAACAGCAGGTTAAACAGCAGTGAGTTGCCTACCGCGACAAACATCAGCACGACAAAAGCGACGGTTAAAATTCCCGGCACCAGATATGCCTTGCGAGTCAGATCGCGTCCAGTGGACACAATCGGAAAGAGCTGACTGAGCGTGACTTCCTGGGAATGACCGGGAGTATTAGGAGGATAGGAAGCTGGCGGTCTGCGTGTTGCCGCGAAGGCGGCTACCGATGGCAATGGCGGTTCAGGAAAGGTTTCTGATACGGCAGCAGCAGCAGGATTACTGCGTAGCTCAAAGACAAATGCAGGGCCGCTTTGTCCCAAAACGAGGCGATCGCCCCCCTTTAAGATCTGGCATCCCTGCAACCGCTGCCCGTTCACAAAGGTTCCGTTGGCGCTACCCAGATCGCAGATTTGCCACAGTGCCGCTTCACCCGGTATCAGGCCCACTTTGGCATGTTGTCGCGACACCCCGCCATACACCATTGAGTCAAGCACGATTTGACAGCGGGGGTCACGCCCAATAATCATCTCCGTTATGCCAGTCAGCGGATAAACGGTTTCATTTTGGGCGATCGAATCATCGGGCGGAAGTTGCCGCAGAACTGGAAGGATGGATGATGATCCGGTCATTGCAGTAGAACCTATGGAACGGTAGGGAAATCAGCATTCTGTCTCAACTATACGGTCTTGCGGTTGAGGATCAGTGCAGCGATGGGGCAGGAATTGGGGATCAGATAATTGATACACCATGTGATGCGCGCCGTCGGTAGAGACGTGCCAATGGCACGTCTCTACGGGGTTATCTGTCTGTCGCCAACATCTGATTTCGTCATATCAACAATGCCCATAATTTTGGAACGAAATGCACGTTTGAAATGAAATGAATCGCCAGACCAAAAAAAGGCGTCTCCTGCGAGACGCCCTTCTTGAATCATTTCGGATGATTACTGCTCAGCTTTGGCGACTCGGATCGCAGCGTAGAATAGCACTCCCGTCAGGGGAATCGCGATCGCCAGGATAATGCCAGTCACCAGACTGCCTAACTGCGGATCACCAGACGATAGCTCAAAAATTGAACCAACGGCTGCGATCGCTGCCACACAGGATGACATCAGCAGCAGACCACTTTTGGGGGTTACGTACATTGCTTAAGGATGAAAGGGATCAGGAAAATTATTCAAAATTACAGGCGCGAGTTCAACCTTTCAGTTCACTGAACTGGCTTCACCGCTTGTGCTGAAAACCCATGCTTCGTCAGCTCTTGATTTAGCGCAAGGGCATTATCAACCCGATCCACAAACATCACCCCATTCAGGTGATCAATCTCGTGCTGAATTACGCGCGCCAATAAATCAGCGGCCGTAATCTTTTGGGGCCGTCCATACTCATCCTTATAGGAAACCTCAATGGTTTCAGGACGCGTCACATCCAGAAATACATTGGGGATGCTCAAACACCCTTCCTGAATCACACAGACATCAGCGCTTTGCTTCGTAACAGCTGGGTTAATCAGAATCAGCGGCGGTACGGTAGGCTTATCTAGCTCAATATCAATGACAATCAGCTGCTTGTTGATGCCAACTTGAGGAGCTGCTAGACCAATGCCATCTTCGCTGTACATGGTCTGTAGCATCTGCCGCGCCAATTCCCGAATCTCGTCATCGACCTTTGTAATCCGCTTGGCAGGTTGGCGTAAAACGCGATCGCCCAGGTAGTGCAAATCTAAAGGCGGGTTGGCTAATTTCTTTTTTTCGACCAAAATTTGAGCAGTCATGGATAAGTGGCGTCCGGCAGTGCTAAAAGTTAACGGTGTTGTCTTGCTCCTATTCTACCCAATCATAAGCGGAATCGCTTCGGATTACAGCAATTCTCATGACGCAAACGATAGCCTTTGCTCAAGCTGAATTCAGTGGTCACAGCAAGTTTCATGTTGAAACCGATTGCGATATGCGCCCGATGGAAACACCAAACTCGCGAGCAGATGCAAGCTTGCCCTGCCACCAATTTGCGTCATTAAACTTGCTGACGTGATCAAATCCACATATTTCTTTAACGTAATTCGATAGCGCCATTTCAGCCGCGCGACGCGCGACTGAAACGGCGCAGAAACGTGCCCGGCGCGACGCGCGCGACCCGTTTCTACAGTTCGTCGAATTCACGTTATTTCTAGATCGCTCGCGGCTGAGTTAATATCGGTACTCAAATCGTCATCGCTGTCCTACCCCTCTAAACCTATGAGCGTGCTGCAATTTCTCACTAAATCAGATTATTTGTTGCGAGAAACATTATTGGGGTTGCGGCGTGGCGGTTGGATGAATTGGGCAGCAGTGAGCACAGTGACCGTTCTGCTGTTTTTGTTTGGCATTAGTTTGCAAGCCTCATGGCAGTTTGAAGGACTATTAAACCAGTTTGGGAGTCAGCTAGAAGTATCGGTATATCTGGAAACAGGAGTGGATGGAGAAAGCATCAAACCCATGCTGACAGCACTTCCAGAAATTACCGACGTGACGGTTGTGCCAAAAGAGCAAGCCTGGGAAAAACTCGTGAAAGATATGGGCATTTCCGATATTCAAGGGGCTACTCAGCAACTCAATGGCAATCCTCTATCGGATGAGCTAAAAGTAAAAGCCAGTTCCCCAGATCAGGTGCCCGTTCTAGCTGAAAAGCTCAAATTGATGCAGGGTGTGGACGACGTGCAGTATGTAGCCGAGGCCGTGAAACGGATTGGTCAATTAAATCAGGGGTTGAACTGGGTCAGTTTTGGCATCACCACTATCCTGACTCTGACCTCAGTTGCCGTTATTACGACGACGATTCGCTTAATTGTAATGGCGCGGCGACGGGAAATTGAGGTGATGCAGTTGGTCGGCGCAACGACGACCTGGATTTACATGCCGTTCATCCTTCAGGGATTAACGTTTGGAATTGCCGGAGCGCTGCTGGCCTGGAGCATGATCGCAGGCACCCAGGAATTTGTCAGAAGTTTGCTGGCGCAACAGGCCGACTTTATCCAATTTCTGGCCAGTGGATTAAAGCTAAGCCCCAGTAAAGTGATTCTGCTGCCCCTGATTCTGCTGCTGCTGGGCGGCTCGGTGGGGTTGATGGGCAGTTTGTTTGCCGTTCGTCGATTTGCCCTGCGGTAGACAACATCCGTTATCAGACCAACCAACGGTGATGCAGATGTCCAGTAGAGACGTGCCAGTGGCACGTCTTGACATGATTATGTTATTCCAACGAACATCGGCGTTTTAGCGCCTGTTTTAGCAGCGGTTGATAATCCTGATCGGCAATCACATATGCTCCAAATCGTTCCAGGTGCGGGTTCATCATCTGCGCGTCAAACACCATAAAGTGGCGCGATCGCAACCGTTCCACCAGCTTCACCATCGCCACCTTAGATCCATCTGGAATTCGATAAAACATCGACTCCCCAATAAATACGCCGCCAATGGTAATGCCCAGAATGCCCCCAGCCAGTTGGTCACCTTGCCAGGTTTCAAAGCTATGGGCACAGCCAACCTGATGAAGCTCCCAATAAATTTGCTTCAACTCATCCGAAATCCAGGTACTCTCCCGGTCGGCACACCCTTCGATAACCCCTTTAAAGTCGCGATCGACGGCCACTGTAAACCGATCTTGATTTAACACACGCTGGAGCGATCGCGGGTAGCGAAACCGTTCATCCAGAGGAATCAACGTTCGTTCGCGACTGGTGTACCAATTCAAGCTATCGTTGATGCCATCACTCATCAAAAAATATCCCTGAGCGTAGCCTTGAACAATGGCCGCGACATCATATAGAAATTCAGATTTCATGGACTGTTACCATAGACTTTTCCCATAGAAGTGTTGCTGCCAGTTGAAGAGAATCCCACTCACGATTTACCTTAAGGCATGGGGCGATCGCCCCTTAATTGCGTGGACTCATTCTTGAATTTTGCCAGGTTATGTCTGAACCCATTCCAGCGATTACTCTGCCACCGGCCCAAGATGCACAGCAAGAGGGAATTTGGTTACAACAAGCACTGCATCAGTGGCTCGATCAGGAATTTATCCCAGAAGCCATCAACCAAGAAATCGCCCAACGCGCCAGCCAGGTATTCGTGCGGCAGCGGATGGAAGGTGAAAACGATGTAGGTTCGCTCGTGATTGCAATTGTCACAGAAATGCAACTATTTGACTTTTCCAAAAGCTTCTTTAGTGAATTTGCAGTGGCGAATGCTGTTAGCGATCTGCTCCTGGAAAGCCTGGGAATCGATCGATGCTGCGGCCAGTAATCAAGGATGGGCTAACATACACGCTGTTTGTGGCTAACGCTAATGGTGCTAGTATCGCAGTAAATGATCCGGTGAAGGGGGATCTACTCAAGTAGTGAGTTGTGTTATGCCAAAGCACTGATCAAGCGGCAGAATTCCTAGAAACTTGTAGCCCAGATAACAGAATAAAGATCATTAATAAACTTAGGTGAGGCAAAGTGAAAGGCTGCCATTTTGGTAAGATAAGCATGAACTAGCCCCTGTATTCACTAAGTCCATGTTTCACCAAATTTCCCTGTTTCACCTGAATGACAGCTATGTTGATGCTAGAAGCAACTAAACCCCAGTCAGATGTAAAACTGGGGCGAGTCCTGATTGTCGAAGATGAAGAGCTGATCCGCGAAACGGTTGCTCTTGCTCTGAGCGAAGAGGGTTATGAAGTTTTGGTGGCTGAAGATGGGCGTGCTGCCTTAGATTTGGCCGCTAAGTTTGAAGATGGAGGGCAGTCGGGGTTTGCATCGCTGGATCTGATCATTCTGGATTTGATGCTGCCCTATGTAAACGGCTTAGACTTATGTCGTCTGATCCGTCATGAGGGAAACAGTGTTCCGATTTTGATGCTTAGCGCTAAAGGCAGCGAAACCGATCGGGTAGTCGGGCTGGAAGTAGGAGCAGATGATTACCTCACCAAACCGTTTGGAATGCGTGAGTTAGTGGCTCGCTGTCGAGCGCTGCTGCGTCGGCATCGTCATTCTCAACCGCCGTCTAAAGAATCAACCCTGCGGTTTCAAGATGTCACGCTATATCCGCAAGAGTGTCGGGTGACGGTTCGAGGAGATGAAATTAACCTTTCTCCCAAAGAGTTTCGCATTTTGGAACTGTTTATGAGCCATCCCCGCAGGGTTTGGTCACGAGAGCAATTGATTGAGCGAGTCTGGGGACCTGACTTTATGGGAGACAGCAAAACGGTGGATGTGCACATCCGCTGGTTGCGTGAAAAGTTAGAAGTTGACCCCAGTCATCCTGAATATCTGATGACCGTTCGGGGATTTGGCTATCGATTTGGTTGATACAAATTCATAAAAACAGGTGCCCTACGTGTCGTGCAGGACACTTGTTTGCGTGATTGCATCTGCCTGTCGGGCAGATGCAATCACGCTATCGAATTAACGTGAATTCGACGAACGGGCTTTTGGGAGAGTGGCGCGACGCGCCACACTCCCAAAAGCCCGATTTTGCGTGCGCGTCGCGCACGCAAAATCGGGTTATCGAATTCACGTTCGAATTACGTTAAACGACTTGCTTTTCTCGAAATTGTAGAAGCTCGCTAGGCTTCACAACGCCATGTTCTGTGATGATTCCAGTAATTAAATCGGCTGGCGTCATATCAAACGCTGGATTGTAAAACTCCACACCGGGTGGGCAAATTTGAGTATCACCGATGCTATAGACCTCTACCGGATCGCGCTCCTCAATCGGAATTTGGCCACCGTCATGTAAACCAAAATCAATCGTTGATAGAGGAGCCGCTACAAAGAAGGGAATTTTGTGGGCTTTCGCAACCAGTGCAAGGCTATAAGTGCCAATTTTGTTAGCCGTATCCCCATTTGACGCAATGCGATCGGCCCCGACTACGACTGCATCAATCATGCCCTGCTGCATACAGTGGGCAGCCATGCTATCGGTAATCAGTGTCACGGGAATTCCCTCTTGGACGCATTCCCAGGACGTAAGTTTAGCGCCCTGCAAGCGAGGACGGGTCTCATCGGCATACAGACGGGCCAGCCGTCCTTCGCGCCACGCCGATCGCACCACGCCTAATGCTGTCCCATAGCCCGCAGTAGCCAAAGCTCCAGCATTGCAGTGGGTAAGTAGTCGTAGCTGCTGGGGTGATTGAGGCAACACGCTTAACCCATGATCCCCAATAGCCTGACAGGTTTGCAGATCTTCCGCACCAATCAGTTGGGCTGTTTTCAGCAGAGTTTCCTTTAAATACTCGACGGGGCCAATCGTTTGACGAGCCGTTCTTAACATGCGCTCGATCGCCCAAAATAAATTTACTGCCGTCGGGCGAGTCGCTTGCAGTTTACGGGCAACCGCTTCTAGATGAGAAAAGAACTGATCGCGATCGCTCGTCTGAGCCTCTCGTGCACCCAAATACATGCCATACGCCGCTGCTACTCCGATCGCAGGCGCGCCTCTAACAATCATGGTCTTGATGGCGATCGCCATATCGTCGGAACGGCTGATCTGCACGACATCGTATTCTTCGGGAAGACGAGTTTGGTCAATTAATAAAACGTGGTCATTTTGCCAAACAACGGGAAAAACTTGGCTTGTGGAGTGCATGACAAGTGCGAGTGAAAATTGACGTGACGATATGCAAAGGTGGCCGTAGAGCCAATATCCTTGCCCTGTTGATCGGCTAGCCGTTGCACCTCGACTATAACATTACGTCAATTTGATCCCTGAAAGGCTGTTACCAATTCACGTCAATCCCAGCAATTTCCATTTTGAAACCGATTGAGGATTTAGCACGCCAAACCCTCAATCGGTAGCTGTGCCAATTCGCTGTCGGCGAATTGGCACAGCTACCGATTTACATACTGAGAATTGCTGCGTCAATCCAGAAAGTTTTAATTTGCGGAAGGTTTAAGCTTGTCGTTCTCAAGATAGATGTGTTAATTTTTATTACAGAACTTGAATTAATGTGAGGTTTTCTGATCATGACCAATCAACAAGAGTCCAAGTTTGGTTTCACTCAGTTTGCAGAAACCTGGAATGGTCGCTTGGCCATGCTGGGATTTGTAATTGGTTTGGCTACCGAAGTGTTAACAGGTCAGGGTATTCTCTCTCAGCTAGGTTTACTGTAATTCTGCTGCCTATTAGCGCTATGGCTGTCACATATAGCTGTCTTCCTGTCCGTTAGGACATCAAAAACCAGAGGGGAGTGGGGGCTTTATCCTCAGCTAGGGTTTCCCCCCTGCCCTCGTTCCGTTCAGATGACTACAGCTATATTTTGATAGCGGAATAGCGGAGGTCACAACTTAATACAATATGATTTGAAAACCGGGCTTTTGGAGAGTGACGCGACGTGCCACTCTCCAAAAGCCCGGTTTTGCGTGCGCGACGAGCAAAACCGGGCTATCGAACTCCTAAGAAAACGTGTTTTCTTTTCGTTTTCTCAAGGGGGTAGTAGTGCACTGCACTACTACCCCCTTGTTGGAGACTCACGTTCAAAAAATTTGGAGTTTATTCAATCACGCTACTTGTTGGCGGCCTGAACCTGTTGCTCAATGGTGTCAATCAATTGAGTGACTTGCTCTGGCGTCTTCACAGGAGCCGCAGGAGGAACTACCGCAGGCCAAGCTTTTAGCAGTTCAGTCATGCTCTGGCTAATGGCCTTCTGGGCATCGGGATGGGTAGTGGCTAGCTTGCTCTCAATCGTTTTATAAAGCTGATTGGCAAACAGCACAAATCCCCTGGAATCCTGGTATTCAATGGCAGCAGAAATTTTGCCGTTGGCGATCGCTGCTGTATATTCTGCATTGGCAGAATCCAGCAACCCTGAAATCACTTGCAGCACAAATTCTGGCGACTGGCGCTCTTCAGCAGGCAGTGCTTCGGTCGCGGTATTAATCGCCTGAGTCGAGGCTTCAAACTTGGGCGCAATCTGGGCATCCTGTGGCTTAGACTTCACGAGCTCTTGCAGTTGCATCAGCGTATCTTTGAAATCCGGCACGCCACGCTCCTGAATCTGGTCTTCCACATCCAGATAAATTTCTTCCACAGGATGTCCGATATGAGGTTCAGCTTGAGCGGGCTGGTTCAGATCCAGGAGTTCCTTCGCAACCAGCATGTGCCCCTGCATCAATCCCAGCTTCAGCATGTAATCGACATCCTTAGCCTCACCCGTCAGTACCACATCCTCTATCGTCACCATGTCTTTGATCTGGTCAAACTGGGCTTGGGTAATCACTTGCTTGGATACCAGATCTTCGGGACTCCCGTAGGGACGACTGGCCTGAATTTTATGCGATAGCGCAGGCACACCCAGTGTCGCTTCTAGCTTATCTAGCTCTGACAGAATCGCTGTATTGATATTGATCTTTGCCTCAGCCCCGTGAGCATGACCAGCCATTTCTGTGGTCGGGCTAGACGTTGCGGCTGGAGACGGTTGCTCTGATACAGATGGAGACGTGTTGCACGCTGGAAGCATCGCCAAACTTCCAAACACAACCATAGCTGCGCATGAGCGTACCAAAAATACGCGAAAAGCCCTGGAAACCATTGAAAATTCCTCAAAATTACTTATTGATAGGCGATTTACTACATCTATCGAATAAATGCTTCCTATCGTTCATCCTTGCGAATTTATTATGTTTTTATTGAGAGCTTTTGTCAACTCTATTGCAATAGATTCTCAACTATCTTTTCTGAATAAGGCATAAATAAGGGTAGAGGAAACAGGAGTCAGAAGCCAGAAACTAAGGATCGTGAATTTAATGAACCCCGAAACTTAATTTGTGAAAGCGCGGCTCTGCAACGCTTTCACAAATTAAAAATTTGGTTTTAATTTATTTGCGCTCCTAATCGAAACACATACCTCTGACTCCTGACTCCTGACTCCTGACTCCTGACTCCTGACTCCTCCCTAATTCCCTATCCCGGCACGACCTGAAAGCTCCCCATACAGCCAGCTTCAGCCATCGTATCTTGATGGGGATGAAACATATACTCTCCGGGATGCGTACCGCTAAACTCCAGAATGTGTCGCTCTGCCGTTCCCATCGTAATCACATCCGTTTCGTGAGTTGGGGTGAGCGTGCGTCCAGTCGGGAAAACGCGAAACATGTGGGCATGGAGATGAAACGTAGCGGCTACGTCAAACTCAATCATGTTTAAGACATAAAGCCGCACCAGCTGGTTTTGCTGAATTGGGATGGGATGCTGCATGTAGAAATTCGGCAAGCCGTTGAAGGCATACAGTTCGTTATGCTGATCGTCATTCAGGTCATACCCTGCCATGATCAATGCCATCTCATCGGCAGGAGGGCGGCCTTCAGGGGGGTCAATGATGAACATGCCATACAGCCCTTTGCTAACGTGGCGCGTCACGGGGGCAACGTGACAGTGATAGAGGTGAACGCCATACGGCTCTGCGTCAAATTCATAAATAAACGCCGTGTCATTACGGACGGGCTTGATACCATCCATCTCGGCGGGGTGAATACCGTGGAAGTGCAGGGAATGGGAATGCCCAGCCCGATTCATAAACACAACGCGAATGCGATCGCCCTCTTTGGCGCGCAGGGTTGGCCCCGGCACACGACCATTGCAGCACCAGGTAACAAAGGAAACAGCACTGTTGAGCTGAACTGGCTTACTCGTCACTTCAATCTGAAATTCTCGAACCGTGCGCCCTCCCTCTTGTTTGACGGTGCCGTAATCAAAGTCACGCAGCATTTTCATAGGGCTAATGCCGTCAATGCCAGCGATCGCCGTTTCGGGGATGGGGGGAATTTTGACAAGATTAGAGCGGTTGGTTTGGAAACGGTTGAAGGCGATCGCCCCTCCTGCCACTCCCAATCCCGCCAGTCCAACCTGTAAGAAATGTCGTCGAGTCCAATGAGTAGCCTTGGTTAATGCAGGATATTTGGGCATGAAGGTAGAAGCCAGGTAATCAACAGCACGACAAATGGGTTCAGGATAATTTGCCTAGATTTGCAGCATAAAGAATCCCTTACTTATTGTCAAATATTCTCAAGAAGCATCAGCAATTCTCAAGATGCAAATCGGTAGTAGTGCAAGCTTGCACTACTACCGATTGCGGGTTTTGCGTGTCCCCTCAGGGCACGCTTCTTACAATGGCTTGGAGATGGCGATACAGCCGATACAACGGTTAAAGCCGGACGGCATAAAAGTCATCCTGATTTTCATAGACTTCAAACGTTTTATCTAAATCAGCAATATCTAGCAAACCCTTCGCCTGATCGTTCAGCGAACAGAGACACAATTTGCGATCGGCTAGTTTTAGCCTTGTATGAATTGAAATTAAAATACCCAAACCATAGCTATCAATAAAACTTACGTTCTCCAAATTAATCAGAACTGTTTTGACGTTTGCATCAAAGCACCACTGTACTTCTGCAAGCAATGGTTCTGATGTGGCTTTCGTTAAAATACCAGAGGGCTTAATGACATACATGTCAGTCGAATTCGTCATCATGATTGAGCGTGGGGTAGGTTTAAAGATGTTTTTGGTAAAGCCAACCCTGCTATCTAATCCATCGAAATCTGTACTAAACCTGATTTGTCGTGAGATTCTATACCGTCTTATTCAACCTATATAGCGTTCACAAATCAATGGTGAACTAGTGTACAGGGGATATACCTCCAGCCAGGAATCCAACCCTGCACCTCGTTTAAATTTCAGGTGAAGTCGCTATAGTTCTCATTACAAATTAAATTTAGGGGGCACATTATTGAGCAGTTACATACAGATTTACATAGCGTAGGAAGCCAACAGGAAAATAACCTATTTGAAATTCCTATGTGCTGCAATTTCAGCTAAGTAGATAGCCGTAATTAAAAACCGAGGGGACGCCCCGGAGGGAGGTTCCCCCGTTTTTTATAACGTTATTTAATTCTGGCTACCTACTTAATTTAAGAGGACATTCGAATTAAAAATCCTTTACTGAACGAATTCAACCCTCTTAGCCGTTCCTTTAAATAGGATTCACGTTTTTAAGCATCTAAATAAGGTTTTAGTAAAATCCTCAAAAATTATTAAGACAATGCCATTTGTCTTTGTAAAAAAATGCGCCATTTTTACGACACTACATGATATGTAAAAATACAGCACATCAATCTGAAATATATTCAAAACCATACATAAGTAGATAGTTTTAGTCAAATATAAAATCCAAAGACCTGTGTTCCTCGCGCGAGGAACGCAGGTCTTTGGGTTTTATATTTAGTTGCGGGACTCTACTTATTCGTGACTTTTAATCAAGCAATGCTCAAGAATCTTCAATTAAGATATGACCCTTTAATTGACATTTGAGGTAGATATCCTTCAGGTTCCAAAACACATAGAGCAAAGCCACCTTTATCTGCTTTTGTGATTACCATTTCATCTCCTCGTTGCGTAATTTTTGCTACGAGTTCCAAAATTTTAGTGGCGTCCGTTTCTACTCTAAAAATGCTGTAATAATTGCCTTCAAACTGAATAGATGAAAGCGGCTGATCCAGATCAGGAACTTGTATCTCTAACGCTCGATACTGTTCACGCGAAACCAGCACTTTGCATGGTGCCACTTTGGGCGATCGCACCACATTCAAACCCGCCCGACCAGACTGACCAAAGAGCTGCATTTCCGTTTCCCATACCCAAATGGCATAGCCTTTTGGAATTTTTGTGATCACAGCCCGATCGCCGAGATAACTCAGTTTCACAGCAATCCCCAATGCCCGTCTGCTATCCGTTACCGTTGTAAAAAAGCTGTAGTAGTGGTCTGCAAGACAAATAGCGGCCAGCGGTTTTTCCATTTCTGGAACAAGAACGTGGCAGGAAGAATATCGGTTGCGAGCAATCAAAACATAAAAAGGAGAGGGATTTGCACGCTGAATCATGTCTTGGATAGGAACTCGCGATCGCATCAGGGAACTCATAAACGCATCAAAACTAGGGCACCCCATATCCGGACTGCTTAATGAAGAAACACCTGGCGCAAATTCTCGCAACCTACAGCATTTACACCAACTGTTATTCCTCAATTCGGCGAGACCCTTATACTTAATTCGGGTTAAAACACTGAGATCCGTAAATATACACCTCAACGGACAGGAGATTAGCGGTGAAGATAGGCTTGATGGGAATCGGACTGATGGGGTTGCCCATGGCGCAACGATTGATTTCAGCCAATGTATCGGTGGTGGCTTACAACCGAACAACTGCTAAGTTAGCGCCTCTCCAATCCCAGGCTGAGTGCGTTTCCTCGCCAGTAGATGTGCTGCGTGACTGTGATGCGACCATTCTCATGCTCAGCAATGCTCAGGCCATTCGCGCAGTATTGTTCAATGAATCCACGCACCCCCTGTTAGCAGGAAACACCATTATTCAGATGGGAACGATCGCCCCCAGCGAGAGCAAAAGCATTCAGCAAGAGGTGATCGCCGCAGGCGGTGAGTATCTGGAAGCACCCGTTTTAGGCAGTATCCCAGAAGCAAAGGATGGACGACTGCTGGTCATGGTGGGAGCATCTTCTGAACAATATCAGCGCTGGCTACCAGTCCTTCAAAAGTTCGGTGAAGCGCCGTTGCGGGTGGGTGAGGTTGGTGCGGCGGCAGCTCTCAAATTGGCCCTGAATCAGCTTATTGGCTCTTTGGCCGCAGCATTTGGACTCAGTTTAAGCTTCCTGCAAACCCAAGGCGTTGAGGTTGAAACATTCATGCAAATCCTGCGGCAGAGCGCGCTTTATGCGCCCACGTTTGATAAGAAATTGCAGCGGATGTTAGAGGAAAACTATGCCAATCCTAATTTCCCAACCAAACATTTGCTAAAGGATACCAATCTGTTTTTGCAGGAAGCGATCGCCACCCAGCTTGGAGTAGAGAGCCTGACGGGTGTCCAGAAAATATTAGAACGGGCGTGCGATCGCGGTTTAGCCGATGCTGATTATTCCGCCCTATATGCTGCCATCAAGCCACCAGCACCAGAGCCAATAGATTAACGTGAACTCGATAGCGCCATTTCAGTCGCGCAATGCGCGGCTGAAATGGCGCAAAGTTTTGCGCATTCCTTCAACTTATTTATTGTGAAGGTTGCAGTTGGGGGTACAGGAGGTTGCGGCTCCCACTCCCCCTTGCTGCCATAAACTCAATTCAAATCGGTATTAGGTTAACGCGAATTCTGCTACTCGGTGGTATCCAATTTTCAGCCTTGTCCGCAAATACACGGCTGCCAGCGATTAAGTTCTCATAGTAGATAAATACTGATAAGTCTTCCTTCCGTTGTGGGAATGCTTGTGGATAGCAATCTGCCTTTATGAAGATACAGGGGTGAATAAAATCTGTATGATGGAATACT
>DATNPS010000356.1:0-3762 GCA_036703095.1 Crinalium sp. | reverse complement strand
TGGCTATGTGCCACAGGGCCGAGAAATCATTCCTCGACTGACCGTGAAGGAGAACTTGATTCTCGGATTGGAAGCCAGGGCTGACCAATCGAAACGCTCTCAAACCATTCCAGACTATATTTTTGAACTCTTCCCCGTTCTTAATTCCATGCTGTCTCGCATGGGCGGTGACTTGAGCGGTGGTCAGCAGCAGCAGTTGGCGATCGCCCGTGCTCTGATGGGAAATCCTCAGCTTCTCGTGTTGGATGAACCCACTGAGGGAATTCAGCCCTCCATCATTCTCGACATCGAATCTGCCGTTCGCCGCATTGTTGCCACGACTGGAATTTCAGTATTGCTTGTCGAACAGCATCTCCACTTCGTCCGTCAGGCCGATCGCTATTACGCTATGCAAAAGGGCGGTATCGTCGCCGCTGGCCCCACCAGCGAGTTGAGCAACGAAGTCATTCAACGCTTCCTGGCGGTGTAATTTCACGTGTTGGTCTACAAATAGAAACACATCCCGCTTTGCGGGATGTGTTTCTATTTGTAGACCGCTTGTAGACCACTGGTATACAGCTTGGGAATGCTAGTATGAGTTCTACATTTTTTGCAGCGATCGCCCCATGACCACCAGCAACATTAATCTTCAACCTGGCTATTGGGATCAGGTGTGGCAAAAAGAAGGCGTTAGTACTTGGCGGCGCTATCCGGGTTGCTTTGGCCGGATTTGCTGGGCGGTGGGTCACATGAACGACGTGCTGGAATTGGGCTGTGGGGTTGGCGTACTGGCTCGTAAATTAGCCGAATTTGGCAATACCGTGACCGGATTGGATATTGCAGAAGCGGCGATCGCCCAATTGCCTGACCACATTCAAGGAGTCGTTGCGACGTTGCCGATTATTCCCTTGCCTGACGATAGTTTTGATGTAGTGGTGGCTACCGAAGTGTTGGAACATCTGGACGACGATCGCGCCTGTGTCGAAGAAATTGTGCGCGTTTTGCGTCCGGGGGGCCGCGCCTATTTTGCAGTGCCCAACAACTGTCTTGGCCCCGAGGAAGAACCGGAGCATGTCCGCAAATACACGCCAGAAACGCTAGAGGCGCTCCTCTCTCCCTACGGATTCACCTTCCTCGAAACCTTTGTGGATGAGTTCATCTTCTCAAACGAGAATCTAATGATATTGCCTACGATTATGGCGGCGCTTTATGTCTCGAAGTGAGGAAAGTCAGGAGTCAGGAGTCAGGAGTCAGGAGTCAGAAGGGCGCTCCAGACCGTTTCTATCGCTTTGCATGATTGTGAAAAATGAAAGTGCCAATCTGCCGCGATGTCTGGCGAGCGCTCAGCCGTTTGTGGATGAAATGATTGTGGTTGATACGGGGTCGCAGGATGATACCGTGGCGATCGCCCAGCAGTTTGGCGCAACGGTCAGCACGTTTGAGTGGTGTGATGATTTCGCGGCTGCCCGCAATTTTTCCCTCGCTCAGGCAAACGGCGATTGGATTCTCGTGCTGGATGCGGACGAAGAATTGGTTGTACAGTCAGCGCTACAGCCTGAGCACCTGAATGCTAATCCAGACTATCTGGCCTATTGGCTGCAACTGACGGACGCGAACGTTGTCAATGATGAACTGACGCCGCTTTATCCAGTTCGCCTGTTTCGCAACCTGCCTGAGCTGAGATACACCTCTCGCTTTCATGAGCAGTTGACCTACCAGCAGCAATCGCTGACCGATCAGCAGCTAGGGTTTTTCAGAGACTTCAAAATTCTGCACTACGGCTATACCGAAGACCAGCTTCGAACCAAGAATATTCAGCGCAACATCCCCATCCTGGAAAATATTCGTCAAAAAGAAGGCTTAAGCCTGATGCTGCTAGCCACGCTGCTTGGAATTTACCAAGACATGGGTCAAATTGAAAAGTCCCAGGATTGCCTGGCAGAAGCCTTCGATCGCCTCTGGCCCAACTTGATGGAAGGCACGCCTCCAGACAAGTTTCGCTTTGTGCCGTCTCTGCTGCATTCCCTTGGCTCACAAGCACTCGAGCGGGGAGACTTCGATACGGCGATCATCATTTGCCAGCGCGGGTTGCAGTGGTGCAATACCTTTCCGCCCCTGAATCACCTGACTGGAGAACTGTTTCGAGCGATGGGGTTTCCGTTGGCGGCGATCGCTTATCTAGAGTACTGTTTAGCGATGGGACGTGATTGTACCTACTACACAGGTGAACCCTTTGACTTGAACTTTACAACCACCTATCCGGCGACCATCCTGGGCTGCGTTTACATGGATGTGCAGCGCTGGACTGACGCGAAATCTGCCTTTGAACTAGCCCTTTCGTTTAAGCCTGAGTTTGAATTGGCGAAGAGTAATCTGGCGATCGTCGAGCAGGTTTTAGCGGAACATTCGTCTTAAACCCAGGTTTAGTCTGAGGAGCGGCGGTTTTACCCATCATCCTCTAAGTTTAGTACGTGCATACTATTATAAAGATGCAATTGGCTGAAGGGGAACGCCATGAGTGCGATCGCAAAACGTTCGTCTGTATCGGAACTCACCCATCAGATTTTGGAGATGGGCCAAACCGGAGTGTATCGAGAATCGGTATTTGAAGCGCTGGCTCCACTCGCGACTAAAAAGCAAATTCGGTTGGCGATCGCCCATGCCAAAAAGTTTGGGTTACATTCGGTCGCCAGTTTGCGCGATGCTGAACTGGGTACGTACTATCAGGTCGATGTGGCTAAGTACCAGTCGTTGAAGCACGCGATCACATCATCTGTTGTTACAGACGACGAGGGTGATGTGGTGGCCAAACTGGTCGATGTGACGCTAACCGTGAAACTCATGCTGGCAACCGCTAAAGGATTGGCGATCGCGCTGCTCGTGTCAGGTGTGGCCTGCTCACTGGTCGGTCGTCAACAGTTGGGTTTGGGACTGCTCGTTAGCGCTGCCAGCTCAGGTGGATTGTGGCTCTTGCAAAAGAATGTTGCACGAAAGATTATTTGAGCATCTAGACACCGGGTCTGGAGCCTAGACACCCGGTGTCTTGTGGTTGGAGCTATGAATCTTTGTGTTCTCTAAAAGACACCGGGTGTCTGGAACCTCAGACGGGCGCATTCAACACTTTGCTAATGCGATCGCGCACATCCTCTAAATGGGCTTTGGTCGCAATGTCCATGCCGTTATCGTGACGCAAGGCTCGCACGACTTTTTCATGGAGTTGGCGAAGCTGGTAGCGAGCTAGCACGCTGGCGTCTTCAGGTGCGTTCAGCGGCAAATAAGCGGTTAAGAAATCCAGGAAATTGGTTGCATTGTCGATCGAGCCAACATTTTGCAGAACCAGATTTGACAGGATATTAAGATGCTGACGCTGTAACCCCCGTCGCAAGCTGGAGATATTGACATCATCGTTGGGAGCAATCACCTCTGACCAAATGCCTGCTTGCAACGTGTCAAACAGTTCCGGTAAGGCCAGGACTTCGCCTGTGTTTGCCCGCAGTTCAGAATCCCTTAGCCGAGATAAGCGATCGCCCGACAGCAAATCACTTAGAACCAGGGTTTGCAGGAACAGGATATTGTCATAGATCGGATAATCTAACCGAGAAGTAGCTGGAATGCTGCCCCAATGCAGCCAGCGAGAGGGAGCCAAACGGTTCAGCAGGTCGGGGGAGAAGGTAAAAGCTCCATCGGCAAACACATAATCATGCAGTGTGGATAGAACATCTCGCTGTTTCTCCACTGAGACAAACTCAAACGGCAGACGGCCTCCCGGATCACCCCGGCGAT
>DATNPS010000323.1:0-2946 GCA_036703095.1 Crinalium sp. | reverse complement strand
TTAATAACAGCAACGAGGTATGGATTCATACTCTACCTCTTTGTGATCCTGGATACTTTAATCCTATCAAGTTGCTAGGTTGGCCTGATTGAATCTCGATAAAGCTTAAGATTCAACAGCAATTTTCATTTTGAAACCAATTGCGGGTTTGGCGCGCCCGTCGGGCGCGCCAAACCTGCAATTGGTGTTATCGCATTGTGAGAATTTAAAATTAACTCTGTTGTAAAAACTCAATGCTGGGAACGAGAGGATCTTGAACGATGCCGACTCCTTTAAATCCCCATCGTTTCATCAAGTTACTCAACTGTGTTCCTGGAAGGGATTCAACGGCAAAGCGATCGGCTACGCCTGAGCCGTGCGTGTTGAGATAACTCAGCGCGTCCGCATGTTCACGAAACATCAGCAGGAAGCCTGGATCAGGTTTATCTCGCTCGTTGCTGGAGGGTGCATTAGAACGGGGACGCGCAACGAGATATTGACCATCTGTTTTAGATCGAACCAGGTAGAAAATCTGTGAAAGCATGATGATTTAAGCCTTTGATACGAAGAACGCCCCATTCAACGAGCAGATGATTTCCATTGTGCCCTGTAGCGTAGGCGACAGGCGAGAGGAATCGGGGATCAGAGAGGAATCCTGCTTCTTTAAGGAAGTATGAGAAGTTAACACGAGGCGGTATCAAAAGAGGCATGATAGATAAGGTCTTGGGCGATCGCCTTGATGGTCATCCGAGACCAACCTATTCTGATTACGGTATTGCTGTATTCATGACCCTTAAATACGCTTATTTCCCCGGTTGCGTTGCCCAGGGCGCGTGTCGCGAACTTTATCAATCTACGGCTGAACTCACTCAAGCTCTGGGAATCGAGCTGATTGAGCTGAAAAAGGCGTCCTGCTGCGGTTCTGGCACCTTTAAAGAGGATTCGCAACTGTTAGAAGATACGGTCAATGCTCGCAACATTGCATTGGCTGAGGAATTAAATTTACCGCTGCTGACCCATTGCAGCACATGCCAGGGGGTGATCGGGCATGTGGATGAGCGCTTGAAAGAGGCGCAGAACAACAATCCTGCCTATTTAGATGAAGTCAACGGATTTCTTAAAAAGGAAGGCTGTTCGCCGTATAAAGGCAGTACAGATGTAAAACACCTGCTTTGGGCGCTGGTGGGTGATTACGGTCTGAACGAGATTCAAAAGCGGGTAACGCAGAAGCTATCTGGCCTCAAGTGCGCTGCGTTTTATGGCTGTTATCTGTTACGGGCGCAGGATCACATTCCCTTCGACGATCCCCACAGTCCTGAATCGATGGAAAATGTGTTTCGTGCGGTCGGAGCGACTCCGGTTTATTATCAGGGCCGCACTCAATGTTGCGGTTGGCCGCTCTCAAGCTATGCGACTGAGCAGTCGTTTACAATGGCGGGTGGTCATATTCAGAGAGCGATCGCTGCGGGTGCCGACTGCATGGTGACACCATGTCCACTCTGTCATCTCAATCTTGATTCTCGTCAGCCAGAAGTAGAACAGGTGATTGGTCGGCAACTGGGCCTGCCCGTTTTGCATCTTTCTCAACTGGTCGCGCTGGCGCTAGGCGTTAGTCCTAAAGCTTTGGGGTTGGATCGTCATATTGTTTCTACTCGTCCGGTTTTGGAGAAGCTAGGGCTTTAATCTGGCTTTGAAATCAATTAGAGCTTAAAAGGTTTAAGGGGTGACACACGACGTGTGTCACCCCTTAAACTTTATTTGCTAAATTTACGTCTGCTAAAAGTAAGATTTATAACAATCTTTTGGTATTAAAAACGGTTATCATAACTTAACAAAACTATATAACTGGAATGAGGCATGGTCGGATTCATCAAAGGATTTTTTGGTACAAAGTCTAAGCCTGAAAGCTTAGAAGAAATTACTCAACAGTCAGTTGAGGTTTCGGGTGAGTCTGGTCAAACCTCTAAAGCGTTCTTTCTGAACCCAGATGAGGCAAAGACGTTTGGTAACATCGAATACATGCGATCGACCAAAACGATTCGACGGACGTTTCCCAAGACTAGAGGGAATGGCGAAGAGTTTGATCTGGTTCAGCAGGTGTCTGCATTAGAAGCGGTTAAAGCAGAGGTTAAAGAAGCATCTACGACTCCCGTTGTAGATGCAACTCCCAAACCTGCTGCGTCAGTCAAAAATCAGGAACCCAGTCCGTCGGCTGCGGTTACTGATACCAATCTGGACATGTTTCGTCGCATGGCTCGCGACATTAAGAAGCGCTAATTGATTTGAAGAGCTGACTCGTTCTTCAGTCATCAAAGCAACCCTATAGTTCTAATCAAGCTAGAGTGTCGCTGCGACAGGATTACAGCCCTGCCGTGCCGATGCTCTAGCTAATGTCATTTTTATAGCTGTCGCTACGTCGGTTATATAGCTATTGTCACATCGACTGGGATATTGAAAAACCAAGGGAATGTGGGGCTTCAACCCCAGCCAGAAGTTTTACCCCTGCACTCCGTCTTAATCCACTTGGCTATGGCTATATCTGCATTTTTCAGTTGTAAGTCTGGAGAATCACAGTTGCCAAACTCTCGGCTTACATCCCGATCGCCCCAATAGCTCAGGCCGCACCAGATCCCAAACCTTTGTAAACCACCGTCTTGCCTCTGCTGTAGATCCTCCCCGATACCGACACAGCATCCCTGCCATCAACCGCGTCACCCCCACGTCAGCACTCTCCCTCATCTCCCCTACCTTCCCCATCTCCCCCATCTTTTCCCAAATCCCTCTTGCACTCTCCACCGTTTCTCCCGAAACCGATCGCCCTACAATCGCGAAACTTCCGATTACTGGACATCCGGCCAGTCCATGCAAACTATCCAGCATGGCAGAACCACCCTGCACCCATTGGGGATCAACCCAAACTGGACGGCCCTCTTGAAAGACCTGCGTGTGCGATCGCCATTCCCCCTG
>DATNPS010000314.1:0-7847 GCA_036703095.1 Crinalium sp. | reverse complement strand
AGTGGCATTCATCCAACTCTGCTGGAACTGATTAAAATCCGAGCATCTCAAATCAATGGCTGTGCGTTTTGTATTGATATGCACACCAAAGATGCCAGACTGAATGGCGAAACCGAACAGCGAATTTACGCTCTCAATGCTTGGCGAGAAACCCCGTTTTTTACCCCAGAAGAACGAGCCGTACTGGCTTTTACAGAAGCCGTGACGCTGATTGCCACCCATTCCGTTTCAGATGAGATTTACGACGAGGTCAGCCGCTACTTTACGCCGGATGAGATTATCAATCTGCTGATGGCGATCGCCACGATCAATAGCTGGAATCGCATTGCCATCACAACTCGAATGGTTCCGGGCAGCTACGAACCGCAAGCCCAGAAGTCTGCATCTGAAGCGAACGCTGTATAAATATCCCTCTCTTCCGGAATGGCAACGCGTCCGAATGTATCCGTAACCAAGTTGCTTTATTCATTCAAAAAAGAGTGGACAACTTGGTACTACAAGTGTAGTATGTAGACAACGAGTTTTTTAATACAAGGAAAACCGCCTTCCATGATACGCATCCTCTTATCCACCTTACGCACCGCCATGTCATGCCGACCTCAACAGGGTTTGGGCACAGCATCGGTGCTGTTTGCGTTGGAGGAAGCGCATCAGTTTAGTGGCGGTAAATCCGTCAGGGACGGCATTTATAGCGTACTAGCTGGACGGCTTAATCCAGATCAATTCATCGAGAGCGGGAGGTGCAGGGTTACCCTGACACCGACATAGGGAGAAACATACTTATTTCCCCAACCCCCGCTCCTGGCATCAGAAGCGGGGGTTGTTTTTTGAGGAGTGAATATTATGCAAACTCAACAACAGAGCGGGCAGCCACAGGTTCTGCAAAACCAGGTGGTGGTGTTTTCCAAGAACTACCTGCCCCTGGCACGGATCAACATCAAACGGGCGATCGCCCTCGTCGTTACAGGCCAAGCAGAATTACTGGAGTTTAGTAGTACCCAACAGTGGGAAGTGCGTTCTCCCAGTGTTGTGTTACAAATCTCAGAGCATATTCGTTTAACGGGTGGCAATCCTGAACGACATTGGAAATTACCGCCTGTGAATCGTCGGGAGGTCTTTCGCCGCGACGGCCACACCTGTCAGTACTGCGGCAGCACGAAACATCTGACGCTTGATCACGTTATTCCCCGTTCAAAAGGCGGAACCCACACCTGGGACAACGTAGTAACAGCTTGCGAACGATGTAATTCAACTAAGGGCGATCGCTTGCTCAATGAAATCGGCCTGGCGCTCAAAACCAAACCCAAAGCACCCATGCACCCTGCGATCGCATTTGCAGAACAGTTCTGGAAGGAACAGGACTAACCCTTGAGGACTGAGACTCCACAATTCACTGTTTGCCTCAGTCCTCATCTCCAGTCCTCAGCACGTTATCCGCTTGACTCAAGGAGAAATCGAGCATGTTGAAGCTGAACTACACCGAAGTTGGACTGTACATGGAACGAATCATGACCTCGCTGGAAATGGCGATCGCTCAGCGTGTCGTTTTAGCGATGCGGTTGGGACAAGTACTCCATGTTGAACCCGGTCATGCGTCCTTCTTGCTGCCTGCGGATATTCCCGAACTGGAACAGTTAGAACTGACGTTGCAGCAGGAGTGCAACGGAGCGGTTGCCGTTACGCCAGTGGATGATGAGTTTGTCGAAATCAGTCTGTCTGGAAGCTGGATTGCTGAAAGCCAAGACGCTCAGGAAGGAATGTTTTTAGCCGTGATGAGCGATCGCGCTGAGTTCTTCATCTACAAACTGTGGCAGATGAGCGAAGCACACATTTCCTCATTGGCGTAATAAGGGCGGCTGTCGTCGAATCCGTGAGGACATCAAAAGCCAAAGGGGTGTGGGAGTTTCGTCCCTAGCCAAGGGTTCCACCCCTACACCCCGTGCTGATAGCAATAGCTACAGCTATCCATACAAAAAACAAGAGGGAGTGGCGATCGCCCCCGCAACGCCATCCCTCTTAACTTCCATAGTACGAAACGGTTCGCTAAAAACCGTCCACCAAATAGGTGATCCCGGACTCATGCCACCGGGTGATTCGTCATGCAACATATCTAGAGTCATGGATAAATTAAAAATTTGGTTTTAATTTATCCATGAGCCTTAGAGAATTCAATCCTGATCAGGAGAAGCATTGGCAGTCAGAGCGGCGATCGCCGCTGCATCTAATCCCGTAATCGTCCCTACTTGTTCCACAGTCATTCCATTTGCCAGCAAATTCTGTGCTGTTTGCAACAACAGTGACTCAGCCCTGTCTGCACGCTGGCGTTCTTGTTCTTCAGGGGTTAGTAGAATATCTCCCTCCAGCGTTGCCCAGCGTAACCAGGTTGCCTCAATTCCTTTGTATTGTCCCTGCCAGCGCTGTAAGGCTAAGCCCAGCGATCCACTGACCAATTGATGGCGATCATTTTCAACCAACGGTTGGTAGACCCGCTGTTGAATCGAAAAACCAGTCCAATCCTCTGGGTTAAAAGGGTCATACCAGAAATATTCTGGCACCCGCATTTGATTCTGATAAATCAGCTTCTTTGCGTTTTTGTCTGCGGCGGCAGTACTGTCAGACAGCAATTCAATCACCACATCAGGAGCTTTGCCTTCCTCCCAAACAACCCAGCTTTTGCGTTCTCCTTTCGGCACACCTAACACCACAAACACATCAGGCCCCTTAAAGTCTTTGTTTCGCACCTGCGCCAAACTGTAGTAGACAAACATATTGCCACCCACAAAACCGTCATCCCGCTGGGCTAACCAGGGAATTAAGGCATCTGTCAACAAATCCATTTGGGCCGTGTGTCGAGCACTTTCCATTGGCTCATCATCATCGTAGGGAAGGTCTGCCTGTGTGGGAGGCAGTTCAATCAAGGGTGCAGGAAGCGTGGTGTCTGCCATGGTTATTTACCAGTAAGGTAGCCCGCATCGAATACTTTTATGGTACTGGAAGAAGCTAAACAATCGAAAACCAAAGGGGGGCGGGGGCAAAGCTCCCAGCCAAGGGTTTCACCCCTGCACCCCGTGCTAATCCAAATGATTATGGCTATAAATAAAAAGCCTCTCAAGTTTGAGAGGCTAGGGGAGAGGATTTTAGAAGCAGCGTTGTGATGGATTAATGAACGGCGATCGCACCTGCTCCGGCAGCAGCTCCGGCAGATACAAGTGCTGTTGCAAACAGCCACCAGGCCGCTGTTGCAGCCGCTTTGCGGGTTTCTTCAGCTTGCCGCTGAGCTTGCCGTTTCACTTCTTCAAGACGCTCTTCAGCCGCTTGTTGCAAGCGTTCTGCACGACGCAGTACACTGGTGCGGGCATTCTCAATTTGGTCGATGATGTGATTTGCATCGGCTTCCGAGATATCTTCACGCGAGCTGATTAATGCAACCAGCGTGCCTCGATCAAACTGAGAAAGGCGATCGCGCAGGGCATCAAATCCGGCTTGCGGATCGTCAAACAGCGTGCGGATATCGGTCTTGATACCGTCATAGTTCAGCTCTGGACGGTTGAGCGCATTGAGGTAGTTGCGAATGCGAGCAAAGACTTGATCAATCACCGACTGAATTCGATATTGGATACTGCGGATTTGATCCAGCATTTGATCGCGCACCGATTCAATATTCGAGACGATGCGGTTAGCATCTTCGGGCGTAATATCTTTGCGCTGAGACAGCAGTGCAATCAGCGTATTGCGGTCAAACCGGGAGAGGCGATCGCCCAAATTTGAAACCCCAAATCGTGGATCTTGCACCAACAATCCCAGATCGCGCTTAATGCCGTCAGGACTTAGCTCATCTCTGCCTGTATTGCGCAGATAATCTTCAACGGTTGATTCAAAATCGAGTACTTGCTGTTGAGCACGTAGAGCCAACCGCTTTGGTGCGCGAGTAATCTGACGAATGGCTTCCTGCACCTGATCGATCGACCGATTCACCTGCTCTTCACTCAGATCTCGCCGCTGGCTGAGCAATTTCACCAGCGTTTCACGATCCACTTGAGAGAGACGACGACGGAGTGCCAATGCACCTTCTTTTGGATCATCTAGCAGTGTAGATAAATCGCGCTTAATGCCATCTGGATCGAGTTCTTGCAGGTTAGTATCGCGAAGATATTGGGCGATCGCATTGGTCGTCTGATCATACTGATCCTTCGCCTTGCCTGCCAGAATTTGAGGGGCATGAACCACGCTGTACCAGCTATCTTCTACCTGATCGATAATGCGATTGGCATCATTCTGATTGATGTCCTGCCGTTGGCTGAGCAACTGCACTAGCGTATCGCGATCGAACTGCGATGCCCGATTTTGCAACAAGGATACGCCCGTTTGCGGATCGTTAAACAGGATTTGCAGATCGCGCTTGATGCCCTCTGGATTGAGTTCATTCCGGCCTGTATTGCGCAGATAGTCTTCCAGTTTATGACGCACAGAATCTGCTCGTTCCTTGATCTGCTGAGTAGCGGTTTGCGACTCAGACAGCACGCGATTACGAGTCGATTCCAACTGCTGTGTGATCACTTCCGCTTCAGCGGGACTGATATCCTGCCGCTGGAACAGAATTTGGCTGAAGCGAGCGCGATCGTAGGGCGCAAGCCGAACGCTCAGCATATCGTAATCTGCATTTTGATCTTCTAGAAGAGCACCAAACGCACGATCAATCCGCTCGGCAGTCAATTCTTCGCGAGGCGTGTAGGTGAGATAGGTATCAATTCGCTGTTGCAAATCCAGCGCGATCTCCCGCTCTTCTTCTCCACGAACAACCGTCAGAGTTTCCAAACGAATTCGCTCTAATTCGTCGGCAGTCTGTTGAATTTGCTCCTGAGTTAGCAAGCCACGAGAGGTCAGAATATTCACGAAATCCTGCCGCCGAATTTGCTCGATCTGACGTCGCACGGTACCCGGATCAGCCGCCGGATCGTACAGCAGATTGCGGAACTCCATGTCCAGCGTTTCGGGCCGCAGTTGCCAGATGTAAACGTTCAGCAGATAGTTTTCTACATCAGCCTTGACAGTATTGTGGGGAAGCTTTTGAGTAATCCCGGTTTTGTCAGCGATTTCGCCCACGCGATCGCGCGTAGACTTGAGCTTATCCAAAATCTTTTCGACATTCAGATCAGATAAATCACTGCGACCCATCACCATACCGACGAGGGGAGCAATGCTGGCCGGGATAAACTGTTGGATGCCGCTGGGCGTTTGCTCAGCTTGTTTTTGATCCGCCTGACGCGATCGCTTGGTTTCTTCGATCAGTTGATCCAGCTTGGAGGTAACGTCGTTGGTATTCAACTGACCGGGTTGAGTCGAGCGCAGGTAATCGAGCACTTCGCTCAGCCGATCAGGCTGCTGCTCACTCATAGTGCGTCGCCAGATGCTTTCCAACTCGTCAGCCAGTTTATTAATCTCGCGCTTTGACAGGTCAGTGCGGCTACCAATCAGATCGACAAACGTTTGGCGATCGATGTTGCGGGCGCGATCGCTACCGGCCAGTTCTTTGACTTCTGGCGTGCTGAGCAGCCGCTCAAATTCGCCGCGAACGCTCGATAAATCCAGTTCTGCGGGACGCAGTTTTTGAATATAGTCTTCAATGTTTTCCCGAATGGTGATGGGGTCAATACCCGCCCCAATTTCTCGCCGTATAGCCGCTGCCGCCGCTTCAGCCGTTGAAACCACCTGTTGATTTACAGTTTTTACGCCTAATGCAGCGGCAGCCGTGCCCACAATGGCCTGAAATCCTGCCGTTGCTGTATTCACGATAGAACCAATCAAAGAGCCAACCGTCGTCGAACTAATCCACACCAGGATGGAAAAGTAAGCCGCCCAGATGACCAGGCCAACGATCGCCCCCAGACCTGCCGTATCCAGCAAGCTAAGCTGTACCGCCAGGTAGCACGCAATAAATAGGGTGATGCTGACGGTAATCAACGTCCATAAGCCAACCCCAAACCCAATCTTACGAATCGTGCTGCCAACACTGCCGGATTTGTGATCGCGATCGTGATGATGGCCATGATCATCATCATCGTCAGACGAACGACCTAAATACGAGATCCCTGCCGCAACAGACAAGTTTGTCAGCAGCAATTGAATCGCGAATGCAAGTAATAGTCCAGAAATTAACGTGATAAAAAATTGTGGCCCCGAAAAAACCAACGATGCTTCTTCAGGGGTAGTAACTGTGTCTGGATCGACTGGAACCTGAGCCGTCCAGAGATGCCAGCTGCTGAGTGCTACTCCAGCGAACCAATGCAACATGTTTTTCCCTCTATAAAGTCTGAGAACTGAATCCCTCTGTAGTTACAATCTCCGAAGATAGGGAAGCTCTCATCTCTCAGAAGTGGGAAGTGATCACGCTACGAAGGTAGATTTATTGATTGCTCGCTATTGGCGGGCAAAACTGCGATCGCCCCGATAGTTTGATAAGTCTGCCAGGTTACTCAGCGATTGCACACCGGGATACAGTTGACCGTTAATTCGCCAGGTTGGAAAGGTCGTAATGTTATCCTGGCGACAGGGGTCTGGACTGGCAGACGCCGCAGGGCTACTGGCTGTATTACATTGCACCAGCGTTAGGCGACTGGCCGCTTCTTGCCCAAACAGATCTTGCTGCCGCTGGCAATCGTTACACGGAGACGTCGTATACACGACGGCACCACTACTGCTGAGATGAGCAGCCAATGCTCCTTCAGGTGTCGTTGGCCCTGGGGTTGCGGCACCGGGTGCGACTCCTCCTTCTGGTGATGGCGATACGACAGGCGCAGTCAGCGTTACATTGGGGATCGTGCTGTTGGCCCGCTGGCGAGCAGCCACCAAATTTCGCTGAAATTCGCCAATCTTACTCTGCGCCTGACTGTAATGGCTGTCTGTAGACGGAATTGATTTGAGGAGGGCGATCGCCTGTGCCCATCGGCTGCTTACCAAACTCCAGTCGTCTTTAGATTGGGCAGACGAGGCCAAATTCGCCGCACTGATGGCTCGCTCTTGTGCTTCCTCCCACGATTTTGCGGGGTCTGGAGGCGTTTGGGTTGCAGTAGGTGTAGCAACGACCGGGCTGGGTGGGGGAGCGGCAGGGGGTACGGTAGGCGCAACGGATGGGCCAGATTGAAATGTGTTTAACTGAGTACACCCTGTCCCTAAACTCAGCATCACCGACACAATCACCCCAAACTGATAAATACGCCGATCGCGACGCTGCCGCCTGACTTCATAATTGAGCTTTGTTAATAGCATCAGCTTTAGTTGTCTTGCTCTACCAGTAAGAATCAACAATTCTAATTATGCAAATCTGTGGCGAACTTGGATTTAAATCAGCGATTCTCACTTTGAAACCGATTTGAAACCGATAGCGGGTTTTGCGCGCCCGACGGACGCGCAAAACCCGCTATCGAGGCAGTTCAAGCGATTTACATCGTGCGAATTGCTGGATTGATATATGCGAAGTGCTGGATTGATATAGGTAGGTAGGCACAATTAAACATTAGATAGGAAAACCGGGGGAGTGCCCCGGAGGGGCACTCCCCCGGTTTTCTGGGTTTGGTTTAATTAGGCTTGCCTACTTACTACAATGTGAGTCTCCAACAAGGGGGTAGTAGCGTGCTGCACTACTACCCCCTTGGGAAAACGGAAAGAAAACACGTTTTCTTAGGAATTCGATCGCACCATTTCTGCCGCGCGACGTGCGGCAGAAATGGCGTAAAAGGGTGCTACGCGCATCGCGTGCGACACCCTTTTACGGATTTGTCGAATTCACGTTACTACAAAACCAAACAGCAGCTTGCAGACTTTACAGCAACACCGCTCGATTTTTCAGG
>DATNPS010000310.1:0-14036 GCA_036703095.1 Crinalium sp. | reverse complement strand
GCCCCCCAAAAACCCGCCATTGAGGCGAACTTGCCTCGCCCCAATTTGCATACTGAGAATTGCTGATTGCTTGTTGGTCATTGGTTGGCAGGGAAATGAGGGCGATCGCTCTTTCAGATTCAGAGCTACGCCTTACCACGTGTTATCAAGCTTCACACATGACAGATGACAGACAACAAATGACAAATGACAGCAAATTTCTCAAACTCACCTTCGATGAAATTCTTAGGAATCGATTTTGGCTGGAAATCCCAACCGAGTGGTCTTTGCTGTCTGGAATGGCGGGATGAAAAATTACAGCTACTTGACTTAAAGCGTCTGGAGGCTATCTCCGACATCCTAAGCTGGGTGGAGACCTGGGTTCCCTTTGGTGAATCGGCTGTGATTGCGGTAGATGCGCCGACGCTCATCCCGAATGCTACGGGAATGCGATTGCCCGATCGCCTGACTCACAAGTATTTTGGTCGCTATCATGCAGGCTGCTATCCTGCTAATCTGGGGCTTCCATTTGCTCAACGGACGGTTGAGTTTGGCCTCAGTTTAGAAGCACGAGGGTTTAATCACGCGCCCGTTATCGAGCCAAAGCAAGCGGGACGCCATCAGATTGAGGTTTTTCCTCATCCATCAATGATTCATCTGTTTGGTCTGGAGCGAATTCTGAAATATAAAAAGGGGACAGTTGCAGACCGTCGAACTGAGTTAATTCGCCTGAGAACCTACATTTTGAGCGTTCTACCCACTCTTGAACCCAGCCTTGAGTTTACGGATGAAAGCGACTTGCCAGAGATTCCTACTAAAGGAACGGCCCTGAAAGACGTTGAAGATCAACTGGATAGCCTGATTTGTGCCTACGTCGCGGCCCACTGGTGGTATTGGGGATTGGAGCGCAATTGGGTTTTGGGCGATCGCAGCACAGGGTACATTGTGGTTCCGGCACCGAGAGAAGATAGGGCAAGCGGGAGAGATGGGGAAGGTGGGAGAGATGGGGAAGGTAGGGGAGATGGGGGAGATTAAAGGTTCAGGTTGAGCTGTCCAACTTCGGCCATCTTTTCCTGGAGTCGCGGTACCTCTGACGCTAATTTGTGGGCAAATCGGGTGGTTTCGGGTAGGCGATATTTAGTGGTGCAGCGCATCACGTAGGCGATCGCTGTTTCTAAACTAATTCGGTGGCCCGGAGAAATATAGAGTGGTTTGGTGCCTACGCGAGTTCGAACCACCGCACCAATCGTTTCCCCTTTATGCTGAAGCGGCACCCAGGCTCCTTTTTCATCCGGAACCTCAGCGTGTTTGCCGACTAGCAGAGATTTTCCAACCCCGATCGCTGGTAAGTTTGTCAGCAGTCCAATATGGCAGGCAATTCCAAAGCGTCGGGGATGCGCCGTACCCATTCCATCACACAGCAGCAGGTCAGGAACCGTTTGCAGGTTCTCCAGTGCCTCCAGAACCGCCGGAACCTCCCGAAAGGACAATAACCCCGGAATATACGGGAATGTGGTGGGACGACGGGCGATCGCCTGTTCCTGAAGCTGCAACTCTGGAAAGCTGAGCACAACTACAGCTGCCCGTGTCGTTTGCCCCTCGTCTTCAAATCCGACGTCAATTCCAGCCACTCGCTGGACGGAGTCAAGCTGATCGGTGGTGATAATCTCGCCTTTGAGACGCTGTTGAAGGGCGATCGCGTCTTCAGGTGAGAGTGACCAGTCATGGCGGTGCTGAATTTTCATTCCACAGATGCCCTGATGTCTTGAACAATTACAGGCATCCTAGCGTTTACGCCCAAAAACGACATCTCCGTAACAGCACATCTCGGCGGTGTTATAGCTGTCGCCCCCTTTGTTAGGAAATTAAAAACCTAGGGAGATGTGGGGGCTGTGCCCTGGCCAGGAGTGGAACCCAGCACCCCGTTCTAATTCCACCCTCTCAAAAGCCCGATTTTGCAAGCGCGTCGCGCTTGCAAAATCGGGCAATCAAATTCACGCTAACTCCACGTGAGTTCGATTGCGCGATTTCAGCCGCCCGACGGGCGGCTGAAATCGCGCAAAGTTGTGTCCCGCGCGTCGCGCGGGACACAACTTTGCGCATTCGTCGAATTCACGTTAACTCCAGTGACTATAGCTATACAAAAACAATAAAGGGCGCGGCAACTGCCACGCCCCAGGAGATATAACCTGCGTTAGCGCAATGTTTGATTAACGACCGACGCCCACATAGCGGAAGCCAGCTTTTTCTAGCGCTTCCTGGTCGAGGAAGTTACGACCGTCGATGATCACCGGGTTCGTCATCAGCTTCGACATCTTGGCATAATCCAGAGTGGAAAACTGTTTCCAGTCCGTAACCAGCACCAGCGCATCGCAACCATCGGCTAGACGCTCAGGGTCGGTTTCCACAATCACGTTAGACAGGCCATGACGCAGACCCGTTTGAGACACCAGGGGATCATACGCTTTGACTTTGGTGCCCAAGCGGTTGAGATGTTCGATCAGATCGAGTGCAGGCGCATCGCGCATGTCATCGGTGTCAGGCTTAAAGGTCAATCCCAACAGACCCACGGTTTTGCCCTTCAAAATTTTCAGCACTTGCTGGAGTTTCTCAATCGCAATCAAGCGCTGGCGTTGGTTTACGCTCACGGCTGACTTCAGCAGTTGCGCTTCATAACCGTAGTCATCTGCGGTGTGAATCAGAGCGGACACGTCTTTGGGGAAGCAAGAACCACCCCAGCCAATGCCAGCTTGCAGGAACTTGCTGCCGATCCGGGAGTCCAGACCGATGCCCTTAGCCACCTGGGTGACGTCAGCACCGACGCGATCGCAGATATTAGCGACTTCGTTGATGAAGCTGATCTTGGTTGCCAGGAAGGCGTTAGACGCATACTTCACCATTTCAGCCGAGCTGAGGTCTGTCACCACAACGGGTACGGTTGGCAAGGATTTTTCTTCCGCAAACTCACGAGCCACGATCGGTGCATAGAGTTCTTTCATGAGAGCGATCGCCCGCTGGCTATTGCTGCCCAACACAATCCGGTCAGGGTTGAAGGTATCGTATACCGCAGACCCTTCACGCAAGAATTCGGGGTTGCTAACCACGTCAAACTCAACATCCACAGAGGCGTCTCCGCCACCTGCGGGAACTAGAGCTTTCTGACGCTCAGCGACGCCATCCAGCACAATCATCCGAACCCAGTCACCTGACCCAATAGGTACCGTTGACTTGTTCACAATCACCTTGTAGGAACCCCCTGTGAGATGTTCCCCAATTCCGCGAGCCACAGCTTCTACATAGCGGGTGTCGCTTTCGCCAGTCGGCAGGGGAGGCGTACCCACTGCAATAAACAAAACTTCACCGTGGGTAACGCCCGCGCCCAGGTCGGTCGTAAATTCAATTTTGCCGTTCTGGATGGCACTCTGCATCAGCTCCGACAATCCTGGTTCAAAAATGGGGGATTGTCCGGATTGCATCAGCTTGACTTTCTCTTCATTATTGTCAACGCAGATGACGTGATGGCCGATGTGGGCCAAGCAAACCCCAGTCACAAGACCAACGTAACCAGTACCAATAACACAAACACGCATAGTTTAAGTTAGCTCCTCGGAATAAAGCAGGTGATAACAGTCAAAACTGCAAGGGAAGGGAGTGAAATACTCTACTCAGGATCTATCAAACCAACAGCGAAGGGCTTAATAGGGCTTCTCAATGAGGCTTCTCAATGAGAGAATGAGCAGTTTTTAGGGAAACTTACACGGAAGGTGCAGGCTGAGTCAGCGCTGGCGGCGTGCCAATTCGCTCACTAAAATCGTCCACGGTCATTCGCAGACCCTCCTTTAACGGCACGGTGGGTTGCCATCCTAGCCAGGTTCGCGCTTTAGTAATGTCGGGCTTACGCCGACGAGGATCATCCTGAGGTAGAGGCTCATATCTGATTTCTACATCTGGATTCACCATTTGCTGTACGGCTTTTGCTAGTTCCAGAATGGTGTATTCATCAGGATTTCCCAGGTTTACTGGCCCTGTATGCTCACCATTCATCAGGCGCATCAGCCCCTCTACTAGATCTGAAACATAGCAAAAGCTACGAGTCTGCGAACCATCACCGTATACCGTCAAAGGTTGATTGCGTAGCGCTTGCACGACCAGGTTGCTCACCACTCGGCCATCGTTTTCCAGCATTCTGGGGCCGTAGGTATTGAAGATCCGCGCAACCCGGATTTCCACGTCATTCTGGCGGTGGTAGTCAAACGCTAGCGTTTCAGCGACCCGTTTCCCTTCGTCATAGCAGCTCCGAATTCCGATCGGATTGACATTTCCACGATAGTCTTCGGTTTGGGGATGAACCTCAGGGTCGCCATAGACTTCAGACGTTGAAGCTAATAGAAATCTTGCTTTCACTCGCTTAGCTAAACCCAGCATATTTAGGGTTCCCATCACGTTCGTTTTGATGGTTTTTACTGGATTGTACTGATAATGTACGGGAGACGCCGGACAGGCAAGGTGATAAATTTGATCGGCTTCCAACCGAATTGGCTCAGTAATATCGTGACGGATTAGCTCAAAGTAAGGGTGTCCTAACCACTTCAACAAATTACGTTTGTGGCCTGTATAAAAGTTATCGAGACAGATAACTTCATGCCCTTCATTCATCAACCGATCGATCAGGTGGGAGCCAATAAAACCCGCACCGCCTGTGACTAAAATTCGCATAATTTAATATCTGCAGGTAATGACAAACAGCCAAGCCAAATATACCCGGAATTATCATCAAACTCTGAACAATAGAGTTGACAATGGTGGGTTCAAGATCAACCTACAGCCATAATTTATTAGCTCGCCGTATTTCTACTTAGTTGTATAGCAAGCTAACAGAGATTTGCTGGACAGCGAGATATTCAATTGCACGGTTCACCAAATCTTCAAAGCTCGATTAATGCTCTTTGAAGAGATCGGTTGGTTCATCGGCAATGTCTCACTGCCCAACCTCTGCCATAAAGAGGCTGTTAGGCATCCCAAATTTTTGTGCGAAAGATTCACCCAAACCCGCTCTGGCCTGTGTAAAGATGCACATTTATAGCGATCGCCCCATTCATTAAGACATTGAAAACACAAGGGGGTGGGGGAGTGCCCCCAGGCAGGGATTACACCCCTGAACCCCGTCCTAATAGCAGTGGCTACGGCTATAGCTAGTGGAAAGCTAAGACATGGAAAGGAAGCCCTATGCCAAAAACGATTCGGGAGATTTTTGTGAAAAAACTCAATGAAGTTTTTGGTAGTTGCCATGAACTATATTGCTTATTCGGTGTGCAATTTACGATTCCGGATAGATGCTGCGCTTTTTCGCGGCTCGATGCCTATCCCCTGGACTGCTTCACATTTCGTTAGACGACATTCCAAGGAAATAAGTTGCAACGTTTTTAACGTAGCGTGAATCGATAGTCCGATTTTGCGTGCGCGTCGCGCACGCAAAAATGAGCTTTTGGGAGAGTGGTGCGTCGCACCACTCTCCCAAAAGCTCATTCTTCGAATTCACGGTTGCTTAAGGTGTACCGCTGGCAGCAGGTGGCGGCGGCGCGGGTTCTGAGACAGGCTCTACCGGAACGACCATGGGTGGCGGTGGCGGTGGTTCAGCCGCAGGCGCTTCTGCTGGAGCCGCAGGTGCTGGAGCCGGGGCAGAATTGTCAACGGGTGCTCCACCATCAGAAGAACCCGAACGATTCCGCTCTTTATCAACTTGGGGTTCAGGACTTTCTGGTCTTGAACGGCGAGTTTCCCGATCCTCAGACCGAGACTCTGTTCTGGGCGAGTCTGATGAATCGTCCCGTTCTGCTGCTCGGTCGGCTCTGATGCGTCGTGGTTTGACGGGATGCAGCGTTACCGTAGCTCTGCGTCCGCCCAAACGGCCAGGTTCTGGGAACCGTTCAACGGGCATATCTTCTACCGCGTCTCGCATAAAGTCATGCCAGGTTCGGGCGGCGGTACTGCTGGCCCCCCAAGTGGGACGGTTATTGTCATTGCCCAGCCATACCCCTGTCACAACTTGAGGAATATAGCCGACGAACCAAAGGTCACGCCGATGTTCAGAGGTGCCTGTTTTTCCAGCGACTGGGCGACCCCGCAGTTGGGCCAGTCCTCCCGTTCCGTTTTCCACGACTCCCCGTAGCATCCAGGTCATAATTGACGCTGTACCTGCATCTACCGCACGCTCAGGTTTGAACTTAGCATCGTATAGCACTTCTCCAAATCGATTGGTAATGCGGACAATGCCGTGAGGTTCAACATGATTTCCTTTGTTTGCCAGCGTTCCATAGGCACTGGTTAGCTCCAACAAGTTCACCTCAGACGCACCCAGGGCCAGAGAATAGGTTGCATTTAACTCTGACTTGATACCCATGCGATGAGCCACGTCAATCACAGGCTGGAAGCCCACATCGATTAACACTTTGACGGCAACAATGTTAATGGAAGAAGCCAACGCGTCCTTCAGCGTGACTGCCCCGCGATAGCCTCTGCCGTAGTTGTTTGGTTCGTAGCCATCAACAATAAATTTGGCATCTACGTATGTTTTATACGGAGACATGCCTCCCGCGATGGCGGTGGTATACACAAAAACTTTGAACGTCGAACCGGGTTGGCGCTGGGCTTGAGTAGCCCGGTTAAATTGGCTCTTGTTAAAGTCGTTGCCCCCAACCAGGGCTTTAATTTCACCCGTGCGAGGATCGATGGCCACTAATGCGGCTTGGGTAAAGTTTTGCCCTGGGCCATAAGAATCAATCGCGTGGCTGACCACATCTTGAGCGCGCTTTTGCCACTTGGGATTCAGGGTGGTTTCAACCGTCAAGCCACCCATCTCTAAATCTTCTTGCGAAACATATTTGGGCAACTGCTGCTGAATGTAAGACGTGAAATAGGGCATTTCACTATACAAGTTGCGCGGCATGCTGGGCTTCAGCGTCAAGGGAGCGGCGATCGCCTCTTCCATTTGCGCCGATGTGATGTAGCCAACTTCAACCATACGGTGCAGCACGATATCGCGACGCTTCTTCGCCAGATCCGCATTGACCAACGGCGAATAAGCACTGGGGGCAGGAGGCATTCCGGCAATCATCGCCATCTCAGACAGCGTTAGCTTATCAACTGGCTTGCTGAAATAAATCCAGGCCGCATCAGCTACCCCATAGGCTCCCGAACCCAGATAAACCAGGTTGAGATAGCGCTCTAAGATTTGGCTTTTTGTTAGTTCACCTTCAATTTTTTGAGCCAGTAACGCTTCGCGCAGCTTTCGATCCAGGCTGCGGTCTTGATCCAGGAAGACGATCCGCGCTAACTGCTGCGTGATCGTACTGGCTCCCTCGACCACTTCTCCGGCAGAAATATTGGCGAGAAAGGCACGGGCGATCGCCGGAAAATCAACCCCGTGGTGCTCATAAAAATGCTGATCCTCCGACGCTACGAATGCTTTAACCAGCATCGGGGGAATTTCATCAATTTTTTTCTTCTGGCGGGTAGCAGGGCCTAACTGCTGCAAGATCGAGCCATCTTCAGCCTTGAGCGTTAACGTGCCGTTGCGCACGTAGGTCATGACATCTTTCGGCTCAGGCAATTCTTTTTGAATAGCGTGAATTGCATTGACCGCAGAAATGGCTCCGCCACCGACAGTAGCGCTGACCCCTAAAATGGCCCAGACCCACCACCGTTGATACATCGGCTTGCGGTGCTTGGGAGGCTGAGTGCGCGTCTGGTCAGATTCCTCGGCTGAAGCTCGTGCTCGCCTACGACTGGGTTTCGGGGCTGCGCCATCCATGCTGGAGAACTGTGACGGAGCAGGCGTTGCCGTTGGCTCGGCGGTAGTCTGTTCATCTGAATATTCAGGCCGAACAGAACTCTCTGGAGCCGGTTTACTGGAGTTTGTTACTCCGTTGGATATGGCTTTAAGCCTAGAAATAAAATCTGTCACCTCAGTTCCTCACACACCATCAGGAGCCAAACCGCCATGCGAGCCTAATTTTATGACCTGTCTACCATTTCAGGCATATACCCTGGGATCAGAAATCTACACCCACTATAGATACACTCGCGCTACTATAACCCAAACATTGCGTCAGGGATCTTTAACTTTCTACATCAAGCGAAACTAAACGTAATGATAGCAACGCTTTTAGAATCAAGAAATTTAGTTTGGTTTTGAGTTGGTAGCTTGGCCTGATGGATGGAATCTGGCAAGAGAAATTTCGCGATTCGTTCATGGTCATCTTTCATCGGTAACGACCCATGACCAGTGGCAAAAACACATTTCTTCTCTTGCTGTGTTGGTGTTTCGTCAGTAAACGGGCCATTGCTTAGAAGTACGAATAACTTAAACCCCGAAATTATGTTTGAAAGCGCGGCAGAGCTACGCTTTCAAACATAATTTCGGGGTTTAAGTAGGCAAGCCTAATTAAACCAAACCCAGAAAACCGGGGGAGTGCCCCGGAGGGGCACTCCCCCGGTTTTTCTATCTAATGTTTAATTGTGCCTACCTACTTATTAAATTCGTCATCCTTCGAGTCTAGTTTTATACCCCAGCATGACCGAGTGCCAGTGCCGTGACTAACATGCCAAATACCAAAAACGGCTGAGCGCTCGCTTGATATTTCACATCGTTCTCCAGCGGATTCCGGAGAAAGTACATGTCTTGAAATGTGATCTGAGGAATGATCAGCAGGATGAGCAGCACAGCATAAAGATTCTGATGAATATGCATCAGAAAGCCTGCTACACCCAACTGAAAGACATCAATCATTGAGACACAAATCCAGGCGGCAGTTGTCACCCCAAACATAACGGGCAGAGATTGTAGGCCAAGCTGGCGATCGCCTTCAACACTCTTAAAGTCATTCACAATCGCAATGCCCAGACCCGCAAAACTGTAGAACAGAGTCAACACCATGATGGTGGGGTTGAGATCCCCAAATAAAGCGTGCCCAGTCCACCAGGGAAGGGCAATATAACTCGCCCCTAATGCATAATTCCCCAGCCAGCCATTTTTCTTAAGCTTGAGTGGGGGAGCCGAATAAATGTAAGACACGAAGGAGCCACCGATGGCGATCGTGGTGATAGTGGGAAACTCGTGTCCTGCCCACACATCCAAACCATAGGCCAAGGCAATTCCCGCAATCAGCAGCACCAGAATTTGGGTGACCACCTGGGGAAGTGAAATTGCTCCGGATGGGATAGGGCGATAGGGTTCGTTGATGGCGTCAATTTCGCGATCGTAAAAATCATTCAAGGTTTGGGTATAACCCACCATGAGAGGCCCCGATAGGAACATGCAGGCCGCAGAGATGAGCACATTTTCTAGCGTCCAGGTGAAATTGCCTGATGAAGCTGCACCGCACAGCACGCCCCAAATGAGCGGAATCCAAGTAATTGGCTTCATTAACTGGAGACGAATCTTCCAGATCGAAGATTCTCCGACCTCTGCGCCCTTCATTCCCAACAGTTGACGAGTTTTCGCACTGCGAGTAGTTGTTGCAGATGTCACCGAATCGGAGTCTGATACCGCAGGAATGTCTGACTCAGGAATCGAAGGTGAGGGTGAAGACTCAGTCATGACGATAATTGCTTCAGATAGCGTGATCAATCGTTATAGATTACCTCTTATTGTGAAGCGTTGTGAACCGAATCGCTACGCATCACAATTCTCAGTATGCAAATCGGTAGGTAGTGTAGGCTTGCCTGTGTCAAGCTTGCACTACCTACCAATTGAGGGTTTGACACGCCCGACGGGCGTGTCAAACCCTCAATTGGTGGTTCTGTGCGCCTGTTGGTGCGCACAAACCCAATCAGTTTCAACGTTGTTCCGTTAACGTGAATTCGATAGCCCGATTTTGCGTGCGCATCGCGCACGCAAAATCATTTTTTTGGAGAGTGGTGCGACGCGCCACTCTCCAAAGAAAAGTTCGTCGAATTCACGTTCCGTTACAGCGAAATCATCAGATAGCCATCCTGAAATTTAGCGCCCGTGACCTGCTTTCCTCTCAATTCGGGAGGCAGAAAAATATTGCGGCGTTGATCTCCAGCTTCAATGGTGATTTCTGGGCCGTACTGCGTTAGCTTCACCTGCTTCTTATCAAACCCAGGCAGGAACAGCAAGACTTTTCGATCAGCCACATTGATGGCGATCGGGCGTGGCATTTGAGCCGCCTGAGTGAAGTCAGGTAACGCCTCTGATAGAGAATCCCAGCTATCGCCCACTCGAGTTGGCAACCCACTGACGGGGAGAGGATCAAATTGAGTTTTCAGCTCATCCGTCAGGCCAGATTGGTTTACCACCAGTCCACCCACAGTCAGCCCGACCTGTTGAGCGCTTCCCCATAGGTACTTGGCAGTGGCGATCGCCCCCGCATCCCCGGTGGTTACCAGATACGCTGCAACTCGGTTTGGATCAGCCACAGCCGCTTTACCCTGATCCAGCACGCTGCCCATCTGCTGAGCCGCAGGCTGGTTAAAGAGATCTCCAGACCAGTTCACGTTCAGCACCGCGCTGGCGATCGGCTGAATGAAGGGCGAGATCGTTTTACCCAAATCAGAGTCGGCAAACACCTGACGAAACCGCCGAATATACCAACTGGCGATCTCTGGCATTCCCAACATGCGCAAGGTATCCTGATCGCCACTACCGTCATAAATAATGACGTCATAATTGCCGCTGGCGTCATACTCTCGAATCGCATTCAACGCCAGAGCACTATCCATCCCCGGCAGCACCCCCAATTCCTGACCGTAAACTGCCTTAAAAAAGGGCGTTCGCAGGTATTGAGCTTCTTGCTTCTTTAGCTCTTCCCAACTGCGCTCTAGCAGGATGGTGGTTTGCAACTGAACGGCTTGTAAATTCGGGGAAATCTCTTGAGGATCAGGGCCAAGAGCTGCACCCAACAGCAGCCCCAAGGCAGGACTGGGGTCTTGCCCCGCAAACAGCACCCGCTTTCCCTGAGCCGCAAACCGTTTAGCAGCGGCGATCGCTACTGTTGTCCGTCCTGTTCCACCTTTACCCAAGAACGTCAAAATCAAGCTCATGCTTCTGTTCTACCCCCGGTGCTTTACATCCAATGCTTTATTTATGGTATCGAGCGGATTGAGCGGATACATCCACCTGGGATTGAATCCCCTTTTGAAATACAGCTGTATTCATTCGGGTTAGGACGGGGTGCAGGGGTGGAAACCCCTAGCTGGAGGCGAAGCCCCCATACCCCTCTTGGTTTTCGATGTCCTAACGGACATAACTACAGCTATACGTGAATTCGATAGCCTGAGTTTGTGTTCGCGACGCGAACACAAACTCAGGCTTTTGGGAGAGTGGCAAGTCGCGCTACTCTCCCAAAAGCCCGTTCGTCGAACTTACGTTGAAACCAATTGCGAGTTTGGTGCACCCGGCGCGCATCAAACCCGGTTTGCATTATGAGAATGGCTGCCCACATTAAACAAAACCCAATTTGGGGAGAGCGAAGAGTGTACTTTTCGCTCTCCCCAAATTGGGTTTTAACCCGTTCAATTTTTAAGCAACCCAATGAGCTATAAGCGATTTAGTTCGTCGCTTCGATTTCATCTTCAAAGAACCAGGTTGAGAATTTGTCTTCAAATTGCACAACCACGCCAACACCACTGCCATCCACCATCTTGAACCCCTGGATCACACCTGTTTTGCCGAGTTTTTCAATCACAGGTTGAGGTGCCCGATCCCGCAACCTCCGCACACGGACTTTCTGACCAATCTGCATTACTACTTTTTACCAATGGATAAACAATGACTCAGTGTATCAGTGTCTTGGCAATGTTTAACGTCTGTTCTCCAGATTAAAATCGGTTGGGCTAAAACCTGCTAGACACATAGATTTGGCGCACCTGATTTTGATTTTTCGCGGAGTTGGAGGCAAAAAGTCAAAAATCAGTTGCACAATGAGATTGCTGAAAAAATTGCGCGATCGCACCCTCGTATCACCGAATTATGCTGGCCAAACGAATTCTTCCGTGTTTAGACGTTAAAGCAGGTCGAGTTGTCAAAGGAGTTAACTTCGTTAATTTAAGGGATGCAGGCGATCCCGTGGAGCTAGCTCAGGTTTATAACGAGGCTGGGGCTGATGAACTAGTCTTTTTAGATATCACCGCAACCCACGAAGACCGCGACATCATTTTTGATGTGGTTTACCGCACGGCTGAACAGGTTTTTATTCCCTTAACCGTTGGGGGTGGCATCCAATCCTTAGAAACCATTAAGAAGTTGTTACGAGCAGGAGCCGATAAGGTCAGCATCAATTCCTCGGCGGTGCGTGACCCTGATTTTATCAACCGGGCCAGCGATCGCTTCGGCAATCAGTGCATCGTAGTCGCCATTGATGCCCGTCGCCGCACCGATCCCGCTAATCCCGGATGGGATGTTTATGTGCGGGGAGGACGTGAGAACACTGGACTGGATGCGATCGCCTGGGCCGAAGATGTCGAACGGCGCGGAGCCGGAGAATTGCTCGTAACCAGCATGGATGCAGATGGAACTCAGGCAGGCTATGACCTGGAGCTAACGCGGGCGATCGCGGAACGTGTCCAAATTCCGGTTGTAGCATCGGGCGGTGCGGGGAATTGTCATCACATCTATACCGCCCTCACAGAAGGCAAAGCTGAGGCGGCGCTACTGGCATCCCTCTTGCACTACGGGCAACTTACCGTAGCTGAAATTAAGGATTATCTGACTGAACACGCTGTCCCTGTCCGAGCCTCATATTCATAAACGTGAATTGGCAAACGGGTTTATAAGGCAATGCTTTTCGGTTAACGCTCTAAAGCCCGATGTATGGTGAAAGCGATCGGCAAAAATGCTCGCTTTCACCATATAAGAACTGTTGGTTTATTTAAGGAGGGAAGCGCGTCGCGCTTCCCTCCTTCAGCGATCTGACTCAGCGTGCAAGACTCGTAACATTAAACGATTGATGAACTTCTATTAAGGTGAATTCGACGGCTCGATTTCAGTGGCGCGACGTGGGGCTGAAATCAAGCGAAAACGTGCTCCACACGGCTGCAAAGACACGTTTTTGAGCATTCGTTGAACTGATATCCCGTTAAAAACAGGATTTCTACAGAATCTCTTAAGATTCTCAGTCTTGGCAAGCCAGGAAAATCTCCGTTTGTTAAGAGGCGCGAACTGTAGCACCAGCGCGCTTCTCATTTTTAATCTGGGGATTTATCTATCCATGACCCCGACACACATAAATAAAGATATAGAGGACACTTTTCTGAGCAACTGTTACAATCGTAAATATTACAATTCTTTACGTCTTTAACAATGGTCTTTATCTTAGTCGTCGTCATTGGCCTGGTTGCCTGGGCGCTGCATCTGATGCAGGAAGCGATTCAGACCCGTGAGTTTTCCCTCATGCTGGCGGGGTTTCTGGTATCTAGCGCGGCGGCGGCCATGATGGCCGTGTACTTCTTGATGGGTCATTACGTTGGCTATATGAGCCAGATGAGCGATCGCCTTGCTATCTCAAGCAATTTGACTGTGTCTAGCGAGTGGTTTGATACCGAAGTGACATGGATTGACAAGTGGGCTGATGTGCCTGCCGATAATGCTCATCAGTCTTAATCCTGCTGTTGCCGATTTATTTGTATTCTCATAATACGGAAGCGCACTCTGAACAACGGAGTGCGCTTTCTTAATGTGAATTCGCCTTAACGACTCAAACTATTAGGGCGTTCTAGTATCACTTGTTGCCAAAGAGAGGCAACCTTTGCAATGGTGGGAACTCCACAAAACACAGCCAGAGTTCCACTAACAGACACAGTTAACAGGAGGACTGCCATTAATCTGGCTCTGAATGTCGCTTGCGAAAGAACCGTCGGTTTCAGAGTGTTTTGTGTGCCGGATCGAGTAACCGTACCGTGTGACATTACCGTGCCTCCTTGTTTTTGGATTTACGTGCAGGCGTGGATAGTCAGATTTAAAGCAGCCGTCAGCAAAAAATAATATACGAAACTTTACAAAGAAACGTCCTTCTATAAGGGGATGTTTTAACGCGAAT
>DATNPS010000268.1:0-9139 GCA_036703095.1 Crinalium sp. | reverse complement strand
CCCGACGACGCGTGATTTAGTCTAAAACTCCAGTTCCTACCACCCAAATTTCCTCTTTGCGATTCTTAAAAATTCCCTCAATTCCTTCCCGGCAATCCCTCACTTCATTTCGGGCACGATAGGTGTAAGCAAGCTATAATTTTTGCGGATAGGACGCAAAAAATCTTTACGAGCTTTTTTTATGAGCAACCCTTTAGTTCATGCCTTCTTCGTAGGCAGGGCCGTTGCCGAAGCCCTAGGCGAACAGCTTGAAGCAACTCTAACCAACGCTCTCAGTGAGTTAGGCAAGTTTGATGCCGAACAGCGAGAGAATCTACGTCAATTTACCGAGCAAGTGCTGGAGCGCGCCAACCGCGAGGAAGCATTAGCGATGCAAGATCGGCCTGTTTCCTCAGTCTACGGGGGGTCTAATCAAGACGATTTACAGGCTACGATTGATGAACTCAGGGCCGAAATCGCTCAACTTCGCACCGAGTTACAGCGCTACCGCAGCCAATCGGTTTAGCCTTTTAGCGTGTCACTGCCCCATCTTTAATTTGACTTTCTGATTCATCTTTAGAAATCCTGAAACACGAGTGTCTGTTATTCCCGATGACCTTCATTCATCTGAGCAACGTGCGCGACCATCAGATTCGCCGCATCGTTTGGAACTTCAGGTGGAGGCTAATATTTCGCAGGGTGGGGCTATGGATTTAGAAGATACCCAAAATAACTTGCAACCCCAAGCGCAGGCTAAACCTCACCGCAGCAAAGCTTATCGCTGGAGTCGAGAAAACTATTCTCGGCAAAAACGCTATCTAGACATCTGGTCGTTTGTTCTGAAGCTGTTGGCGGCTCAGTGGGCTTACAACAAAGCCTGGACGTATACAGGTGGCATGACCGATGAAAAGAAAGCCATCCGCCGTCGGAAGTTAGCCATCTGGATTCGGGAAACGCTTTTAGATCTAGGCCCAACCTTCATTAAAGTCGGCCAACTCTTCTCAACACGGGCAGATTTGTTTCCAGCAGAATATGTTGAGGAACTATCCAAGCTTCAGGATCGCGTACCTGCCTTTAGCTACGAGCAGGTTGAGAGAATTATTCAGGAAGATTTTGGTAAAGCGATTCCGGAGCTGTATCGCAGCTTTGATCCCATTCCCTTAGCCGCCGCCAGTCTGGGACAGGTTCACCGCGCTCAACTGCACTCTGGTGAAGAAGTAGTTGTAAAAGTGCAGCGTCCCGGATTAAAGAAACTCTTCAAAATTGACCTGGAAATTCTCAAAGGTATCGCCCGCTATTTTCAAAAGCATCCTGACTGGGGCCGTGGTCGAGACTGGTTGGGCATTTACGAAGAATGCTGTCGAATTTTGTGGGAAGAGATTGAGTACCTCAACGAAGGTCGCAATGCAGACACGTTCCGGCGTAATTTTCGGAATGAAGACTGGGTTCGTGTGCCGCGTGTGTACTGGCGCTATACCTCTCGCAGGGCATTAACGTTAGAGTATGTACCGGGAATTAAAATTAGCCATTATGAAGCGCTAGAAGCGGCGGGATTGGAGCGCAAAACATTAGCTCAACTGGGTGCTCGTGCTTATCTGCAACAAGTCTTGAATGATGGCTTTTTTCACGCCGATCCCCACCCCGGCAATATTGCCGTTAGTCCAGAAGGCTCGCTGATTTTCTACGACTTTGGCATGATGGGCCGCATTCAGCCTGTCACCCGTGAAAAGTTAATGGATACCTTCTTTGGTATCGCTCAGAAAGATGGCGATCGCGTGGTTGCATCCCTGGTTGAACTGGGAGCGTTAGCCCCAGCAGAGGATATGGGCCCCGTCCGACGCTCGGTTCAATACATGCTGGATCACTTTATGGATCAGCCGTTTGAGAATCAATCGGTGACTGCCATTAGTGATGATCTTTACGAAATTGCATATGACCAACCTTTTCGGTTTCCGGCCACCTTTACATTTGTGATGCGGGCTTTTTCGACCCTGGAAGGGGTTGGGAAGGGGTTAGATCCAGATTTTAACTTTATGGAGGTTGCAAGACCTTTTGCAATGCAGATTATGGCAAATGGAAACGGTTCGGACAACAACGGGCTTTTGGGAGAATTGAGCCGTCAGGCCGTTCAGGTGAGCAGCACGGCGCTAGGTTTGCCTCGTCGCATTGAAGATACCCTCGATAAACTAGAACGAGGGGATTTGCGAATTCGGGTGCGGTCTACAGAGACAGATCGAGTAATTCGGCGTCTCAGTAACGTTAATATGGGGACTAACTATACTTTGTTAGTCGGAGTCTTCACGATTTCGGCTACGATTTTGTTAGTTAATAATTTTATCTGGTTGGCTGTATTATCAGCTGTAGCCGCAGTTGTTTCTGCGATCGCCCTGATCCGCCTCCTCATACGTCTCGACCGTTATGAACGGATGTTCTAACGTTTATATTTTCTTCCGATGAAAACAACCGCTTTATGAAGTGCCTTTTCACGGGTCTCACTGATCCGGGACTCCTTCGCTCTGTAAACCAGGACGCGTATTATATCGACCCGGATGGGCGATTTTTTATCGTTGCTGATGGAATGGGGGGGCACGCAGGCGGTCAGGAAGCTAGCCGCATTGCAACACGCTCCATTCAGCTTTATCTCGATGAAAACTGGACATCCCCTGAATCGTCGAAAGATTTGCTAGAAACAGCCTTTTTGAAGGCAAATCAGGCGATTCTCAAAGACCAGTCAGCCCACCCAGAACGCTCCGACATGGGAACAACGGCTGTGGTAGCTATCTTCCGTGAGAATCAGCCCTGGTGCGCTCATATCGGTGATTCCCGCCTCTATCGCCTGCGAGGAGCCAAACTGGAGCAGATTACCGAAGACCACACCTGGGTAGCCCGCGCCATGAAACTGGGCGACCTGACGGCAGATCAGGCGCGGATTCATCCCTGGCGACATATTCTTTCCAAATGTTTGGGCCGAGAGGATTTGCGGCAGGTCGATGCTCAACCTCTGGATGTACAGCCGAGCGATCGCCTCTTGCTTTGTAGCGATGGCTTGACGGAAGAGCTATCTGACCATCTGATTGCTTCACACTTAAAATCAATTCGCGCTTGTGACAAAGCCGCTATGGCCCTGGTTAATGCGGCAAAGGATAAAGGTGGGCGCGATAACATCACCGTCGTGATTGTGGCGATCGACGGTTCGGCGTCTCACTAACTTTTTGGCTACAGCTATCCGCTAAAACGCTCGTGCAGTTCACGTTTCAGCCGACAACGCGCGTGATACTCCTCGTGGCGAAATGTTCCCTGCGAGAATGTTTCGCGACGAGTTAAAGATTATTAGTCAGGGAATCTGTACAAAGCGGGGATCGCTTGTCCAATGAGCGATCTCCGTCTTTATGGCGAAGATTTAAGCGCTGAGAAGAGGGTGAATTAGAGGTAGTCCTTAAATTTGATTCAGCGTCGAGGTTGCTTTTACAGAAGGCATGGCTTCAAGGCTTAGCTGTGTTTCGCGATCGCCATTGTTAAGCCAGCGTGATTCCCACATTTCAAATTTCTGACTCCTGACTCCTAACTCCTGACTCCTGACTCCTAACTCCTAATCCCCTCCTCATCGCCCTTTCACCCAGTTGCCACCAAACGACACTCATTTTCTTATCAAATCTATTTCCTCTCCAAATAATTTCTTCACATATGTCCCAGTTGAAGATCCATTGGGAATTTGAAGCGCATTGACTTGCGAATGCACAAAAAATATGTTTATGTTGAACATCTTTACAATTTTTAACTTGCTAAAACTACTCAAAACCTACACAACAAATCAAGGCCATTTCTTAGGTCTCGGCTGTGTAGCAACCGTCTGTAGGATGATCCGCGATGCTAGTTAGGCTATCTCTCCAAAAGGGGATTTCGTTCCGGAAAGTACCCACTTTTGAAGGAAGTCTAAAGTACCCCCAACGGGGGTGGGCACTTTTGTCAAATGATTGTTATCTTTTGTAATACAACAGTTGATTGATTATTTTGCTTCTGGGCAATCTAGACCTAATAGCAATCGCTGGAGAAAAAGGTAGGAGCTTGGACTTCGCCGAATTCTGTGCCTCCTACGACGCATCAAACCTGAACACATGGAGTTAGCTATGAATCAACCTGTTGAACTTTCACTGGAACAGCAATTCAGCCTGCGTTCATTTGAATCTCAAGTGGAGCACATGAGCCGCGAACAAGCTCAACACTTCCTGGTGAAGCTTTACGAGCAAATGATGCTGCGTGAGACGATGTACAAGCATTTTCTCAAGCACCAGTGGGGCATTGAAGCGGGGCCTCAGTTCTAAGACCTCGCCTTGTCTAGTAGGCGACCTCCCTCTCTTGCTCCATTCCTACCTGGGAAAGAGCTGGGGATGCTGGGGCGTCCACTCGACTCCCTCTTGCACCACTAACTCTTGCACCACTGAAAGTGTGCTTCGTATTCATCTTGTTTGTTCCTGAGATTCCATAAATCCTGTTGAGACAGAGCCTGAGATTGTCGAATTCCCTAAATCCAGGTCTTGAAATAAGCGTTACAGGCTTCCTCAACCCGCCGATTTAATAGTTTCAATTCCTAAATAGATTGCGTGTGTCCCTAAAGCGACCTGTTTCGTGCGGCATCTGTTTTTGTAGTTGATCGGTCACTCAAGTATTTAGCTATAGCGTTCACAAATAGATTGTGTACAGGGGGTGTGGAGGCTGTGCCTCCAGCCAGGGGTTCCAATCCTACACCCCGTTCAAACGGCAGTTGTAGTCGCTATACTTATCAATCTGAATTTGCTCTCTCCTGAATTAAGAGCGCTTACTGAGATGTTAGGGTTAGCTTAAAGATTATCGCCCTACGGATTTGCACTCAGCTTATGTTTCAACGTGCTCTAATCTGCACAGACTTTTCAGACGGCTTGCAGCGCTTGGCGAATTTCGTTCCCAGTCTAGCTGCCAGTGGGATGAAGCAAATTGTTTTTCTGCACACCTTGCCGCTATCGGAGGAACGCGAAGTTCCTCGTCCAAACGCTGAAAAGGTTGAGAAAGCACGCGATCGCCTTTCGGCAGCGCTTTCGCAAGTGCCCGATGGGATCGACGTAAAAATTGAGGTGAACTGGGGCCGACCTATCGAGCAAATCTTGCAAGTTAGCAAAACGTATCAGAGTGAGCTAATCATTCTGGGTATGCCGAGCCGTAATTTGCTAGATGAAAAGCTATTTGGCAGCACCACGATGGAGCTATGCCAGCGGCGGCCTGCGCCAACGTTAGCGCTTCGTCCTCAGCTGATTTCTACGTATACGGCTGAGGAACTTGAGCTGCGCTGTCGCCATTTGTTTCGCTATCTTTTGATTCCCTATGATGGCAGTGAAACGTCGCAGTATTTGATTCAACAAATTAAGCATATTGCCCAAAATCAGGCAGAGAGTTCGTTTGATCAATGCTTGCTGTGTTGGGTGGTGGATGATGTGAGCCGTTCCCAAGAGCTGGAAGACTTTAACCTGAAGCAGGCTCAAGAGAAGCTGGAGCAGGTGAAGGCCGACCTGGAAAGTGTCGGATTAACAGTCAAAGCGCAAGCCCGATTGGGAAATCCCGTTGTGCAGATGTTGATGGCGGCGCAAGAGCACGATATTAGTGCGATCGCCACATCATCTGCCAGTCTGGGCAAACCGCGAGGCTGGTCGGTTGGCAGTTTCACAGCGGATATCCTTCGCCGCAGTTGGCATCCGGTTCTTTACTTTCCACCAGAACGATAGATACAGCACTCTCTGAGTTAATGAGGTACGAAAACCGGGGCGCAGGGATTCCCCCCTGGCTAGAGGCGAAGTCCCCATACCCCCTTGTATCTCATTGAATGCGAAATACACTGTGAGAATTATGGGTCAATTAAAACCAATTTTTTAAGTTTGGAAAGTGCGGCTAAGCCGCACTTTCCAAACTTGATTTCGGGTTTTATTAAATTCACGAACATAAGGGATCACCAAGGATTGCCAACCATCGTGAATGCCGCCCAATAATACGGATGCGCCAGAGTTTGCTCACCGTTTTCGGCTGCGCCTGCTGGTAACGCTAAGGAACCCAATGCCAAGCCCTCCAATCTGCCATTTTCTAGATGAACCTGCCCTGTAATCATGGCAACTTGCGCTTCCCGCAAGGCTTCGGCTTTGATCGGTGCCGTGCTGAGGGCACTATAAAACCCAGTCATTAGCGCCGCCGTACTGACATCACTGACATACCAAAGGCTTGCTACGGCTGTCTTGACTCCCGTTTGAACCGCCAATCCGGCAAATCCCAATTCGGCCTCTTCATTCCCTAACGCTGTGCGACAAGCACTCAGCACCAGCATGTTCACAGGCGGATTATTCCACCCTAGCTGGCGAACCTGATCCATCCGCAGTTTGTGGTTCCACAGTTGAATGTAAGAATTATCGATTGGGCCACCCACAAAATCCGCATGAGTCGCCATGTGAATGATGCCAAACGGCGTTTCCTGGCGAATCTGCTCCAGGTTTTCCAGAGTGGCCTGGTCGTCTAGAACAAATTTTCCTCGCCATAGCCTACTGACCACGGTTGTCACCTCAATGCGGGCAGCCGGGAGGGGTGCCTGACCTTCAGTGCTCTCAGAAATGCCCATCGCTAGCATGGACGAATTGCGAATGTCTTCATAGCGCGTGTCAGTCAGGCTCAGGCTGGGCATCAAACCCACGCTGTATTTCTGCACCAGAAATTGCTGACCGTCGTGTAACGCGGCAAAGGGGAGCGATCGCAAGCCAGCATCTGGCAAAAATACCAGATTGTTAATTCCCTGAGTTTCTAAATCGGCGGCAACGGGCGCAACCAGCCATTGATAAAGCTGTTGAGACGATGGTAGATAGCTGGTTGTGCGTGTTTTTCTAGGATTGGTGATCTCACCTCGAAACTCTTGGGCCTTGGCCAAAACCTGATCGCGAGTCACCCCAGGAATACGCCGACGAATGACCACATCCTTTGTGACTACGACCAGTTCCAATTCGTCATTGCCGGAGCGTGGGATTGGCCCATTCGCTAGCAAGTTAACGCCAGGTGGCACAAAACTGACATAGACAAAGGCAGGTTTTACGCCAGTTGCACGCTCAATATCAGCAGCAATCTGACGTGCTTCATCCAAAGTGGCGATCGGCGTTCCTTCCAATCCCAGGTACGATTCAAAGTCGCTGGTAAATCCTTCTTCCAGCGTTGAAATGGTCGTGTCAATACTAACGGGCGGCACCGTTTGAGGAACTTGAACCTCGGTCGTACCCGGAATATCAATACGAGGGTCACGACGCAGATTTTCTGGAGTGGGAGTTGGGGTTGGAGTCGGAGTGGGCGTTGGCGTCGGAGTGGGCGTCGGCGTCGGGGTCGTTGTAACGTTGACTTGAACAGGGGCCAAGTTTGAGCTAGACAGTACAGCGGTTCCGTTATTCAAATCGTTAGATTGTAAGACAAACGCCGTTCGAACCCCGGTTGCTCCAGCAGGTGGCGTGTAGGTCAGCGTATCACCTGTCTTCACTAAAGCGCCCACACCGACAACAGATCCATTGACCGTCACCGTTGCCCCTGCCTCAATGCTGGCGATTCGCACCTGAGTTGTATCCCCGTTTGCATCCGTAACCGCCACACCCAAACTGCTGAAGGGAACGGTGAGCGTTTGATTTTGAGTGACGGTGAGCGATGAACTGGCAGAGAGTGTGGGAGCCGAGTTTACCGATTGAATCGTCAATCCAGTTGGAGTGCCAACCGCATTTCCGGTTGCAGGTAAGACTGCAAATGACGCACCGCTATAGGGTGCAGCGCCTCCCAGATCGATACCTGCCGCTGTGCCATTGCTGCTGGGGGTACCGATTAAAAACGGTACGTTATTTGGCCCACCCGCATGTTGAATGTTGACCGTGCCATTGGTTGCTCCAGCTACCGAGATGCTCACGGCGGGCAATGAAGGAATCGTTCCCGCTACATTCACGAGATTACCTTGCAGTGTTACACTGCCCGCTGTACCTCCACTACTAGCATCGATTGAGTTGATAGTGATATTTCCCTGACTACTAATGGCGCTAACAGAGCCTCCCGCATAGGCCAACCCAGCTGTTAATCCAAGTGTATTGAGATTGCCTGCTGTAATATCTCCTACTGATGACAGCGTAATTCCTCCCGCAGCATTAATGCGAGAGGTCGTTGTAACATCTCCAAGGGTAATGGTTTGACCTGAAATACTTAAACTGCGTCCATTAGTCGCAATGATACGCGCTGTGTCCATCGAAAACGCCCCTACCCCATCCCCATTGGCATCGGCGGTAAATTGAATGGTGCCGCCGCCAAAGACTGGCGTAAAGTTTAATGAAATGCCCGAAGCGATCGTGATGTTGTCAAGTGCTGCGAGTGAAATATTGCCCGGTAAAGACTCTAACAGCGTCTGACTGATGGTGAAATCAGCCGTGGAGCCGCCATCTCCAGCAGCGATGGTCGTATCAGATGGACTTAATTCGTTATCATTGCTGCCCGCTGCAACAATCGTAATGTTGCGAGGATCGAGAAGAAGCGAGCCGAAAGTGCCATTAGCCGCGCTGAGGTCAACATTGCCATCAAACAGCAGATTTTCATGACCGGACACTTCAGCGAATCCGCCATTGCCGCTTTCACTGCCGCCGCGAGCGCTGACATTACCCCAAAAGCGCGTATCGCCATCCGCCCAGACGATGACTCTGCCGCCATTTCCGTTAGTTAACGCATCGGCGCGGATGGTGGAGTTACGGTCTACCACGGTTTGGTCAGCGGTGGGGACGGTTCCCTGTCCCTGATAGTCGCCGCCAATCAACACCGTACCGCCACCGCTGGTTCCAACGGCGTTGATATTAGCCTCCAGCAGTCCAACCCGATCGCCCAGAACTTGGACGGTGCCGCCCGTCTGAGCCGTTGAAGTCGTAGAACTGGAGACATCCAGAGTGCCGGAGGCGATCGCCGTTCCTGCTGAACTTGGAATGACCGTTCCTGTACTGGTTAACCGCACGTTGCCATCGGGATCGACCGTTAGCCCGGTTGCTCCTGCTAAGTCACCGCCCGTTAATAGCTCCGGTAACGAGACGGGCGTATAGGGTAGCGCATTGGGCAGGTTTGAGCTTAAGGGTTGAACATCCAGACTCAATAC
>DATNPS010000235.1:0-17334 GCA_036703095.1 Crinalium sp. | reverse complement strand
AAAATATTTTGAATTCGGAACGTATTTCCGCTGGGCACCATCTCCTGAGCTGCAAATCCGGTCATCGATCCCCAAATGGAACCTGCCAGAATCAGCAGCATACTGGCGTGGACGATGATGGGGCCAATGCGTCCAGTGATGCCTTTTCGGGCATATAGGGCATCTCCGTCGCGGAAGACACGGTAGCGTTTCTTTTCCAGCAGAGGCACGACGGCATCCGCATCCAGGTGATCCAGCTCAGCACTTAGCGCCAGCTTTTGAAACTGTCGTGGTTGGGTGTAATAGCTCCACCGCTGAGCTGCTTTCAGGGTGGGAAACTGTCGAGTAAAGGTGCAGGCCGTTAGACTGGAGCCAAACAAAATCAGCAGGGCCAAAAACCACCAGGTGCGATAGACATGATCTAGCCCTAGCGTCAGCAACACCTTCCAGGTTAAGAAGCCAAACAGCGCTGGGTCTTCTGGATAGTTGGCCTGGTAAAAGGCCAGGGATTCACCCTGCTCAACCACTGTGCCGGAGATGCTAAAGATGGCGATCGTGAGCAAGAGCAGGATGGCTAGCCGCAAATCGGCTAACAGGGGCAGCAGTTCCTTTTGAAAGTAATGTTTGACAGCGGCTTTTACGCTAAATGGTGTAGCGGAACCTGGATGTTCTGACGTCATGCGAACCTAAAAACTCCCAGCCGGGAAGAAACGAAACAGTAGGGAAAATACACCAAATCCAACCAGCAGAGCACCACTGGCTGGGGTAATCCAGCTAGACCAGCGGCGCAGCTCTAGCAATTTTTTAATCGATGCTGTGAATGTGCCTGCCAGAATCAGTGGCGCGACATAGCCTGCCGTGTAGGAGAGCAGCAGCGCACTTCCCAAAATGGGATCTTGCGTCGTAGACACCCAGGCCAGCAGGGTCGCCAAGACGGGAGTGCTACAGGGCGAAGCCACCAGACCAAAGGTTAGGCCCAGTAAATAAGACCGTACTCCTTCCGGCCATTCTTTAGAAATGAAGTCTAGCCCAGTAAAGGACGGTAGACGGAGCGGCAGGGCATCCAGCAAATTCAGGCCCATCAGGATCGCGATGATGCTGACCACGATGGGTAGACCGATGCCAACCTGACCGTAAATTTTCCCGGCGATCGCTGCCAAAATTCCCAATCCTGCCAGCGTTGTCGCCAGACCCAGCGAAAACCAGGTAGACTGCGCGGCGGCCTGAAGCCGACTTTTGGCTTCATATCCACCGATATACCCGATCGTAATGGGCAGCATTGAGAGCATACAGGGCGTCAGGCTGGTAAACAGGCCCGCTGCAAAAATAATTCCAATACTGAGCGGCGTCAGATGGCTCAACTGGTTGGCCACCAGCGTATTCGCGAACTGCTCAAGATGGAATAGCCAGGTGTGCAGACGTTCCATTGATGCTGTTGATAAAGGGCATTCTCTTAGATCTTATCGAAGGAGATCAGCCTTACGATTGCAGATTAAACAAATCAATGATTCTCACGATGCAAACCGCAACGATCTAAAGCATCGGCACAGCCTTGCTGGAATACCGCTGTCTCGGCAGTTTTCTAATCGCCAAGACGGCGGTGTTACGTACTCATATAGCAGGAGTTCAAGCCGCTATCCTACACTGAAAGATAGAGCGCACGATAACGGAAGCATTAAGGCTAGTCGTGTAGTTATCCAATGCTCTTTCTATAACGAGGAGATGAGGTATGGCTGGATTAATTCCTTGGATATTGATCGGAATCTACGTGGGAGGTGCTATCAAATTCTGGACAGGTTTCGATCGCACCAACTTTAGCCAAGGGCGGCTTTATTTAACCGCACTATGGCCCTTTTTGTTAGCCAACAAGTCCTACCGTCAAAACTTTAACCGTGCTTTAAAGGGATAAGTGGCACTCGTTGCTGATTGACTGACAAAACTCCTGAAACCCTTGAAAAATCGTAGGCTGGGTTGAGAAACGAAACTCAACTTCAAACCTCCATTAATGTTGGGTTTCGCTAGGTTTAACCCAATCTACATGCAACGTTTTGTTAGTTAATCCGCTGGTTGAGTTTCCAGTAATTCTCATTTTGAAACCACGAGCGGTGGCAGCGCAGGCGAGCCTACGCTGCCACCGCTTGCCATACGTGGGAACTGCTGTTGAGTTTCGTTTTATTCTTTATCCTCCATATTCATGCCTAAAGAACAGCGCCAAGGGGCTAAAGATCAAGGACTGTCAGGCTTCTTGAGCGATCGCTCCGATCCCAACCCTGGCAATATCGCTGACGTAGCCCTCCGCTTTAACCGTGAGTATCGTCGCGAACCCTTTGAGCTTCCTGCCGAAGTAGAAGCCATGCCGATTTATGCAGAATGGCGTTCTGGCGCGCTGGCAGGCCGAATTACATCGCCCTTCTGGAATCTGGCAAAACCGCAGAAAAATCAGCGCTGTCTCGATATTGGCTGTGGCGTTAGTTTTCTAATCTATCCCTGGCGCGACTGGGATGCCTTTTTTTACGGTCAGGATATTAGCGCGATCGCCCAGGAAACCCTCAACGCGCGTGGCCCTCAGCTCAATTCAAAGTTATTCAAAGGCGTACAGCTTGGTGGCGCACAGCAACTGAAATATGATGATGCTCAGTTTGACCTGGCGATCGCCACTGGATTTAGCTGTTACTACTCTCTAGGCTACTGGGCTACCGTTATGGCCGAAGTGAAGCGAGTTCTGAAACCGGGCGGCATTTTTGTCTTTGATGCGATTGACCCCGATTCGCCACTCGCCGAAAACTGGGCCATTCTAGAAACTTATTTGGGGGCTGAAGTATTTTTAGAACCGCTGACCGCATGGCAAAAGCTGATTCAAGCCTCCGGTGCCCAGATCGTGAAAAAGCTACCCGGTGAGCTATTTCAACTCTACAAAGTGAAATTTGGGTAATCTGTCGAGTGTTCCCCACACCCCACATCCCACACCCCACACCCGTTTGGCTAATTGGAGGCACTCAAGAAAGCGCCCAACTCGCGATCGCCCTCCTGCAAGCTCATATTCCCTGCGTGATCACCGTTACTACCGAAACGGCGCGATCGCTCTATCCTCATGATCCGTTGTTACAGATTTGGGTGGGCCGATTGAATGAGGATTCGCTGCGCTCCTTCATTCACCAGCACCATATTTGCGCCATCCTGGACGCGTCTCATCCTTTTGCAGTAGAAATTTCACAGTTGGCGATCGCGATGGCCGAACGGTTCCAACTGCCGTATTTGCGATATGAGCGGGGTGTGGGGTGTGGGGTACAGGGTGTTGAGACGAATGAGGTGAGGGTTGAGAGTTTTGAGGCACTGCTGGCAACAAACCTATTGGAAAACCAGCGAGTTCTGCTAACAATTGGCTACAGACCATTTGCCCTCTTTAAGCCCTGGCAGGAACGAACTACCCTATTTGCCCGAATTTTGCCCTCGGCGATCGCCCTCCAATCCGCACTCGAATCAGGCTTCACCCCCGACCGACTGATTGCCATTCGTCCCCCCATTTCCGCTGAGTTAGAACAATCGCTTTGGCACCAGTGGCACATTTCAATGGTCGTTACCAAAGCGTCGGGAGCACCCGGAGGCGAGGATATTAAACGAGAGATCGCGCGTGAGTTAGGGGTGAAATTGGTGGTGGTAGACCGTCCGGCGATCGCCTATCCTCAGCAAACCAGCGATGTGGCGATCGCTCTAAGCTTTTGCCAAGAGCATGGAACGCGTCAGATCGCCTGAATCCACTCCTTCACGTCATACTCCGTCCAAATGCCGTTCTGCCAATAGGGATCGGCTTCAATTAATTGGCGAACGGTCGCTTCATCGGTGGCCTCATAAATCCCAAAGACTTTGGTTAAATCCTGGGTGGGGCCAATCGTGATTAGCACCCCCGATTCTTTTTGTTTAGCAAGTCCATCTAAGTGAGCTTGACGATGCGGGGCACGTTTCTCTAATACGTCTTCGCAATAGCTGCCCCAGAGAATGTATTTCGGCATGTTGGGTCTCAAAGGATTGAGTAATTTTTAAGCAGGTGTGGGGACAGACACCGGGTGTTTTGAAAACACCCGGTGTCTAAGGGCCTAACTTCTCAACGAAGCACGGAACTTCTCTTCTAGCGTTTCACGCACTTTCTGATGTACGGGTTCCACATCGTCATCGGTGAGGGTGCGATCGCCCGACCGATACACCAACCGAAAGGCCAGACTGCGCTTCCCTTCGGGGACGTTTTCACCACGATATTCATCAAATAGTTCGACCGACTCCAGCAACGCACCACCTACTTTTTTCACGGCTCGCTCAATCTCCGCTACCGAGAATTGAACCGGGGCAAAGAAGGCAATATCGCGATCGGAGGACGGATACGAGGAGTACGGCTTAAACAGCGGTGTGAGGCTTTCCTCTCGCTCCAGCGGCTTCAACAGCGCGTCCAGATGAAGCTCAAACACATACACCTCATCGGGTAGACCGCGCTCTTGACGAACTTGAGGATGCAGTTGGCCAAATGTGCCCAAGCGATCGCCCTGAATCCACAGTGAAGCGGTTCGTCCGGGATGCAGCAGCGAATTGCGGCGATCGGGCTGATATTCCACCGTCAGGCCAAGGTATTGGAACACCCGCTCCAAAATACCTTTTGCTTCATACCAAGTCATCGACTGCTCACGACCACCGCGCACCCAGCGACCTGTGGACGGATCGCCGCCCAAAATTCCGGCCACCATATCCATCTCGCTCAGGCCATCTTCCTCACGCCAGAATACGCGACCAATTTCAAAGGCATTCAGTGCCCCGTTCCCCTGCTCCAGGTTGTACTGAAAGGCATCAATTAAAGCAGACAGCAACTCGGTACGGAGGGCTGAATACTCGACAAACAAGGGATTACTGAGCACAATCTGCTCGTCACTACCCGTCGGTTTCACCAGCGAATAATGCATTACTTCCGTTAACCCAACCGCTCGAAACGCGGCGTGAATCTTTTGCGTCAACGCCTGTTCAATTGAAAGATAGCCCGGTTCCGTTTTGGCGGGAAGTGTATCGCAGAAGTTGTTATAGCCATACAGCCGCGCCACTTCTTCGATCAGGTCAATCTCGCGCTCCATATCTCGGTAGCGGTAGGGCGGAACGGTCACGTTCCAAACGCCATCCTCAATCAGCGTCAACTGGCATCCCAGCGCACTTAGAGTCCGCTCTACATCTTCGGCTTGCAGTTCGCCAATATCATCGTCGCTAGGTGGATCTTCCGATAGGCTGCCGTTAGCGTCCGGTTTCAGGTTAATTGGGCCAAGCACCTGATTAAGGCGCTCTAGCCGCAGTTCAATCGTGCGAGTGGCGGCCTGACTGGGGCGAGCATCGGCAATCACCTGAGTGCCAACCGTGCCGCCTGCCAGTTCGGTAATCAGTTGCAGGGCGCGACGACATGCCACCTGAAGTTCTGCCGGGTTGACTCCCCGTTCGTAGCGGGATGACGCTTCCGTGCGCAACGCTTGGGAACGAGCCGATCGCCGAATCGAGACCGAATCAAACAGTGCCGCTTCCAGCATCAGGTTTTGCGTATCGGCGTGAACTTCCGTTTCCTCGCCGCCCATCACGCCAGCCAGCGCAACGGGCCGATCGTTTGCCGTGATTAACAGCGCTTGCTCTTGCAGCGTGCGATTTTGGCTATCTAAGGTCGTCAGGGTTTCACCATTCTGGGCAAACCGAACGCCAATAGTGAGTGGAGTGGTTTTGGCAACCGACTGGAGGCGATCGCGATCAAAGGCGTGTAGCGGTTGTCCCCATTCCAGGAGCACGTAGTTTGTGATATCCACCACATTATTAATAGGCCGGGTTCCTGCGGCCTGCAAGCGCCGCTGAAGCCACTCTGGAGACGGGCCAATCTTCACATTGTCAATTATGGTGCCGATGTAAACAGGGCAGGCTGTCGTCTCGGCAATTCGCAGGGCCAGATCGGTTCCATCTGGATTGACTGGGCTGTCTGGAATCTCAGGTAACTTTAACTTGGCTCCGGTGAGGGCTGCGACCTCTCGTGCTACACCAACCATGCTGAGCGCATCTGCCCGGTTGGCCGTGGAGGTAAGATCCAAAATGACATCGTCCAGGCCCAAAAGCGGTCTAGCGTCGCTACCAACCGTGAGATTTTCTTGAGGAAAGATATGAATCCCAGCAGACTCTTTGGCTAACCCCACTTCGGCTAGCGAGCAGATCATGCCTTCTGACGGTACATCCCGCAACTTCCGAGGGCGGATTGTCAGATTAATCACAGGCAAATGGGTACCCAGTGTGGCTACAGGCACATAAATATCAGCCCTAACATTTGCCGCGCCGCAGACAATCGTAGATGGGGTTGCGGCCCCAATATCCACCTGACATACGCTGAGCTTGTCTGCATTGGGGTGCGGCTTACGCTCTAAAACCCTGCCGACAACAACACCCTCTGCCCAGGTGCGGCGATCCTCAATGTCTTCTACTTCAAACCCAGCCATGGTCAGCTTTTCAGCTAACTCTTGTGGGGTCATTGTCAGGTCTACCAGTTCCCGCAGCCAATTGAGAGAGATACGCATTACCCTTACTTGCTTTTTTGTTGAGTCAGTCTGAGAATGAAGTTAACGTTAGGGACAAGCCATCTGGCTGTCTCAAAATTGCCGTCCGTATCTGTCATCAGGACGCTCCTAACCTGATTCATCCTAAATCGTTACGTTAGCTTCATTATTCTACCGCTCCCGCAAGGAACCTCGGCGCAAGTCTGACCTTCATGATGGCTAAGGATCGTGAATTTAATAAAACTCGAAACTTAATTTCGGAAAGTGTGGCTCTGCCATGCTTTCCAACATTAAAAATTTGGTTTTAATGTATCCATGATTCTAAGAACCGTTTGAGGGGCATAGCTCGTGGTGAACGACCGCTATAGAAATTGGAGCAGTATCCCTCTGGAATACTCGATCGGCTTTTTATAGTGTTATCTCCTGATGTACGTTCCTAGCAATTCTCAGTTTGAAACCGATTTTGAGTTGGGTGCGCTCAACCCGAAATTGGCAGCGGTGCAAGCTCACCTGCGGCGAACTGTACTGCCGCCAATTTGCATAACCAGAATTGCTGGTACACTCAGCAGAGGTTTGGCAGACCTATTCAAAAAATCACGATCTTTTAGGCTAATGTTGTGAAGATTTTTTTAGAAACACTCGTGATGAATTGTCCACTGGGCCTGACAAACGTTCGTGATGTTGCGGGCTTTCACAGCGATTTTAAGCAAAATGAGGCTATCTTTAGCAACTCTTTAAGAGATTTGCCATGAGGATGGCGCTTCAACCTGCCTTTCTTGGAAAGATAATTAGAGTAAAGGTGTCGGACTTCCAGATTCTTGAATGGTGACACCCGGCGGTCAACAAAGCGAGTGATGCCGAATGAGCTACTGCTTAAATCCAGCCTGCCCTCATCCAGAAAATTTGACTCATACTGAGCTTTGCCAAGCTTGTGGGTCAAAGTTATTGTTGCGCGATCGCTATCGGATCATTCAAGCTCTAGGGCAGGGTGGTTTTGGAGCTACATTTCTGGCGCACGATGAATCTCTACCGGGCAATCCCTACTGTGTTATCAAGCAGTTACGCCCAGCTGCTTCGTCTCCTCACGTGCTTCATATGGCCCGTGAGCTGTTTAAGCGAGAGGCCAAAACGCTGGGTAAGATTGGCAATCATCCCCAGGTGCCCCGGTTACTCGACTATTTTGAAGCGAACGCGGAATTTTATTTAGTCCAGGAATATATTAGCGGTTCTACCCTCCAGCAGGAGGTAAAGCGCTCTGGCCCCTTTAGTGAAGCAGGCGTCAAGCAATTTTTGAGTGAAGTATTGCCCATGCTGCAATACATTCACGCCCAGCAGGTGATCCATCGCGACATTAAGCCAGCCAACCTGATTCGCCGTACTCAAGATAAAAAGCTGGTGCTGATTGACTTTGGTGCTGTGAAAGATCAGGTCAACCCCGTCCGGGCAGGCGCTTCTGAGCAAACGGCCTTAACGGCCTATGCGATCGGAACTCCAGGTTACGCACCTCCTGAGCAAATGGCCATGCGGCCTGTGTATGCCAGTGATATCTATGCGTTGGGGGTCACCTGCATTTATCTGTTAACGGGGCGATCGCCTAAAGATCTGGACTATGATCCTGTCACTGGCGAAATGCTGTGGCGCGATCAGGTTCATATCAGCGACCACTTTGCCTCCGTTTTGAAAAAAATGTTGGAAGTGTCGGTTCGCCATCGCTACCAGAATGCCGCAGAAGTTTTGAGGGCGTTGGATCTAGAGCCGTATCTAGACAGCCTTGCGCAAAGTATGGTGACAAAGCCCAATCGTCCTTCGCATTCCCACAGCAATTATGGAATGGCGTCTGGAGAGTCGGTTGACCTGGGCGATCCGTCGTCTCCCTCCTCGCCGTCTGCTCGTATGGCTGCGGCTATTCGTGCCCGTCAGGCCAAGTCTGCTCTGGGCGACTCCACCGGAATGTCTACCGGAATGCGTCGTCGCCCCGTTGCGGCAAAAACGACACCTGCTACCGTAGAACCGACCAGAGGCTCTAATTCGGGTGGCGCACCACATATCACCCCAAAACTGGGGGCTGACGAATTGTTGCTGGCTTATGACAAAGGCAAACGTGATTTTACCTATCACGACCTGAGCCTCTTGAATTTACAGAAGGTGACGCTGTCTGGGGCTAATTTTCATCAGTCGCAGCTTCACCGCATTAATTTTCAAGGAGCCAATCTCTTCAGCACCGACTTTGGACGGGCCAGCCTCAGTCAGGCGGTGCTCAAAAATGCGAATTTGGCACGAGCCTACCTCAGCCATGCCGATTTGCAGGGAGCCGACTTGCGGGGAGCCGATCTGAGCTATGCGTATCTCAGCAATGCCAACCTGCGCGGTGCGAACCTGTGTGGTGCGAATTTGACTGGCGCTAAGGTCACCGATGAGCAACTGGCGATGGCCCGAACCAACTGGGCTACCGTTCACCCCAGCGGCAAACGGGGATTGTGGTAAATGCCTGAGAGGCGTAAATTAAACTTTGAGGGCGAGGGGCGTTGCTTCTCGCCCTTAAACTTAGGTTTCAAATTTGGGTTTCAAACTATTTCCCGTCCTGAACGCTATGGCTGATCCACCGTCTCAATCTCGCTCTAAATCAAATCCGTACCAGTTGAGCCAGGAGAAATATGCTCGTCTCAAAGCGGAAGCTAAGGCTCCTTACCGAGGCTTGAGGCAGTTTGTCTACATTTCCTGTGGAGCATCTGGATTTATTGGGGCTGTTGTGTTTCTGGCCCAGCTCTTGTCAGGTCGCGAGATTGGTGCAGCTATTCCCAATTTGGCCCTCCAGGTTGGTGTAGTCGCTCTAATGGTCTGGTTATATCGTCTTGAGCAGCGAGCCAAACGGAGGGATGAACAGCAGATTCGCAAAAAAAATGAGTGAAGGCAGGAGTCAGGAGTCAGGAGTCAGGAGTCAGGAGTCAGGGTTGGGGAGGATGGAGAAGGGACAGTCATTTCTCACCGTAAAACAGTCATTTCTCACCGTAAATAAGTGTGGGCATAAAATTCTGCCTTCTGTTCTCTGCCCTCTGCTTCTGTCTTTCCCAAGCAATCTTAAAAGAACCTTAGAAAACCAGAAAAATGGGCTAAATCTGCCACACTAGAATAGTTTGAATTGGGGTCAGCTGATATAAAGACCCTAAACATAAACCCTGTGAATACCTTATAGAGAGGCAGTTTTCGCTCAGACGAGGATTGCCTCTCTATACGTTTTAGGCACCCGACGGACGAGCAAAACCCGTAGTTGGTGGAAGCGCAATAAGAATTGCTGGTGTGATATCGTTTCCATTTGCAGCTACACCGAATTGGAAGGGGGGAGAGGGCGTTGCCCCTTTTGTGGCAGACATTGCAGCTACACCGAATTGGAAGGGGGGAGAGGGCGTTGCCCCTTTTGTGGCAGACACCCCCACAACCCCTTTAATAAAGTTGCAGCCTCATATAGCGATCGCAACTAAAATTTGAACGGGGTACAGGGGTGAAACCCCTGACTGGGGGCACAGCCCCCACACTCCTGGTTCATAATCTATTGGTGAACGCTATATTGAATTGGTATTAGTAGGCAGGACTGGCCAACCAGGAAATGACAGTGCCTAAAATTGCTCCAGCAACGACCTGAACTGGGGTATGGCCGAGCAACTCCTTCAAGCGGTCTTCGTTGAGGGAACTGTCGTGAAATAGCTCATCCACAATTTGGTTGAGCAAGCGGGCCTGTTTACCTGCGGCTTGCCGCACTCCAGCAGCATCGTACATAACGATGACGGCAAATACAAAAGCAAGGGCAAATTCGGTACTTTCCCAGCCTGCGGTTTGCCCAATTCCGGTGGCTAATGCCGTTACTAAGGCCGAATGAGAGCTGGGCATCCCACCCGTTTCAACCAGGGTGCGGAAGGTGACTTTACCATGCCGGATCAATTCAATGACCAGCTTAAGGACTTGAGCCAGTCCACAGGCAATGAGCGCGACTACCAAAACGTGGTTGTCAAAGATAAGACCGATGTCCTGCATGTGTCGTCAACCCCTAATGAGTTCGGGCTGTAATATAATCTGCGATCGCCATCAGTGGATGAGCCTGTTCCCCAAAGCTTTCCAATTGGGCTTTAGCTTCAGCGACCAGTTGATCGGCCTGTCGTTTTGACTCTTCAATGCCCCATAGGCTGGGGTATGTCACCTTTTGAGCCTGTAAATCTTTACCTGCCGTTTTGCCTAATTCTTCCTGGGTCGCGGTGATATCCAGCACATCATCCACGATCTGAAACGCCAGCCCAATATTTTGAGAGTATTTGGACAGGCGACTCAATTCAGTACTAGAGGCTCCGGCCAGGATGGCTCCTGAGACTACAGAGGCTTCTAACAGCGCGCCCGTTTTGTGGCGATGGATAAAGGTAAGGGTGTCGATGGAAACATCTGACTTACCCTCTGATTCTAAATCAACGACTTGACCGCCCACCAAGCCTGCTGCGCCAACCGCACGTCCGAGTTTGCAAATGACCTGCACCACGCGCTCGGCGGGTACCTGTTTGGTTTGCGCTGCGACGAACTCAAAGGCATAGGCCAGCAGCCCATCCCCGGCCAGAATGGCGACATCTTCGCCATAAACTTTGTGGTTTGTCAATTTGCCCCGACGGTAGTCATCGTTGTCCATGGACGGTAAATCGTCATGGATCAAGGACATGGTGTGAATCATTTCCAGCGCGCAGGCGGTTGGCAATGCCATTTCTAGAGTGCCACCTACCAGTTCGCATGTTGCCAAGCACAGAATCGGACGTAGGCGCTTTCCTCCTGCCATCAGAGAATAGCGCATGGATTCATAAATTTTTTCTGGGTAGACCACCTCGATGGATTGATCGAGCGCTTCCTCGACGATGGTTTGCCGCTCGGCCAGATAAGCCGACAGGTCAAAGACGGCAGTGGAAAGTGTGGGTGTCATAACCATCCCTTGATTCTGTGAACTTGTCATTTCCTTACACTAAGCCTCAATCCATAATCGCATGTCTGCTAGATCCGTTGGCGATAGCTCCATACTGTATTGTGCAACAGCATGGTGACAGTCATCGGCCCAACTCCTTTGGGAACGGGGGTAATCCATTCGGCAACCTCCCGAACCGCCTCATAGTCTACGTCGCCAACCAGGCGGGAACCACTGTCAGTGGTAATTCGATTCATGCCTACATCGATCACCACAGCTCCGGGCTTTACCATGTCTGGGGTAATGAGTTTGGGCCGACCGACGGCAGCTACGAGAATGTCAGCCGTGCGGGCGATCGCCCCTAAATCCGTGGTGCGAGAGTGGGCGATCGTTACGGTTGCATCTGCTGCCAACATCATCATCGCCAGGGGTTTGCCCACCAAAATACTGCGCCCAATAACAACCGCCTGTTTGCCCTTCACCTCTAGCTGATATTCCTCTAGTAAACGCATGACCCCGGCAGGCGTGCAGCTTTGTAAGCCCGGTTCACCCCGCAGGAGCCGTCCCATATTGGTGGGGTGAAGACCATCGGCATCTTTGCTGGGATCGATACGATTTAACAGGGCGATCGAGTCTAGATGATCGGGCAGAGGAAGCTGGATGAGAATACCATCAACCTGATCGTTCTGATTCAGCTCATCAATAATTTGCTCTAGCTCTTGTTGCGCGGCGGATTCAGGTAAGTGCTTGCCAAATGACGCAATCCCTACCCGCTCACAGGCCCGCTCTTTGTTTCTGACGTAAGCGGCACTCGCGGGGTTGTCTCCTACCATCAGCACGGCCAAGCCGGGGGGACGACCAAACTGTTGTTGTAGCGTTTTTACTTGCTCGGTCAGGTCGGCTTGAAGTTTTTCGGCCAGGGCTTTGCCATCGAGTATGTTTGCCATGAAAGTAGGTTCAGAATTAGGTTGAGAGTAGGGGGTGAGCGTAGTGTATCTCCCACAACCCATCCATCTTACAAATGATTGAACGCAAATTTTCTGAATGTATAGTAACTGCCAAGACGGTTGAAGCAGAGGATTGTGTGAAAACCCATGTTCTGCGCGGGTTTCCACATAACCTTTGTCCTACCTCTCTCTTTGGTGGCTATAAACCTTTGAGCACACTGGTGCTGCTGCTCTTTTTAGCAGGCTGTGGGAGTGCAACTCCGTCTGGTTCACAGGGATTTAGCTGGCGCTGGCCGTGGAGTCCCAGAACTATCCGGGAGATTCAGCCATCTGAGGTTGATTCAACCGTTTATCTAAAGGGGCGGGTGGGCGATCGCGTTCCCCTGGTGAATGGTCAAGTCTATCAACTGCAAGACGACACTGGTACGATTTGGGTGCTCACTGACAATCCCATCCGGCAAGACGATCCCATCCGGCAAAGTGGAGAGCAGATTTCCGTCAAAGGTCGGGTGCATTACGAGAGCATTCCTCTGGGCGGACAGGAGTATGGCGAAGCCTACATCGAAGAACAGAAACGCTGGAGAGAAGACTCATGACCGTCGAAGTGGCGATCGCCATTCTGTACCAAGACTGCCAATTTCTTTTACAACTTCGGGATGACATCCCAGGAATTGCCTATCCTGGTTATTGGGGCTTCTTTGGGGGGCATCTTGACCCCGGCGAATCGCCTGAAGAGGCTATGTGGCGAGAGTTAAAGGAGGAGATTGGCTATGTTCCTCCTCACTTAACCCAATTCAAGTCCTATACCCTGGATGCGAAGGTGACTCGTCATGTGTTCTCGGCACCTCTCACCGTTGACGTTGAGGATCTGACCCTTTACGAAGGGTGGGATATGGGGCTGTTTGCACCCGCAGATATCGTGCGAGGCGATCGCTACTCTGCCAAAGCCGGGATGGTAAAGCCGCTTGGCAAACCACACCAGCAAATTTTGTTGGATTTTCTGGCTCAAGCGAGTTGATAGTGGTACAAATGTATTATCCTTTTGTAGCTGTAGTCATTTGAATTAAGGCGGGATGCAGGGGTGAAACCTTTGCGTGGAGGCTTTGCCCCCACACCCCCTTGGTTCTTGATGTCTTAACAGACATGACGACAGCTATACCTGTCAAATCGATTCACCTATCATCTGGGTAATGGTTCTATAGAGCGTGTAACTGCACTTCTTAGGCAACCGTCCCCAGAAAAATTACAGCAAGAAATCTTTTGTTGATAATGATGGGTAGCGTTCAATCTGCGATCGGCGTTTTTCCTGTGAAGCACTCTAAGCCAAAGTTAATTTCCACGGCGGGCTATCAGGTTCGAGTTAGCCCCAGGGCAAAACACGTCTCCATCAAGGTGTCTCACCTTGGCGAGGTTGAGGTTGTCGTCCCTAAAGGATTTGACCAGCGCAAAATCCCCGATATGGTGCGGCAACGGCAAGACTGGATTGCGAAAACTATCGAACGAATTGAGGCCGAACGCCTATCTTTAGGGCCAGCCTCTCACAGCACTCTGCCAGAGAAAATTCCGCTGCGATCGATTCCTGAAGACTGGGCTGTGACCTATCGACCTACCAAGGACGGTCAAACTCGTCTAACATCGGCGATCGCTCATAAATTAATCATTCAGGGGGCGATCGACGATGTTGAGGCGTGTCGGCAGATGCTTCAGCGGTGGTTAGCCCGAAAAGCCAAGCTTCATCTGGAGTCCTGGTTGTATCGGGTGAGTGAGGAGGTCGAGCTTCCTTTTGACGCTGTCTCCGTTAGAGGCCAAAAAACTCGCTGGGCCAGTTGCTCTAGCAATCGCTCAATTAGTTTGAACTACAAACTCCTCTTTTTGCCGCCTTCCCTAGTGCGCTATGTCTTTGTTCATGAACTCTGCCACACCGTCCACTTAAACCACTCCTCTCGGTTTTGGCATCTTGTGGAGGAAAAAGAACCCAACTACAAAGAACTCGATAAAGAACTGCGTAAAGCTTGGCGTTATGTTCCGGAGTGGGTAGAGCGTCAGGACTAAAGCAGAACATTAAAAACTGGGGATCAAAAATTCTCTAATTCTTGTGTCTTCAAATCAAAATACGTGAACTGGATGAGGATGGGGTGTAGCGGGAGAACCCTTGGCTGGAGGCGAAGCTCACACACTCCCTTTGTTTTTCAATGTCTTGACTGAATGTGAATTTGACGAGCGCGCAAAAATATGCCCCGCACGACGTGCGGGGCATATTTTTGCGCTATTTTAGCCGTGCGTCGCACGGCTAAAATAGCGCTATTGAATTCATGTTAACTAATGTGTCTACAGCTATATAGCGAAATATCTAACCCTGGATACAGCGTTGCAACATGTCGGTTTCCTTATATTGAATTCTTGATCCCTGTGCTGTTGGGATTGATCCCCAATCTCATAAAAGCGATCCCCAGTTTCTTCCTGTAAATTTTACTTAAATTGCGGGATCAAAATTAAAATAGTAAACTAGTATACAGAAATAAGTTTAATTCGTTCATCTCTTTTGCAAGCTTCATGTTTTGAAGGCGATCGCCAAAGAGACGGAAGTAGGGTTGCACCCGAAGGAACGCGCCTCATCTTTTCGGTCATAAGATACGCATTCTGGAGGCGGCCATCATGAGACTTGTTTATCGTGGAGTCGGGTATGACTATGAGCCAACGCCAACCGACATGGTTGAGAGCGGCGTTAAAGGTCAATATCGTGGCCAAACCGTTGACTTTAAATACCCAAGACATGTCCCTGCACCGCAACCCGTGTTGGGTCTAAAGTATCGTGGTGCTAGTTATCAAACAACATCAGCGGGAACGGCATCAACAAACGATCTTGAGGCAGTCAAGCCTGTCAAGCGGGCCGCTACCCCTGTAACCGTTCCTGCCCATATGCGTCCTGGCCAGTTGCATCCTGCGTTTTTGAATCGGCAAGCCATGATGAACGAAGTTTCTAATACTCATCGGCAAAATATTCAGCGGCGTCTAGCCCATCGGTTAGAAGTGGCCAAGGCAAAAGGGGATCAGTTTCTAGTGAATCAGCTAGAGCGTGAGATGCAGCTGATTGCGTATTAGTTCTTTAGCCAAGATGTCTGCCAGGGATACATAGTTTGATTTTCATCATGTTAAGGGGGACATGATGGTGAGCATGGGGCACTCAATGAGTGCCCCTATTTTTGTTGACGTGAATTCGACACATGGGCTATTGGGATTGCGCGCTGCACAATCCCAATAGCTCAATTTTGTGTGCGCGTCGTGTACGTAAAATTGGGCTATCAAATTTGCACTTTGTGCTAGACCGTCAAGGAACGGCGATCGCCGCCATAGCTCTAGCTTTGATTTCGATGTTGGTAATTGCTTCGGCAGTCGTTAGCGCTTGTGATTGCTGTCCTAGCTGCGCATATCGATTAGCAACATCAGCCAGCATTTCATCTTTTTCCCATTCGCTGGGCATCAGTTCAGTGGTCAGAATTTGAAACGCCTGGGCAAGTTGTCCTGTGTTCGCCAATTGTTTTGCAATTTGAGAGAAAGCTGTCGCTCGCAATCCCGGTAATGTCAAAGGTTTTGCCAGATTTAAGGCAGGTTCAATCTGGTTTAACTCGGCCATCCGCACGGCAATATCCGCCAGAAGGCTTTCCTGGGTATTTGTATCGGGAAACGAACGGGCAATTTGGAGGGCGCGATCGCTTTGACCTGCTGTCACCAGAGCCACGGCGATGTGACTCATTTGAGAAGTGTAGTAATAATCATCGGGGGCAGGTGGTGGAGGCAGGGGTAAGTCCCGCAGTAGTCGTGCGGCTTCAGTCGTTTGTCCTTTGGTTTGCAGTTCGCTTGCGATCGCAATCCATGCCAGCGCTTTGACTTCTGGATCAGGAATGGTTTTAGCGAGATCAATGGCTTTGGACGTTTGACCTGCGATCGCCAACTGATGAGCAATTTCACCCATCGCGACTGACTTGGGCATCGGACGCAGCGAGAAATTAAACGTAGAGGCACTGGCAGGCATGACGTCTGTCATTCTCTGAACAACCTGCATTGCTGCTGTGAACTGCTGTTTTTGGGCAAGAGCGATCGCAATCGTTTGAAGCGCCGTTTCCCTCGCAGAAAACTGTTGCAGTTCCCACATCGGAGACGATTGAAAATTGGGAACAGGAACTTCAGTCGCCAGTTTTTGAGCAATAAAGGTGGCATAGGCTGGTTCACCTAAATCAACCAGGCGGGTGGCGATCGCTTCCCATGTCGCTGCCTTTTCCACCGGACTGGATATGGACTGAGCGTTTTGCCAGGTTTGCCGCACGTCTTGAACGGTAGACAAATGACTCAGGATGCCAAGAAATGCCCAGGCTTGATAGTCCTGACTCGTTGAACCATCGGCAGAACCGCAGCCCGAAATGCTTCTGGCAATTTGCAGCGCCGAGTTGAGTTGAGAAACCGCACTCAAATTGGCCGCAATTTTTGACATCACGGCAAACTTGTCGTTGCCACAACTGCCATTCGATTCGTAGGCATAGCTTCCGGTAATGCCTCTGGCCGCTTGCAGGGCATCGAGTAAGGTTTGCTTGGCCTGATCGGTCTGTCCCGCCGCTGTTAGTGCGGCCCCGATTTCATTCAGCGCTTCGGCTTTGCGCACGTTTGATGAAAGCGATCGCACCAGTTGCAGCGCGCGTTGTGTGTATCCGGCCTGAGCAAGCTGAATGCTGACATCGCGCAAGGCTAAATTGCTGTAGTAGTGCGGTTCACTATACGCATTGGATGGAATTTGTCGGGCTAACCGTTCAGCTCGGTCAAACAATTGCTGCGATCGCTGTGCTTGCCCCGCTTTGGCTAACTCAATGGCGATCGCAGCTAGCGTTTTCACTTTGGCACTTGGGTCGTCAATTGATTCAGCAATGGCGATCGC
>DATNPS010000217.1:0-4549 GCA_036703095.1 Crinalium sp. | reverse complement strand
AGTAGTGCGCTGCACTACTACCCCCTTGGGAAAACGAAAAGAAAACACGTTTTCTCAGCAATTCTCAGTATGCAATAAGTGGCAACGCAAGCCCGCCGCAGGCGGGCTTGCGTTGCCACTTATTGCATACTGAGAATTGCTGAGAAAACGTGTTTTCTTTTCGTTTTCCCAAGGGGGGTAGTAGTGCAACGCACTACTACCCCCCTTGTTGGAGACTCACGTTAAGGGCTGTAGCCAGATCGGCCCTTCAGTAGGTTGACAGGTAATTTGGCTAACCGTTGTAGACGGAGTATTAGCAATACCGGGCGTTCGAATCGGGCCAGACACGGTACTGCCTAAGACCTGCACCACATTACAGGATTTTTCGAGATAATAGCCGCCCGGTCTGGAGCTAGGGCCATCCCAAATCGTCCGCATCCGCAAAACATAGTCGGGATTGCCCGGTAACACCTGAGCCTCAACGCGCCACTGCAAATCTTCCTTCACGTGAGGAATGGTCGCCATCACCGAAGACGTGAGGCTAGGAATTTCCTGATTTACATTGATCAACCAGCGCTCAACCTCCCCCCAGGGCCGCCTCGCCAATCGATCTTGCAGCGCAGACTCTAACAGATTCAAAATCACTTGGCCTCTAGAGCGATCGCTGGTGTTGGTTGGCAGCTTATACACAAACGTGCTGCGCTCAAACGTGTCGGCCATTAGACTGGGATAATCTTGCAACCAGGCTTGCAGCAGGAAGTGAAATTGCAGCCAGCAGCTCAGAATCGAGCAAAACAGAAACAGCTTGACCATCTCCTGACGAGGAGTAGACAGCTTAGCCGCGTCGGGATAGGTCGGATTAAACAGTTCAAATCCATGTTTCAGGATTTTTGGAACCGTGGCGATCGCCGCCGATACCAGAGGCCAGCTTGTAATCACAATCGAAATATCATTAATCCACCCGTGGAAAATAAAAGCACAGGTGAGTGCTCCTGTAATCCACGGCCCTGGATAAATCACAATCCCCAGAAATTTGTACTTAACCCCCGACAGCACCCAGCCCAGCCCTAACGTCAAAAAAATCCACCCGATTCTCGCCAGTAAATCTCTCACAAAAGGCGTCGTAATCAGGAGTGACATCACCCAGGAAAACAAACTCAAGAGAATCAAGGTTTCCCCTGAAAATGGCTTGATGTTTTTCAGGGTGTTGCCAATCAGGGTTTGAAGCTCTTGTAAACCTTTTACGTTTTTCACAGCACTGGCCTTACTGCACAGGTACGTTTAAGCTGCCTTGAAGCATGAACCGAATCAGCAGGATCAAGGAAATCGCGCTATAGCTAAGGGCATTTGCTTTCAGCACGGCATTCCCTTCCCCTGATCCTCCCAAATTATTTCGTGCGGCTCGACGAGATGCCCCAAACTTAAGCGTCTTCGGATTTTGATCTTCCTTTGCCTCACTCTTTTTATCACCCAAAAAGAGGCGGAGTTGGCTCAATCCCAAAAACTTGACGAAAAAGCTAACAAAAAACGTAACTACCGCCGCCAAAATGATGGCCCACAAAATGTCCTGTTGCCATCGGTCGAAGAAGATACAGTTAATCAGCTTTACTCTAAGATCGTCTGGAATAATCCCTTGAAAGTTAAAAAACAGCACCCACCCGACCGCTACCGATAAAAAATTGATCGTCGTCGCATAGTCAATACTCTGCTTAGGCAGCAGCTTCAATTCACGCCGCAAAACATACGCTTCAACAGCGATCGCCACCAACATCAGTAAACTCTGGAACGCGATCATCTTGAGCGGCAATACCGGAATAGGCATCGGGCAATACTATCTCACAGTGCTTGATGTCTCAATTGTCTCCCCGTTTTTCATAGAATACAGATACCAGCACCCGAATTTGGGGTTCCCCTCCTCATAAAAAGCATAAAACCCTAAAACGATGGCGATGAAAGCTCGCCGTAGGCGAGCTTTCATCGCCATCGTTTTAATTTATGAGGATTACTATAGATAGCATTCAGTAGGTTTAACTAGTAACAACAAACGCTATATATGGAGTTACTATTTTATTCTGAGGAATGCTGGAGGTTTCATCGACCTTGACGGCTGAAGTTCATGAACCAGGCGTAACGCTATGACAAGAACGGGTATCGGTATTCGAACAGCTCAAACCCGACGAGAACGCTTAGTCGGCCAAATCCACGTTTATGACGGGGCGGGCAAAGGAAAATCGCAGGCGGCACTGGGAGTCGTGCTGCGATCGATTGGGTTGGGCATTCGCACGTCCTGGCAAACTCGCGTGCTGCTCCTGCGCTTCTTAAAGGGGCCAGGACGTACCTACGATGAAGACGCTGCGATCGAAGCCCTACAGCGCGGATTTCCTCACCTCATCGACCAGGTTCGCACGGGACGCGCGGAGTTTTTTGGAGCCGACGATATTACCCGATTTGACAAACTAGAAGCGCAGCGCGGGTGGGATATTGCCAAGGGGGCGATCGCCTCTGGTTTATATTCCGTAGTAGTGCTGGATGAACTGAATCCTGTGCTGGATTTAGGCCTCCTCTCCGCCGATGAAGTGGTCAAAACCCTCAAAAACAAACCGGAAGATTTAGAAATTATTGCGACAGGTCGGGGTGCGCCCCAACCTCTACTCGATATTGCCGATCTGCATTCCGAAATGCGACCTCATCACCATTCCAATGCGGCTGCTCATGGCATCGAAGGGGTGGAAATTTACACCGGGGCGGGTAAAGGCAAGTCAACCAGTGCGCTAGGTAAAGCATTACAGGCGATTGGGAAGGGCATCAGTCAGGATAAATCCCATCGCGTGCTGATTATGCAATGGTTGAAAGGCGGCACAGGCTATACCGAAGATGAGGCGATCGCTGCTCTCCACCAAAGCTACCCCAGTCTGGTCGATCATCAGCGCTGCGGACGGGATGCGATCGTCTGGCGCGGTCAGCAGCAGGAGTTGGATTACGTGGAAGCCGAACGGGGATGGGAGATTGCACGAGCGGCGATCGCTTCTGGACTCTACAAAACCATCATCCTCGATGAACTGAATCCTACGGTTGACCTGGAACTATTGCCCGAACAGCCCATTATTCACGCGTTGCTCCGCAAACCTCGCGATACCGAAGTCATTATTACCGGACGCTGCAAAAATCCACCCGCTTATTTCGATTTAGCCAGCGTTCATTCGGAAGTCTTTTGTCACAAACACTACGCCGAAAAAGGGGTCGATCTAAAGCAGGGTGTTGATTTCTGATGTGAAGTGAATTTAGTGCTATAGCTGTATTCATTCGGGTTAGGACGGGGTGCAGGGGTTCCACCCCTGGCTGGGGCAAAGCCTCCATACCCCTCTTGGTTTTCGATGTCCTAACGGATATGACGACAGCTATAGAAGGAGTAACGGTTAAAACCGCCGCGCCCTAAACCAAACCTGCTTTGCATGTTTCAACGCCCATTCCGCCTCAGCGAACTTCGTTTGGGTAGCTGCAACTTCAGCCGCTCGGCTCCGCCTTATAGTCAGCGAGACGGTGGTATTACCAAGGTTAACGTGAATTCGATGAATAGGCTTTTGGGAGAGTTGCGCGACGCGCAACTCTCCCAAAAGCCCGATTTTGCGTGCGCGTCGCACACGCAAAATCGGGCTATCGAATTCACGTAAGGTTAGATGGTGTAGAAGGGGTCATCCCATCCATACTCAGGCAGCGATCGCTCTGATCGTGAAGCCACTCGTCGGCTCACATCACTGCGAGTTGCAGCAGCCCGTTCGTTGGGTTTAGCCGATGGTTTGGGCGCGACCGTTTGTGGCCCCGTTGGCATCGCAGCCGTCTGCGGTCTGGGCGGCATGGATGTTGTGTGTGGCCCAGTTGGTATGGCAGTTGGATCAGGACGAGATGGCGTGGTGGGAGGGGAATCTACCGTGGATACGTCCAAGCCCATATGGTGAAATGCTTGGCGGGACGGCAACGGTGCTCGACGCGACGCATAACCTGACGGATGCGGCGCAACCCCATACCGCGCATCCCAGGTAACGCCATCAGGTTGAGAATCTTGCAGCGCTAACTCAACGGCTTTCGGCAAGTTTTCCCAATCGACTTTGTCATTCTTTAACACCACTCGGAGCTGATGCAAGACCTCCTTCAGTGGAGCCGATTGCTGGGGAGGCTGGAGGGGAGCATAGGTTCGAATGGGATCTCGACGAATAGCAGCCAATGCTCTCAAAACGGCTTGCTTGATCTGATCCTTAAATTTTGCTCTGCCGCGTTGAAGCTGATATTCCAACCCGCGCTCGCTAGTGGCGTAGAGGGAGGGCAGTTGATTTAGGGCATAGGCGACCAATTCTAATCGATTGATATAGGTGCTCGTGCGGGGCGGCAGCGTTTTGATTTGTCGCTCAACCTCTTCTTCGACTAATATCTCCATTGCATTTCGATAAGACCCCATAACCCCTATACCCCTAAATTAAAATTGAATGAGTAAAATGCCTGCCTGACTCGGCAGACGGAGAGATTGGTTGATGATGTAAGCGATCGCGCCTTGGATGCTAAAGAAAAATACGTG
>DATNPS010000198.1:0-51847 GCA_036703095.1 Crinalium sp. | reverse complement strand
TTTACATATTTGATGGGGGATGCGCGGAGCGCATCCCCCATCAAAATAATCCAGTTTTAAGCGATTCAAAATCGCTGTAAGACACCCGATGCCTGCAAGGTTATTGAAGAATGCCGTCTTCCAAATGGGTAACGCGATCGGCCACATCCACAATCCGGGGGTCGTGCGTTACCATCAGCACCGTGTGACCCCCTTCTTTTGCCAATCGGCGCAGCAGTTCAATCACGGCGTGGCCACTGTGCGAATCGAGCGCAGCTGTCGGTTCATCAGCCATGATCAGCGGTGGATTTCCGGCTAAGGCGCGAGCGATCGCCACCCGTTGCTTTTGACCACCTGACAATTCTTCCGGCAAGTTTTTGGCTTTGTCCGCCAAGCCCACCTGCTCTAACAAAATAGCTGCCTCTAAACGGGCGGCCCGATTTTGCATCCCCTTCATCTTCAGCGCGACTTCTACGTTTTCGATCGCCGTTAGGGCTGGAAACAGATTAAATCCCTGAAAGATAAACCCGATATTTTTGAGGCGAAACTTAGCGAGCTGAGAGCGAGACATGCGGGTAATCTCATTCCCCAAAAGGCGCACACTGCCCGATGTAGGTGTAAGAATGCCGCCCAGAATTGAGAGAAGCGTTGTTTTGCCTGAGCCAGATGGCCCCATTAGCAATTGCACATCGCCACTATTGACGTCTAAATTAATATCTTTCAATGCCTGAAAGCGCTGGCTTCCAGACTGAAAAACCATCCCCACACCCCTTGCAACAATGGCCTTCGTTGCAGTTTTGACAAGGTCTACATTAGCCATGTTGCCTTGGCTCGCAACTGTCGGGAAATCTGTTAAGCGAATTTGAGAGGCAGTCATACGTCCAGCTTAGATTGAGATGCAGGCTTGAATAACGGTAGAGCAAGGCGTCAGGTGTGAGGAGGAATCAAATTAGCTACAACAGACGATTTAGGGTTAAGGGAGAGTACGGCTAAGATGAGGTACTCTCTAGAATAGGCTGAGGCTTTCGAGAAAGCTTCATCCAATTGATTAGCCTTAATGGGTGATCCTAAGCGGGCTGCTCGTCTATTGCGTGGCGTAGCGCTTCATATCGTGTACGAATCGCGGTAGCCCTCGGTTTTAAATGACGCATCGTTCAAAGTTTGGATTCCCATTCGATTATCTAAAATTCGGAATTTTGGCGGAGATTTACGAAATCTACATTTATTATCAGTGTATTTAAGTTTCTTAGGGTCTCTCAGTAGCAATCCACACGGAATCCTTACAGCTTGCCTCATACCTTAAAGACGATCGCTGGATCGACATGGGTCACTTTCTGAATAGCAAAGAGGGCAGAGCCAACGCACATTACAACGGTGATGCCAAAAACACCAGCCGCCATCGCCGGGGTGATCAAAATCATGATTCCCTGAGTGGCGAGTGTCCAAACACCGAGTCCCAAACACAGCCCCATGCTGGGGAGATATCCTAAGACAGCCATCCAAAGCGCCTGTTCTACAATCACCCGGTAAATCAGCCAATCAGAAGCTCCCATGGCCTTTAAGGTACCAAATTCCCTTAAGTGATCGGAGACGGATGAGTATAAAATCTGACCAACGATCACCATGCCAACAATGATGCCAACCACGGCTCCCAGGCCCAGAATGAAGCCAATCCCAGTCCGACGCTGCCAGTAATCACGAGTGAGATCGGCCATTTCAACCTTGGTATAGGCTTTGATACCGGGAAGGTTAGCCTGTAAACGCTGCTTGAGGGCTTGCAGATCTTCTCCCGGTGCTGCCTGAATCAGCACATAAGTAATTGTGTCATTGGCCGTGAGGGGAGCGGGTTTAGGGGCGGGAGGTGCATTTGGAGTGCGTCGATAGACATTGGTACACTGAAATTCTCCTCCCACGATTTGGCAACTGGTGCTGGATGTTAGACCAGATGTCGCGTAGGCATTGGCACTTTCTAAAGAGGTATATAAGAATGCACTGGAGGCGATCGACTGGGTTCGTTCGGTCAAACCAACCAATTTGGCCGGAATGGAACTAATCGTAGCGGCGTCACCAACCCCATTTAAATGCAAGGAATCCAAATTCGCTTTATCCAAAATAAAGGAGTATGGCTCTGACAAATCGCTCCACCGTCCTGCCAGCAGATCACCCGGTCGAAACAACCGCCCGGCAGGGTCAAAGCCAATTAACCGAACGGGGGATATTTCGCCATTTGAGCTACGCCAGGTTGCGCCCCTGATGCTTAAAGCTTCCGCTCGCTCCACGCCTTGAAGCTGCTGTGCCTGGGCAACTAACCCTGCCGGGATAGGTAAGGTTAATTCCAGGTAGACCATCTCGTTGGCAGAGACCCAGATATCGGCAGGAGAATTATCGATGACGGTCGTTGTCGATCGAGTAAAGCCGCTGAGAATGCCAGTCTGAATGGTGACTAGACTTACAGCAAACATGATCCCAGCCTGGGCAACCAGAAACCGGGGAATATCTTCAAATAAATTCTTACGGGCGATCGAAGCCATAAATGAAGTAGCTCACACCAACGGCAACCAGAGTTCACCATGATCTTTAGCATGATATCGCCCTGAGCTTAAACCATAAGAGGTCAGATTCAGCAATTCTCATCGCTATTGGCGAAGAGCCTTCTCCATGTGATTCCTTCTCCTAATTGAGGCAACCCCTATATGCCAATATCAAACACAGTTAAAACCTCACACCCATGAGAATTTGTCTTGTGTCTATCTTTAGCTAAACCGATTTGGCTGAGAGGGGGCTGAGTTAACGCTGAGCCTTGCAAAATTAACCGTCTAAACCCTAATCTATTCGGCCTCTATCATTCTTTGTGGCGTGCTTGTGACAGTCTGGCAATTGGGTTCTGTACTAATCCATAAAATTGAGGGGCTAGTCTAGACGAACTAACCCCTCAGAGAGCAATAAGTTTGCTTAATCGAACCAATGAGTCGAAACAGAAAATAAGTACAACTAGGGTTTACTGGACCCACAGCAAACCTAATCACCTGATAACATCCCAATCTCTTTAGGAGATCATAGAGCTTGCATGGTGCTTGATTAAAGCCTCGAAGCAACGAAGGGCGTTCGAATCGTTAATCACAACAAACATTAATCCATGCGGTTTAGGTAAATGTCACAGAGTAACTAGATGCCGCGCCTGGCACTAGAGCGGGAGGCACAGGCTCTATTCCAGAGAGTTGGTTTAGTTGAATTCGTTTCTTGTGCCTTGAATTTAAAGTAGCACCAGTTATCGGCTCCGAATTGCACAATTAACCAAAATTCATGTTGGTTAATAGGCCGAAACGATGGGTGTTGCATTCGGAAAAGTTAGGTGTGGGATGGCGATCGCCCCGTTGGATACCGTGACGATGATCCCTGTGCCCCGTCCTAATCCAAACGTGAATTCGGTAGTCCGATTTTGTGTGCATGTCGTGCACGCAAAATCAGACTTTTGAGAGAGTGGCGTGATGCGCCACTCTCTCAAAAGCCCGTTCGTCAAATTTACGTTAATCAGATATCTACCGCTACGATTCCAGTAACTACGACTATCCCTAAAAGCCGGACGTAATTTACTGTGCGGCAAGGTTGGGGTTAAAGCCTTCAGGAGCGGGGGATGCTGGGGACGTTGAGGAGGTCGGGGCTTGGCCATTAGAACCCACCGGACTGGGGGATGTAGATGGAGCCGGAGATGACAAAGATTGCTGTTGAGCAGGTTGTTGTTGAGCAGGTTGCTGTTGAGTGCGCTGCTGCTGAGTGGGTTGCTGTTGGGACGAAGGCTCAGAGGCTGGTGCTTGCAGAACAGGCACGTATTCACGAGTGCGCTCGATCACCCGTTCGCGAACTTGCGTGTTGGTCGTTTGGCTGGTAGATGGCTGGACTTGAGGAGCCTGCGCTTGAGGGGATTGAGTAGCTGTGGGAACGGGGACTGGAGCAACAGGTACCGCGTTACGCCGCTCACCTAGCCAATAGAACATAATGACCATTGCGCCTATCAGAGACGTGAGTAAAATGCCGAGGAATAGACCGTGAGCCGTACTTTCATCCTGGCGTGCTCTTAACCGTTCATTCTGAAAACGGCGTTCCCGCAATTGACCTTGTGCATATCCATCTCGGTAAGAGTCTAGCATCGGGGAAGATAGCTCTCCGTTGCCTACCCAAGGAGTTTGATTTACCAAATTGTAATTGTCGTTTGTAGCTGCTTCAGGCCGATCTAACGTCGATGAATTACGTCGATGAGATCGGTGGTCGGATTGCTCGCGGGTGATCCGTTGTCTAAAGGGTTGGCGATCGCGTAAGTAAGACATATTTAACCTGTAGAATTCAACAAAAGTATTTGAAAAAAAGAATTAGAAAAATGAGCTGGGTCAGCGATTCTGCAACAGAAACGGCCTGATTTACCAAAACTTTAATATGCTCTAACTTAATAATTTTTTGTTCTAAATCTGTTCTGTCTATGAGTAGAATCTAGCCTCATTCACATGGTTGATATTGTGATGGTTGATATTGTGAATGTATTAACTCGATTATGAGTTCAGTGAATACTCAAAACTGCGTCCTGTATAATGTGCAGGACGCAATTTTGAGGCATTTCAGTCACGCGCTGCGCGGCTGAAATGGCACTATCGAATTCACACCACTGCTAGAGGCGATTGAGCGACGCATTATTGCATTAACTTATTGCATTAACGCTGTCCAGGTAGCAGGCCCAACGATCCCATCTGGATTGAGGCCATAGTGCCTCTGTGCAGCTTTAACAGCCGTCTGAGTTTCTGGGCCAAACACGCCATCTACAGATCCGCTGAAAAAGCCAGCTGCCCGGAGTCGTTGTTGCAGTCTGCTAACAGCAGGCCCTCGTACTCCCAGCCGCAGTATAGGAAAATCAATTAAGGCGGGCTGTTCTAGAGGCGGGCCTGGAGTGGCGTGAGGGGATGGTGTGGCCTGTTGCGCAGGTGTAGGTGAGGTGGCTACTGGAGAAGGAGAAGGCGCGGGAGATGCGGGTGGACTAACGGATGGGGTTGGACGCGCCCCAGCAGGAGACGTAGTGGCAGGAGATGCTGTAGATGCTGCAACTGGTGCTGTTGTTGCCGGAGACGGAAATGCAGATACTGCCCCACCATTCGTTACAGGTGGCGAGGGGGGAAGGAGCCGATTCCAGGTAGCAGGGCCAACAATGCCATCGGCGTGCAGTCCTGCTGCGGTTTGAAAGGCTGCTACCGCAGCGGCTGTGCTGGGTTGATACAGGCCATCAACCGAACCACTGTAGAAGCCTAGCAGCTTGAGTAATGCCTGCAATTCTTCAACCGCAGCACCTTGGCTGCCTGTCTGTAGTAATGGTCGGGGACTTGAAGCTGGAGAACTTGGAGTAGCTGTTGGCTGAGGGGATGGATTCGCGTTCTGTTCCTGGCTTCCAGCAGGCGCATGTCGAGACGCTAGCAGGGCGATGCTCAGCATGCCGATCGCCATCCCATGCGAAAGCCAGCGGAGTTTGAAAGGGGAGTGGAATGGCTTGAACATTGGCCAGCATCGGGTCAGGTAGCTGTGCATTACCAAATCCTTAACGTCAGTGATTACGATTAAACCAAATCTCAGTAGTTCTTCTAAGAAAACAATGCGCGATTCTTTACTAAGCCGATTTCAAGGAGCGCTCCTGGGGGCTGCATTAGGAGAAGTTTTGGGGGCTTGCTGCCAGATCCGGCGACGAAAACCGAGTGGCTCTGCCTGGTTGGACGTAGAACAGTGGGGATTTGCCCCGACGTCGTCAAGCTTATTGCCGGATGGATGGGGAAAATATATCGTGGCTGGCATTCAACAGTTGACTCGCACTCAGCGGTGGGATTTAGAGCCGCTAGAGGAGACAAGCCCATTCAGCATGAAGGGTGGGGAGCAAGGCGGATTAGCGATCGCCACTCTTCCCCTGGCCCTTTACTTCCACGACGATTTAGCGCAATTGCAGAACCAGATTCAGCAAGCCGTCGCGGTTTGGAATCCGGAGGCGAAAAAGACGCCGGATCTGTTACAAAATGTTACGATTCCGGCTGGTGCGATCGCCCTGGCTTCACAAGAAAGCCTTCATCCCACCTGTTTAACGTCCGATTTGCTCACAAACCTAGAACTGCGGGATGCTAATTCTTCGGCGGTGCAACTGTTGCAGGGGGTGCAAACGCTGGTTGGGGAACAGGTATCGCTGGCGATCGCCAAAGACCGATTATCCGAGATCGCGGTTGCTCAATCCCCGCTTGCGGCGCACGTCGCTACCGTCCTATATAGCTTTTTGGCTACTCCTGATGATGTTCGGCTGTCGCTGCTGCAAACGGCCCAGCTTAGCCCGCATCCTCAATCCGCCTGTGCGCTGGTGGGTGCCCTGTCGGGCGCTTACAATGGGTTGCCAGGGATACCTCTGGGCTGGCGTAGAGCGCTCCAATCCTTTCCCTCTGAACCGTTTCCCCTCCGCTGTCTCTGGTCTATTGAAGCTGAAGTGGAGCTGATGCAGCTTGCAGAGCAGCTCTTTGCAGCTTGGTCAGGCGTATATCAGCCAATTCAGTCGAGTCAAACCAATCAAGCCCCCTTGCTCGTAGCGTCTCCCAATGTGATTCGTGCCCAGTAGATTCAATCACACCTACTCTGATTTGGCTCGGATATACTGTTAGTCGATGTGGTGAACTTGCAGACGTTAGAGTCGTTTCTAGCATATTGATGAAATCCTTCCGACTGTTGACGCAGCAACTTAGCCAATGGTGGCAGGCGAGCAACTCAAACGCTCTCCAAAAGCCGGATTTACCGCTAAACGGTAGTGGCGATCGCACCCAACCATCTAGCACCAAGCTATCCAGCCGCAGACCATCCAAATACGCCCATTTGATTCCGTCGCCCTGGCGTCAGGACTTCGATCTGAAAGCTCGCCACCTGGCGGATAAGATTTTGTTTCCCCGCCATTTGCGTCGCAAGCGGCAGTCCTCATCGCGACGACAGCGGCCCGCTATCCTGGTCGTTGCCATCCTGTCGTTAACTAGTGGAATTGGCTACCGATACTACAATGATCCCCAGTTGGCAGTAGGGACGCTTGCGCCACAAACCCTGCGAGCACCCGAATCGGCCCGTGTGGTAGACGACAAAACAACCGACTTGAAGCGACAGGCTGCTAAGTTGGGCTTTACGCCTGTTCTGTCGATCGATCGCACGAAAAATCAGGAAATTTACCAATCCCTGCAACGGTTGCTCGATCAGGGTGATGCGATTCGGCAGCAGGCAGGCCCGCTGCCCTTCGTTGATGCATCGGTGCTATCAACAGCGACTCAACAATATTTGCGTCAGGCATCTGAGGCCGACTGGAAAGAGGCGATCGCCTCTGCTCAAATGAATGGCACCATTGCCCTGATGCCCTCTACTCCTGGCAGTTCGTCGGGTAGCAACTCATCGGAACTGGCGTCTACCAATTCTTCGCAGCAGTTAGCCATTATTGAGCTGCAAAACTATCAGCGAACGGCATCTGCCGAAGACTTCGCGGCTCTGAAGCAGTTGGTTTTACGCACCCGTCAGCGCTACATGGTGGCGGCAAAATCTCTGATTGCGTCGGCGGATGAACCGGGTAGCTTCTATGATGCGAGTTTACTCAGCTTGACGGATACAGAATGGAGCGACACGCGGGCTGGGCTGCGCAAAGCGCTAGAGCGGATATTGCTTCAGGGGGTTGCACCTGGATTGCCCGATTCTGTAGTTGAAAGTGCGATCAGAGCGCAGATTTCTGTTGAGGTGCCCAATGCGGGAGAGCCGCTGGCGATCGCCATTTTGTTGGAAGTAGTTAAACCCAATCTAGTTCAAGATGTTACACAAACTCGCTTGCTAGCCGAGCAGGCCGCTCAAGCGGTTGAGCCAGAAATGGTTGAAATCCGACGGGGCGAAGTCATTGTTCAACAGGGGCAGAGCATCACCCAGTCTGATTTTGTGCTACTCGACTATTTCCACATGAGTCGTCGGGGCATTAACTGGGCTGGCCTGGTGGGGTTTACCGCGATTGTGATTGCTGGAGTTGGTATCTTTCTGGCGGTGGAACGGCGGTTTCATCCTGGGTTGCGACAGCGAGATCATGTGCTGATTTTGCTCATGGCTCTATCTGCTCCGCTAGTAGTTACGCTAGGTGTGCCTACGACTAGCCTGCCTTTGGTGGGCCTGTTAGTCGGTAGTTTCTTTGGTTCCAGTCTCGGTGTCACGGTGGTGGGCTTACTGGGAATTGCATTGCCCATTGGGATGGAGTTGAGTCGGATTCAACTGGTGGCGAGTGCGATCGCCGGACTGTTGGGAGCTGTTATGGCAGGCCGACTGCGATCGCGTGAAGAACTGGCCATGCTGGGTGGTGCCGTTGGACTGACACAGGGGGCGGTGTATTTGCTCTTGAGCCTCATTCTCAACAGCGTTCCCAACCCGGTTTGGTATGCCATGCTCACGGCTGCGGCTTTACAAGGGCTGCTGGGAGTAGCCTGTAGCGTAATTGCGCTGGGGCTTAGCCCATATTTAGAAAATTTATTTGACCTGATTACGCCCATCCGTCTGGCGGAACTGTCTAACCCCAACCGTCCGCTGTTGAAACGGTTAGCGGCTGAAGCACCCGGTACGTTTCAACACACGTTATTCGTAGCAAGTTTGGCAGAAGCGGCAGCTCGTGCGCTCGGCTGTAATGTAGAACTTGTGCGGGCGGGCACACTGTATCACGACATCGGTAAAATGCATGACCCGATGGGCTTTATCGAAAACCAGATGGGTAAGCCCAACAAACACGACGCGATTAACAATCCCTGGAAAAGCTGCAAAATTATTAAAAAACACGTCAGCGCTGGACTGGTGATGGCGCGCAAATACCGCCTTCCCAGGGCCATTCAAGCCTTTATTCCAGAACACCAGGGAACGATGCTGATCGCCTATTTCTACCATCAGGCACAGCAAGAAGCGAAAGCCAATCCGGCATTGACCGTTGATGAATCAGAGTTTCGCTACGATGGCCCCATTCCGCAAACGCGAGAAACGGGTATTGTCATGCTGGCAGACTCGTGTGAAGCAGCGTTGCGATCGCTCAAAGATACCACTCCTGAGGAAGCCCTGGCGATGGTCAATCGAATTTTGCGAGCGCGCTGGCAAGATAATCAGCTGGCCGATTCGGGCCTCACTCGCGCTGAGATGTCTCGCATCGCTGAGATTTTTGTGCGCGTCTGGCAGCAATTTAACCATCAGCGTATTGCATATCCCAAAATGATTTCTGTGACGCCAAAAGCTCCCTAAGAATCACCCGTGAATTCGTCAAATTCACGGGTGATTCTAATTTTTGAATTCTGCATTCCAAAATTCTTCTAACGTTAGCCACACACACTCTTCCTCAGGTGTGGACGTTTGCACAGCAGGTGAAGACGTTAATTTAGCCAATGGCTCTGGCAGGTTGGTGTTGTCGAGATTTGCAGTCTCTAAGTCCGTCGGATCGAGTTCTGTACCGCTAAGATTGGCTCTGAAAAAATTAGCGTGATGGATCGATGCGTCTACTAAACACGCGCCACTCAAATCGGCAAAGCTGAAGTCTGTATTGCTGAGATCGGTGCGGCTGAGATCTGCCAGACTGAAGTTCGCTTTGGTCAGGATGGCCTGTTTCAAATTGGCTTCAATCAATGTCGCTCCAATGACTAGCGCTTCCTCTAGATCCGCATTCGACAAAACAGCTTCACTCAAGAGACTGCCAATTAAATCGGCTCGACTGAGGTTGGCCTGATGCAGGTTCGCTTTCCGCAAATTGGTTTTTCGCAACCGGGCTTCGATTAAAATTGCGTCGGTCAGAACAGCCTCACAGAGACTCGACTCGCTCAGATTTGCGCTGGGCAAATACGCCTCGCGTAAGTTGGCCTGGCGCAGGTTCGCGCCAGTCAAATTAGTTTCCACTAAAATGGCTTCGCTTAAATCGGCCTCGCTGAGATCGGCGCTGCTCAGGTCAGCCCCACTCAGGTTCACGCCGCTTAAATTTGCCCGTCTCAGGTACGCACCTTTCAAATTCGCGCTACTCAGATCGGGAATCATCATGCTGGTTTGCCGCCATTGATTCCAAGCGTCCACGCTCTGATGGAGCAGATCTAAAGGGTGGTGATCTGACATAAGGTTTGCTTCAGCACCAATGGAGGCTGTCATGGATCTTGTTTTTCCGTCCTCTCACGCTATTCTGCGGCTGGGCTAGAGCGTCCGGATTAGCTTTGATTGAGGAAAAAGGGCAGGAGTCAGGAGTCAGGAGTCAGGAGTCAGGAGTCAGGAGAGGGTAAGGGATCAGGAAGGGAGATGGGGGAAATGGGGAAGACGGGGAAATCTTCTCTACACCCCACACCCCACACCTGAATACAGAAGTCAACCATTCTCCTTTTGTCCTTTACCCTCTGTCTCCTGCCTTTTCTCACGAAACACTCAAGCTACAGAGTTCTACGAAATCGAGCCAAAGGTCTTTTACGTCCGGGTTGTAATTTTCGAAATAGATGTCCTGAAACCAGCGATCGAGCGCCTGGTCTTTTTGGGATAAGTGCCGTCGAATTCGGATGAACACTTCAGCCGTCACTAGTGGATCGCGTTGACGGTCTAGAATTTTGGCCCAATACCGTACTTTTTCGGAGTCTTGGGTCTCGATAATTTGAACTAACTTTTGGCTGATATCTTCTAGAGCTAACTTCTTCATGATCTGCCTTGTTGACGTCTAAACAGGGAATTGGCAGATGCAGCGACCTATTCAAAGTTAATGCGATCGCCCCATTTCGATGCCTCATTGAGTGGCTAAAATGGCGCGAAACACACTCCACCTCTGGAAGTGAGGCTCATCTCTATTCAGCTTTTCTTCGCCTTCGTAGTTTCTCCGGTGATCAAATGTGATCTTTCAAACATCACTGATGGAAGTTTGATGAAGCGCAGATGTTTTTCATCTGCTGTGAATTCGACGAACGCGCAAAAGCATATCCTGCGCGTTGTGCAGAGCATATTTTTTGCGCTATTTCAGCTGCATGTCGTGTGGCTGAAATGGCGCTATCGAATTCACGTCACGTTAACAGTAAGGCCGAGTATGAAGAGTTTATGAGGATTGGTAGCGGAATTTACGAAAGCGGCAGTTAGCCACAGAACTCCTTCAGCAAGCTTTCCTGATCTAAACAGATAGAGCGGAATAAGTGGATAGTTCCCTCTTGATTGCAGTGGCTCACTGCACCATTAGCGGCCTGCAAGTCAGAGGTTATTTTTAATCTGGGGCATAGAATTACCTTGAAGAAGCAGCAACGTCACTGGTTAGATCTGGCGGAGTACGCATCGCTGGTTGGTTTAGGAGTAGGGTCAGTTGCGTCACTTGTGTCTCAACAAGCGATTTTGGCTTCTGCCCCCCTGTCATTGTTGGTACTCCTAAATTTGGCAAACCGCCGTCGCTTTGAGCAACAGATGCGGCTCAACACCTCAATGGCCGTTCACGAAATGGACCAAAAGCTGTCCAAAAATGTTGAGTTGCTCAACCAGCAGGTCATGGCGTTGCCAACACCTGAGGCGATGGGCAGCCTCAAGAAATCACTGTTGATGAAAAATCGGGAAGTGATAGAACAGTTGTCATCCGAGATTGAGGGCATTCAGCGAGAAATGCTGGATCGGCTGACTGTTCTAGAGCAAGACAATCTCGGCGCATTTCGGCAAGAGTTGGGTCAGATTCAGACGCAGCATAGCCAGCTTTGCGACTCTGTAGCTTATCTGACGACGCAACTGAATGAGCTGTCTAGCTCGACTCGGATGGATGAGTTGGAAGGGGCGATCGCCCGTTTACGGGGTGACGCGATGAAAATTCGCGATAACCTACAAGCTCTGGCCGATCAAACCCGACCCAGCCTCAACTCGCTGCAAGACCAGATCAACCATCTCAACCGCCAACTGCAAAAGCTGCCGCCCCCGTTTGATTCAACGGCACTGCGTCAGGAAGTGGCAGAACTGATCCGCGTTGTCGCCGATTTAGTGCCCAAACGCGATTGGAATAATCTCCTCTCTGAAATTAGAAACTTGCAGGAGCAGCAAGAAACCCGCAACCAATCGGAAGAATCGCTGCGCCGCAAAATTCAAGAACTCAACCAGCAGATTCAGGGGCGTCCGGTTAAGGCAAACCTGACCACGCTGCAAAATCAGATTAATCATCTCAACCGCCAGTTTAAAAAACTGCCGCCACCGTTTGATCCCTCATCTCTGAAGCGGGAAGTGGCAGAGTTGATGAAAGCCGTAGCCAGCCTGGTACCCAAGCGAGATTGGAACGCATTGGTAGCTCAAATCAAGGCACTGCAAGAGCAGCAAGAGTTTCAAAAACAGGTTGAATCTACTCTACGTCGCGAATTAGAAGATCTGAGCCAGCAGCTTCAAACGTTTGCGAATGCGCCTGCGATCGCCAATCCACCTGCGATCGCCCCTGTAGAATCAGCTGTATTGGAGCAAGATGAGCCAACGCTGCCAGAGTTGAATCTGACGCCGCCCCAGCAGGCATTTCAGTCTCGCATTGAAGACATCCTGAACCGAGAGCTGCAAGCCCTCGATCAGCAGTTGCGGGCGCTTCCCAGCCATCCTGAATTGCAGATGCAGTTGGAAGATACGCTCCAGCGAGAGCTGCTGGAGATTAATGAGCAGTTGCGAGCGTTTCCGGCTGGCCCCAAGTATGAACTGGTGTTTGATTTTGAAACGGCCCCCAGTTACTCAGATACTGCTAGCTCCAGTCGGGCTGTTTTAGAAGAAGCGCTGGATGTCACACAAGAACGGCTGGTTTTAATCTGGCCCTGGTCTAGTCACTGCAACTTGGATGACGCTTTACTGCAAAAACTAGAGGCGTTTTTAGCGGGAGGCGGCCAGCTTGATTTGGGCTGGTGTCACACGGTTCACCGCAACGAAGAGCGCTTCCTCAGCCCCATCAATCAGCGATGGTCGATTAGCGCTATGCAGCAGGGCTTACAAACAACCTTGCAAAAGCTGTTGCAGCTAAAGCGCACCAGTCCAACTCATTTTCAGTTCAAAATCTTGGGAACGGGTGAAAACTTCCTCGTTTCAGACGAGTCCTTTACTGTATTGGGCATCGATGAAGCGCTGACAGCCACCACGGTTTTCCCAGAGATGGAGCTAAAGCTGCGGACGGACGATGCTGAGGTGATTCAGCAGTGCATTCAGCGTTTTGAAAATCCGGTGCTGCATCCCAATGATGTCAATGCTCACTGGAATCGCGCGGTGACTCGTTACGATCTGGGCGATCGCGATGGTGCCTTAGAAGACTTCAATCAAGTATTGGCGGTTAACCCAAATGATGCGATCGCCTACAACTATCGCGGATTAGTGCATTACGACCTGGGCCATCAGGCCGAAGCAATGGCTGACTTTAACCGCTCCCTGGAAATCAATCCCCATCAATTATCGGCCTACTGCAACCGGGGCTTTATTCGTTCTGAGCAGGGCGATCAACTGGGAGCTATCTCAGACTATAGTCTCGCGTTACAAAAGCAGCCAGAATCTGCGATCGCTTACTTCTACCGGGCGATGGCCTGTCAGAAATATAACGATCCACTGGCGGCGGTGAGCGACTTTAGTGAAGCGATTCAGCTCATGCCCAATTCGCCTATCTCGTATTACTACCGGGGACAGGCGTATCAGAAGCTAGAGAATATCCAGGGGGCGATCGCTGATTTTGAACTGGCGGCCAAGCTGTTTACCGACCGGGGCAACAAGACCAATGCTCAGAAAGCACTGCGTAGCCTCGCGAAACTGAAGCAGTTGCAGGCAAAGCTATCCGCTACACGAGCCATTGAACCACCCGTATCATCAACAGCCGAGTCGCCTTCGCTAGTGACTCTGTTGGAAGAAAGCGGGTTTGTTCCAGGGGCAAACGAGATGAACCTATCGGTTGGAGTTCCACCTACAGAGGCGATCGCTGCCCCACCTGCCGAGTCGGTTGATCAGCCAGCAATGGCGTCTGAGGCACCGGAACTGCCTTTCGCTACAGCATCTATTAATCCGGTTGATAACAACGCGATGGGCGATGATACGGTGATGCCTGTCGTGCAGGCTGAACTAGAGGTAAATGGCAAAGCCCAGTCGATTCACTACGATGAATTTCCGCCGACGGATACTCCAGCCGCTAGTGCTTCCAAGTCTGCACTGGAAAACGGATTGACGACGATTGAAAATTTATCCAATTTTTTTTATAGCGCCGATCCAACTGTCGGCTCCAATGGAACGATTGCAACACCCACCGAAGCAGGTGCCAAGGCCAGGGCAGAAGCATCTTTGATGTTGGGCGATCGCCCCGACGAAACGCTAGCCGACTTTTGCAAACGGTTCTAAAAGCCTCAGTTTGAAGAACATGCCTCATGTATAACACTACGCATTCACATTAGGACAAAGGGGTGTGTGGGCTGCGCCCCCAGCCAGGGGTTCCACCCCTGCACCCCGTCCTAACCTTTATCAGTATTGCTATACTCCAGGACGCGAATTCGACGATTGGGCTTTTGGGAGGGTGGTGCGTCGTACCACCCTCCCAAAAGCCTTGATTTTGCGTGCACGTCGCACACGCAAAATCAGGCTATCGAATTCCTAAGAAAACGTGTTTTCTTTTCGTTTTCCCAAGGGGGGTAGTAGTGCACTGCACTACTACCCCCTTGCTGGAGACTCACGTATATTTACGAAAATCCTGAGTAGAGCAAATTCTTTCAATTCCTGTTCACCGCAACCAAGATTTAAAGATTGTTCCGTTGAGAGCATTAATGAAAATAGCGCAGCTATCAGAAGACGATTTACAGTGAGTGTTCCTCACTCATCGAACTGTTCAAACAAAGCGGTGAGAACCACATTTGAGAACAGAAATCCTTCTGGATCGGTGAGCTTTAGCTGCTCCTCTGTTCCACTAGCGTTTTCTATGACAACCCATCCTGTTTTCATGTAGGGCTGCAAAATTTGTAGAACCCGCTGGATGGTTGCCGTTCCAAATTGACGAATAAGTTGGGATAAATTCAGCCCTTCCGCTAAACGCAAACCCAACATCAGAGTATCGAGCAATACCTCATGGGGTGGAGTAATGGGGCAATCGATCTTCCCATTCGCGGCGATCAACTCCTGAACCCACTGAAAATACTCCTGGCGTTTGCGCGGACGGGTAAAGCGCTGACCCCCAACGTAGCTCGCCGCCGCCATGCCAAATCCATAGTAAGGGCGGTTTTCCCAATACACGCGGTTGTGGCGGCACGGGTAGCCCGGTTTGGCGTAGTTCGAGATTTCGTAGTGTTGATATCCGGCCTGAGTCAGCGTATGTTGCGCCTGTCGATACATCTGAGCCGTTGTTTCATCGGATGGCAATGGATCAGATCCCGGCTGGTAGCGTCGGCCAAAGACTGTTCCGGGTTCGATGGTCAGGTCATAGACGGAAATATGGGTGGGTGAGAGGGCGATCGCCTCCTGCAACGATTCCATCCAATGTTCTTCCGTTAAATTGGGTAGCCCGGAGATCAGATCTAGGCTCCAATTTGATATGCCTACCTGGTGAATCAGATCCGCCGCTGCATAGATATCGGCGGGTGTGTGAGTGCGGCCACAGGTCGCCAGCAGTTCCGCTTGAAACGCCTGCACCCCCACACTGACTCGATTAATGCCTGCGGCTCGATAGCCCTGGAGGTGATCTTGGTCGAAGGTGCCGGGATCTATCTCAATCGAAATTTCGGCAGTCGCGGCAATGCCAAAATGGCGATCGAGGATATCCAAAATTTGCTCTAGCTGAGATACGGACAATAGGGACGGAGTACCGCCACCAAAAAAGACCGTTTCTAACGGGTTGCCCCGATTCGGCGTCGTAATGATTTCTTGACAAAGGTGATCGACATACTGTGCGATCGCCCCTGATGTTTCGCCCCTGGTGCGATCGCCCACTACCGAGATCGGAAAGTCGCAGTAATAACAGCGGCGACGGCAAAACGGGATATGAACATAAGCAGCGGTTGGAATGCCAGGATCAGCGGCAGTCAACGGAGATGGTTGAGGAGAGCGGGAGCGATCGCTAATCAACTGCAAAGGTAGGGAGACTCATTAAGAACAAAAATCATTCTAAAGATAGGGGTGAAGTGGGGATAACCCGCAAAAACTTTCAGCTAAGGCGTCTTAAAGTGGACGATATAATGAACCCATCTAGTCGATTCGTGCGGCTACAATCCGGAGGGTTTTGGGCTATTTTTTCAGAAACGTAGCTCATGCCCTCTGAATTTGAGGTTTAGCTGTATCGATTCAATACCGTCGCTGAGTTTGGTTCTGATCGTCGCTACCCAAGTGTTAGGGCGATCGGCAAAGGAACACTAAAGCCTGCCAAATAGCCTGGAACCCTGCTCGGCACATGCCTACGCCCTTAATGGGAACTGCACCTTATATATACTTGGGCTGGAATTATGCTCGATGCACTTATCATACTTTCATTCATCATAGCAGGGGCAGGAATAGGCTTTTTCAGCGTCGATCTACTGCCCAGCGATGCCCTCAACCAGGTAACCAACGTGGAGGGGCTAAGCTCGGTGACAGGCGGATTTGGCGCACTGGTTGGCATTGCGCTGGGGTTAATTGCCCAAACGGGCTACCATCGGCTCGAACGTCAAATTCGAGAAATGCCAGTCGATGTGCTACTAAGCCGCTCGGTGGGGTTGGTGCTGGGATTGCTGGTTGCCAACTTGATGCTGGCTCCCCTATTTCTGTTGCCGATCCCCAGTGAATTTGCGTTCATTAAGCCGTTGACCGCTATCCTGGGCAGCGTACTGTTTGCGTTTTCTGGAATTACGCTGGCCGATACGCATGGTCGCGCCTTACTGCGGTTAATTAATCCCAATAGCGTGGAAACCATGCTGCTGGCTGAAGGGACGCTGAAACCGACTACTACTAAAATCCTCGATACGAGCTGTATTATTGATGGCCGCATTGAGGACATCTTGAATACGGGATTTCTGGAAGGCCAAATTTTGGTGCCTCAATTCGTTTTGCAAGAGTTGCAGCAGGTCGCGGATGCCTCCAATGATCAAAAGCGGGTTCGGGGTCGTCGTGGCTTGGATGTTTTGAACCGGATTCGGCAAACCTATCCAACCCGGATTTTGATTAACCCGGCAAACTATGACGATGTTGCAACGGTTGATGCGAAGCTGGTGCGCTTTGCGCAAGAGATTAACGCGACCTTGCTCACCAATGACTACAACCTGAATAAGGTTGCCAGTGTGCAAAACGTAGCCGTTCTGAACATTAACGACCTGGCGCAAGCCATTCGTCCAAATTACTTACCCGGCGATCATATTGACCTGAAGATTCTTAAGCAGGGCAAGGAACCCGAACAGGGGGTCGGTTACTTAAACGATGGCACGATGGTCGTGGTAGAAGAGGGTGGCAACTATATCGGGGAAGAACTCTGTGTTGTGGTGACGGGTGCTCTGCAAACCTCAGCAGGCCGCATGATCTTTGCCCGTCCGCAGTCATCGTCATCGGCGATCGCAACTGCAACCCAGGATTAAAGGATAAGCCAAGGCTCGGCATTGCCGAGCCTTGGCTTATGTCCCTAGCCCTCGTGTCACACTTTGCTTCACCTGAGTCGTAAAGTGTTCCAGGCTACGGGCGGGTTCCTTGCAGCTTAAACCCTGACAGACTAGCCCAAACACATCGTCCGGTTGGTCTGACGCTTTCGCCAGAACAGCAGTTGGTAGGTATTGAGTGGCTAATTTGGTTAGCTGGTCGGAATGGCTTCGAATTAAGGTTTGATTGCGATACCAATCTAGTGCGATAAACAGAGAGGGACAGCTTTGAGGCGTATTGGCCATCACGCTACTGAATCCCTGAAGCGCTTGTTCAGCCCGATCCAGATACGATAGATCCTCCGTACAGAGCGCCAGACGAACGAGATTGGCGCTCGCCACCCCATTGGCAGACGGCGTGGCATTGTCGTCATAGCTCCGTTCCCGGATAACCAGATCAGCGCGAGCATCGGTATTAAAATAACCACCGTTTTCGATACTCCAGAGAAATTCGTCAAATTCCTCCTGTACTCGAATCGCGTGAGATAGCCAGGGTCGATCGTTCTCATCTGAACCAAGGGCAAGACTGGCCTGATCCAGATCGAGTAGCGCTTTGACAAACAGCGCGTAATCTTCCGACTGAGCCATAACTGAGGGGTTGCCGTCATAGTTGAGCCGATGGAAGCAATCGCCCACCCACTGGTGTTTCAGAATAAATTGAACCGCTTTTACAGCAAGCTCTAAATACTCTGCGTTTTGAAATACCGCCGCTGCACGAGCTAGGCCCGAAATCATCAGGCTATTCCAGGCAACAATCATTTTGGTGTCGGTGACAGCCGGAATGCGGCCTGACCAGGCGTGAGTTTTGGCCTCCTGATTGTCGCGGGCAGGTGGAAAGGTCGATAGGGCATCCGGCTCGGCTCCATAGCGAACCCCGAACAGTTTTCTGAGCGTTGCTTCCAGCGATTCCGACAGGGGGCCGAGATGGCGACGCTGTAAAACATTGCTGCCTTCAAAATTGCCGGGGGCCGTCACGGTGAACTGTTCGCTCAATTCGGCCAGTTCGTCAGATGCGAGAATCTTGTCCAGTTCGGCATGGCTCCAGACGTAAAAGGCTCCCTCTTCCGGTTCAGCATCGTCTGACGTTACAAAACTATCAGCATCCTGAGCGGCATAGAAATAGCCTTCTGGAGCGGTCATTTCGCGCTTGAGCCAGATCACTGTGTGGGCGATCGCCCGTTCAAACGCAGGTTCTTGAGTGCCAGCGCTCCACAAATTCGCCAGATATTCGACAATCTGACCGTTGTCGTAAAGCATTTTCTCGAAGTGCGGCACGGTCCATGTCGGATCAACCGTGTAGCGATGAAATCCTCCACCGACGTGATCAAAGATTCCACCCAGTGCTAAATCAAGCCCTCGCTGCTGACTGGCTTCAGTTGCATCATACCGGGCCTCCGGGAAATTAAACCGAACACCCCGCAGCGTTGTGTCAGCATAGGGAATCATGGGAAAACTTGGCCCCATGCTTTTAGAGGAAAGAATGCCAGCGCTATATTCCAGCCCTAAGCGCAACAGACCACCATTCAAATCTCCACTGGCTTGCAGTCCTGTACTCCGCTGAAGGCGTCCTAGAATCTCCTCTTTAACCGACTGCACCTTGGCAGTCTCAGCATGATAAATGCGATGAATGCCCTCTAGCACCTGAAAAAATCCGGGCCGCCCGTATTTGGAATCAACCGGAAAGTACGTGCCGCCATAAAAGGGCACCAGATCCTCCGGCGACAGAAACACATTGAGCGGCCACCCCCCCTGCCCGATCATCATCTGAAGCGCCTGCATGTAAATGCTGTCGATGTCGGGACGTTCTTCGCGATCGACTTTGATGGCGACAAAATTGGCATTCATGTAATCAGCGATCGCCCGATCCGAAAACGCTTCGCCCTCCATCACCGTACACCAGTGACAGCTAGAGTATCCAATCGATAAAAAGATAGGTTTGTTTTCCTGCCGCGCTTTTGCCAGGGCTTCATCGCCCCAGGGAAACCAATCGATCGGATTTTCGGCGTGCTTTCGCAGATAGAGGCTCTGAGCCTGAGCAAGGCGATTCGGCATGGGGCTAACTAGAACTCGGCATGAGTATGACTTCTTCTGAGTGTATCGCGTTCAAGAAAGATATGAAGCGCACGGCTTTGCTGCGCGCTTCACATCTAATAGCAACTGTTGAGATAACTAGAGCAAGGGTATGTGTGCTTTTCACGATCCTAAAGAATTTGGTTTTAATAAATTTCAATTTGCTCAATCCGGCGGAAGTCGCGCTCAACTTCGTACCAGAGTGCTTTGTTGTGGGGGTCGGTGCGCAGTGCTTTTTTAAGGTAAATTCTGGCTTTGTCAGATTCTTTGTTGTCTACCAAATAGCGACCAAACCGCTGATAGGTAATGGCCTGCCACTGTCGTACCTCCACATCATTAGGGAGGCGTTGGGCTAAGCCTTCAACCAAGGCGATCGCTCTGGGAAACCGTTGGCCCCTCAGCAGTTTTTGCAACTGCTCATACGATGTTTGCTTGAGCTGATAATCCGTGGGTGACGCATCGGGGGTGCGCTGAATGGGTGGCTGCTTGCGCGTTACCTTCACTTGCGTCGGTTGTGACGGCTTTGCGGTCGGTTGGGGTTGCGAGTTGCGCGAACTGGCGCGAGTTGAAGCGGCATCGCTGGTGCGATCGCTAGAGCGCGTTTCACTGGTGCGCTTCGGTTTAGCAGACGGTTGAATCGCTTCCGTCAGCATCCGGTATGCCTCACTCAGTTGAATAAACTTTTCCTGAGCCTGTTTGGGGTTATCTGGATTGACATCTGGATGATACTGACGCGCCAAGCGCCGATACGACGCCTTAATGTCTTCATACGACGCGCCAGTTCTTAATCCTAATAATCGATAACAGTCCGCAAGGTTCATTGCCGTGAAAAATGGCAGAATTTCGTTAATTCTGCCATTAGGTAAGTACAATTAACAGACTTAGGTGCTGAGATGTATCATCAGCTACGCTTCTCTAAAGAATCACAGACCGTTTGGATAGCAGCGACGTAATGGGATTGAGCTTGCCATGACGCCGTGAGAAGTTAAGGAGTACGTTCGACCACGCGATCGATTAGGCCATACGCTTTGGCTTCTTCTGCCGACATAAAGTAGTCTCGATCAGTATCTTTTTCGATCTGCGCAATGGTTTTTCCGGTATGTTTTGCCATCAACTCATTGAGTTCAGTCCGCACCCGTAAAATTTGTTTGGCTTCGATTTCAATATCGGTAGCCTGTCTGCGTCCCGTTCCACCCAAAGGTTGGTGGATCATGATGCGCGAATGAGGCAGGGCTAACCGCTTGCCGGGACTGCCTGCCGTAAGCAGGAAGGCACCCATTGAAGCGGCCAGACCGACACAAATCGTCACCACTTCTGACTTGATATGCTGCATGGTGTCGTAAATCGCCATGCCTGCCGTCACGGAACCACCAGGAGAGTTGATGTAGAGGTAGATGGGTTTGGTCTGGTCGTCGGAGTCCAGATAGAGCATATAGGCGACGATCGCATTGGCAATACCATCATCAACTTCTTCGGCTAAGAAAATAATGCGTTCCCGGAATAGACGCTCATAGATGTTAATCCATTGCTCATAAGAGCCACCGGGAAGCCGATACGGAACGCTGGGAATACCAATAGGCATAGTTGATTGTGTCGCTAGACGTGGACGGAATAGGAAAGGCTGAGTTTATTTAGTGTTTTCCAAGACCCGATCGATCAAGCCATACTCTTTGGCTTCTTGAGGAGTCATATAAAAGGTGCGATCGCTGTCTTTAATGACTTTCTCAAGGGGTTGTCCGGTATTTTGCGCCAGGATGTCTAAGACAAGGGTTCGCTTTTCCAACACTTCTTCTGCATTGACCTGAATATCAGTGGCCTGCCCCTGAGTGCCAACTCGCGGATGGTTGAAGGCGAGCATGGCATGAGGTAAGCTGGCGCGCTTGCCCTTGGAACCCGATGACAATAGCAGTGCGGCCATCCCGATCGCCTGTCCCAAACAGATGGTAACCACCTCTGACTTGATGTGCTGCATCGTGTCATAGATGGCTAGACCAGCGGTGACGGATATCATGCCCGCTGTGACAGAGGCCATGCCAGCAGCAGCCGGATCTCCTAATGAGTTGATATAGAGGTAGATAGGTTTACCCTGATCGGTCGATTCTAAATACAGCATCGCGGAGATCAGAGAATTGGCTACCCCGTCAGTAATGGGCTGATTCAGGAAGAGAATCCGTTCCTGACTCATGCGGGTGTAGATATTAATCCACTGCCAATAGGGGCTACCGGGGATGTTATACGGAACTCGAAGGATCTCATCAACGGGCATAAGGGTAGCTCAGTGAAGGTTAAGTGAGGGCTGGAATGGGCTTGGGTAGATCCTTGGCGCTTTCTAAGACTCGGTCAATCAGCCCATATTCTTTGGCCTGTGGAGGAGTCAGGTAGAACATGCGATCGGTATCTTTGGCAATCTTTTCAGCGGGTTGCCCGGTATTTTGAGCAAGAATGTCCAGGGTTGCCGCTTTGTTGGCTAGTACTTCTTTCGCCCGAATTTGGATATCCGTGGCTTGACCCTGAGCGCCCGTTCTGGGTTGGTTTAAGACAATCGTGGCATGGGGCAAACTAGCCCGGAAGCCTTTGGTACCTGCTGAAAGAATCATGGCGGCTGTACCCATGGCCTGACCAATACAAATTGTGTGTACTGGCGGTTTGATGTAGCTGATGGTGTCGCAGATCGCAAATGCCTCGGTTTCATAACCAATGGCATCTCCGGTATACCAGGACGTCCCCGTGGAGTTGATATAGAAGTAAATCGGCTTGTCTGGGTCGTCGAACTGCAAGTACAGCAACTGAGCGATAATGAGTTTAGTGACATCAACCCCAATTTGACGCTTAAAGTCGTCGGATGAAATCAGGGGCAATCCCAAGTAAACAATGCGCTCTTTCAACAGCAGAGAAGGCAGGTCTGGTGGAGGAGTGCGGTAGGAGGCATCGCCACCATAATACTGAGATTGAACGGCCTGAATAGGAGAACTCATAGCTTGAATTTGCCTTTGCAGTTGCCTAATAAACGGCATTATTTCTAACATACTAGCGTGAACCTGAAACCAAGCGCGTTTGTTTGCCTGGGCAGTGAATTAGGGGTATCCGTACAGGGGTGTGAGTGTTGAGGTCATACTACAACCGAAGGGTTGGTTCGGACGGGGTGCAGGGGGGAACCCCCTGGCTGGAGGCGAAGCCCTCACTCTCCCTGTTCTAACTATCGCAACAGTGGCGATAGATGCGTGAGCATCATGCCTCTATGACCTCAATACATCTCCGAAATCCCTATACTCTAAAGTGAAGTTATTCAGTCTGTAGCCGTTTTAAGTTAGGAGCTTGAGGGTATGAGAGTGGGCTTGCAAGCAGCGCTAAATGACGCCAATCTGGATGCTGCCCAGTCTGCTAGCCAGCGGCAAATGGCTGTTTCGATTTCAGCGATCGCCGACGCAGCCGGTCGCACGGCTCCTCTCAATTTGTGCTTGATCCTGGATCACAGTGGCTCGATGAATGGGCGGCCTCTGGAAACCGTCAAGCAAGCGGCTCATCGAATTGTGGATAGCTTGTCACCAGGCGATCGCATTTCTATCGTGGTGTTTGACCATAAGGCGAAAGTGCTGGTGCCGAATCAGATAATTGAGAATCCGGCCAGCATTAAGGTTGAAATCAACAAATTGAAAGCCAGTGGCGGCACCTGTATTGATGAAGGAATGCGGCTAGGCGTAGAAGAAATGGCGAAAGGAAAGAAGGAAACCATTTCTCAAGCGTTTCTATTAACCGACGGTGAAAACGAGCACGGCGATAACGATCGCTGTCTGAAACTGGCAGAGTTAGCTGCTGGATACAACCTGACCATGAGCACGTTAGGCTTTGGCGATCACTGGAATCAGGACGTGCTGGAACGCATTGCCGACGCAGGGGGCGGGACGCTCTCCTATATCCAGAAGCCTGAGGAAGCCGTTAGTGAATTCGGACGGCTGTTTAATCGCATCCAGTCAGTCGGATTGACCAACGCGCATCTGCTGATTTCCCTGATGCCACAGGTTCGTTTAGCAGAGCTAAAGCCGATCGCCCAGGTCGTGCCCGACACGATCGAACTCCCTGTGATGCAAGAGGGCGGGCAGATTATTGTTCGCTTGGGCGATTTGATGATTGATGCGCCGCGAGTCGTGTTGGTGAACCTGTATGCAGGGGTGTTCCCGGAAGGAAAACAGCCGCTGGCGCTGCTCCAAATTCGGTATGACGATCCGGCTCACAATCAGGAAGGATTGCTGTCTGACATGATTTCAGTCGATGCGAATGTGATACGGCAGTTTCAACCAGAACTCAATCCCCAGGTGCAGCAGCATGTGTTAGCCCTGGCCAAGTATCGTCAAACCCAAATTGCCGAAAACAAGTTGCAGCAGGGCGATCGCGCTGGAGCCGTGACGATGCTGCAATCTGCGGCTAAAACGGCTCTCCAGATGGGCGATCAAAATGCCGCCACGGTGTTGCAAGACAACGCCACCCGATTGCAAGCGGGAGAAGAACTGTCGGAGAGCGATCGCAAAAAGACTCGGATTGTATCAAAAACGGTGTTGCAATAGCGGTTTAAGCTCTCCCGCTAGGTGAATGTGCAGGCTCAGGTTTTCGGGTGCAATGAGCACGTAAAACTGGGTCTGCGCTTTTGCGTTAAAGTTCAGTGAAATTTGTTGAACGGTATACACTCAACCGTTTGGGTTTGTTGATTAGACTAAAATCCGTAGGTTATTTCAAACTGGGTAGAACCAATGTTGAAAGGACAACCTGCGCCGTTTCTTAGAGGGTATTTAAAAAGCTTGGGCGATCGCCAGTTTATGCCGATCGCTCTAAAAGTTGCTCTGGTGGTCGGTTCGATCCTCTTTACGATCAACCACGGCTGGGCCATTCTCACAGGCCAGATGACGCTCCAACGCTGGCTGGCTGGCGGCTTAACATACATTGTTCCCTACATGGTAAACATTCACGGCCAATACATCAGTCAAACCCGCCCCATTCAAACCACAGATTTCGAGGCTTCTCATCCTCCCACCCGCTCATCCTCCCTATGACGTCCTTATCCTTAACTGACCTGTTGCATCGCCGCTACGGAGAGTCCATCGACATTCCCAATTTGAACGCCAGTGAGTATTTGGCGAAGCTGTTGTCTCACCGTTCTGTGCGGGCCTATTTACCCGATCCGCTTCCATCAGGCACGTTGAAAGCGTTAGTGGCAGCGGCTCAGTCGGCGTCTACCTCATCTAATTTGCAAACCTGGAGCGTGGTGGCTGTTCAGGAGCAGGAGCGAAAAGAGCGGCTTGCTCAGTTAGCAGGTAATCAAGCTCACATTCGAGACTGTCCGTTGTTTCTCGTGTGGCTCGCCGATTTGGCTCGGTTAACTCATGTTGCTGACCGTAAAGGGTTGCCCCACGAAGGATTAGACTATTTGGAAATGTTTTTGATGGCCGCGATTGATGCGGCACTGGCGTCGCAGAATGCCGCGATCGCCGCTGAAACACTCGGCCTGGGAATTGTTTACATTGGCGGAATGCGCAACCAACCGGAGGCAGTTGCCGAGGTGCTCAACCTGCCACCCCATGTGTTTGCGGTGTTTGGCATGTGCGTCGGTTACCCTGATCCGGCTAAAACGGCTGAGGTGAAACCTCGCTTACCTCAATCTGCTGTTTTGCACCGAGAAACCTATGATCTGGCCAGTCAAGAGGAGGCGATCGCCCACTACAACCAGATCATGCAAACCTTTTATACAGAACAGGGAATGAATGTGGCTGGAGATTGGGCAGAACACTCATCTAAACGAATTAGCAGCGGGGCCGCTTTGTCGGGACGCGATCGCCTGCGAGAAGCTTTAAACCATCTTGGCTTTCCACTGAAATAGCGCCCTTTGATAAATTTCATTCCCCGATGAATCAAACGATCTAACTATTCCAAAGGTCATGGATAAATTAAAATCAAGTTTTTAATGTTGGAAAGTGCGGCTCTGCGGCGCTTTCCAACATTAAGTTTCGAGGTTGATGAAATACGTAAGCTTAAGCATCAAATCTGAGCATCACCCAAGCATCAAATGTATTCGCGAACCTGATGAAACTGCTTCTATAGAAAACCTTTGATCCTCCAGGTGTTAAAAACGACAACTTTAAGAAATTCAAAAAGGAGTTTAAAGAACAGCGTTGAAACGTTATGTGTTAGCTTTTACCGAGAAAATGAGTTATATGCGTTTGAAATTAGAATTTGCACTGGGTTCTCCTCTACTCACGCTGACGGCATTCTGCACAATTAGCTTTTGTGTCATGATCGGATTGGCGTTTTTGTTGCCTTAATAAAATCCCAAAGGATCTATGCCGCGATCCACAGGGGTGCGGTATAGATCCTTTGGGATTTTATTTAATGTGAATTCGACAATCGGGCTTTTGGAAGAGTGGCGCGTCGCGCCACTCTTCCAAAAGCCCGATTTTGCGTTCGCGTCGCGCACGCAAAATCGGGCTATCGAATTCACGTTGTATTTAATTTAATTGTGTCTATGTACTTACAAGAAAAGCGTCAAGCACAGATGTGCCGACGCTTATCATATTCGAAACAGTTCTTAACAAATTTACTTAGAGTCTTTACTCTCGCGGCTAGCGGTTTGAATGTAAAGAATCAGAAGGAAAACTGTCGGCACCAGCACAAAAAGGATGCTGGCTACAAACCCCAAATCATTAACTTGCATTAGACCAAGCCTCTACAAATTCATCTCAAAATTGACGAACCTAGGATAAGAATACCATCTGGTGCGTTTTGTTCACGTTCCATTCATCATGAGATTTTCGTACACAAAACTTTACATAGAAGTTACTCTTCTACACCAACTTCTTTGGGATGTTTGATCTCTTCTTCGGGCTGGGTAACAGCAGGTGCTGGTTGGGCAACTGGAGCAGATGCAGAGGCCGTTTTTTGACCAGATGGTTTGGTGTTTACGCTGATGGGGCCGTTCACAAGGGTTTGGCACGCAAGCCGATAGTTATCCGGCTTTTTTTTCAGTTTGCGGTTTTCGACATCAGTTCGCGGTGAAAGATTTTCTGCTCCCTCCACGATTTCTACGATACAGGTGCCACACTGCCCATATCCTCCGCAGTTCATCATTTTGCCGACGAAGGTATATAGCTCAATCCCGTTTTCAATGGCCTTAAACCTTAAATTCGCGCCGTCCGCTGCAATGACCTCTCGGTTCTCTTTAATAAACTTAATGTTAGCCATTTTGCAATACTCTCCCCTGCATCACTAGTTTGCTTGCGATCGCTGCTGTTTCTGCCACTGCTATGTGTTCTGTGGTCGTTAAGGTTCTCACAAGTGCGGTAAATCGAGGACTACTACAAATTGTTACAAACCTAAAGACTATCTTACAGTGAACTCTTCAACCACGTCTCTACCGCACTTCCAAATGCCTTTAGTGCCGCGTATCTCTTGAGAAGCCGTGTCTCGTAGCCTGGGTATCGCGATCGCTCGCTGGAAATCGTTAGACGTTAACCATTCCCAATTAAAGTCATAAATTTTTCGAATAGGGTTGCTCCGTAGTTCAAACTCCTGATTAAATCATTTTTCCTGAAAAAGGGAAATTTTGATATGTACTACGAAAACTATCAATTAAAATGCGTTTTTCTAGGCGATGAAATGTGGAAAATACTCTGGTGTATTTCTGGCGAATGAAACAGGAGATATCAAGATTGCGGGATTTTCAGGAGTTCTTGTGATGGGATCGAGACAGCTTCTTGTGGGTCTATCGGCGTTTTTACGGATTATCTAGTGAATTAGTTTCTTCATTTATTTAAACTATTTTTCCATAGAAACCACTTTTGTTTGGGAAGTATGAAAGTATCGCCAAATTGAAAGTTTGAACGCTTTTTGTGTGCAATCAAGCTACTTCAAATTTCGTGGCGGGGCGCATCGTCAACGACTTTTTAGCAACTTACTCCCACAAATGTGTAACTGATATGGAAACGATGCCTGATGATATTAATTTGGATGATTCAGTAGAAGATGAAGGTCTGGAAGACCGTATTTTACCGAGTGATCAACCGTTTAGTTTTAATCTTGACCCTGGCTCACTGGGTGGCGATGGGGTTACTCCGCTAACAGTAGAAGTGACGCTGGCAGATGGCAGCCCTCTGCCTAACTGGATCAATTTCGATCCGGCTACCCTAACCTTTCAAGGAATTCCCCCCGCTGGGTTCCATGAAGACCTCAGCTTGTTTATTACGGCTGAAAGTGCCGATACCACCGTTATTGATGATTTCGACCTGATTTTCGCTCAATCGTTTACAGGTTCCGCTGGCAACGATGATTTCTCAGGAACGGACGATAGCGATTATTTCGATTGCGGTCTGGGGGATGACGTCGTGGATGGGGGCCTGGGCGACGACCAGCTTGTGGGCGATGAGGGTGACGACGACCTGACGGGCGGTTTGGGTGATGATCGGTTGTTCGGTGGCGTCGGTAACGACCAACTGATGGGAGACGACGGCAGCGACGACCTCTGGGGGGACGACGGCAATGACCAGCTCTTTGGTGGCTTAGGTGATGACACCCTGGAGGGCGATGCCGGTAACGATAAGCTAATGGGTGACGCCGGCAATGATGATTTGCTGGGCGGTGATGGCAATGATCAACTGCTGGGTGGTGTCGGTAATGACAATCTCTCTGGCGGAAAGGGAAATGACAAACTGCTCGGTGGCGATGGTAATGACTACCTCGTGGGTGGCACTGATAGCGATCAGTTGTTTGGTAACAATGGCAATGATGTCTTGATGGGGAGCACTGGGCGCGATCGCCTGACCGGAGGTGCCGGACGCGATCTGTTTGTATTAAGGAGCGGCAGTGGTTCAGCAACCATCCTGGATTTCCGTCGGGGTACCGACAAAATTGGTTTGTCGGGAGGCATGAAGTTTTCTGACCTGCAAATCACCTTTGGACATGGGGAGACGCTGATTACGCTGGGTAAGACCCATGACCTGCTTGCCTCTCTACATGGCAAGCTTCGCCTGACATCTGCCAATTTCACCACTCAAATTCCAACCAATCTGCCACTTAGTTAAGGCGGATGGTTCTCCTGATGTTGCGTGGGCGTCATTGATGGACGACATCGGTGTGAAGCCATTCCTTATCTAATGTGATGCTAATTCGATAGCCTCATTTCAGCTACGCACTGTGCGGCTAAAAGACGGCTAACTAAAATGCGGCTAAAGTAGTGTAAAAAGGTGCCCCACGCGTCGTGCAGGGCACCTTTTTGAGCGCTCGTCGAATTCACTCGAATTGACGGGCAGTGGAGAGGCGATCGCAAAACAATCTCAGAACAAGTGCAGAACAAACGATTAAACGCACGCCTCAAATGAGAGCTTTATTAAATTCCTTATCTAAATTAGGTCACCGGGCGCTTCTATACGATTTAAGCCAACGGTAGCCACTTTTACATTCTGTAACGTTTCTTAATCTTCAATGGATGGCGGCAAAACGAAAGATTCGCTCTCAAGACTTGTATTCAGCCTGGGTTTGCAATTTTCTTCCTTCTCCTGGAATGGATTGCTTGTAGACAAACAGAACTCAAATATGGAACACTTCTTTATACACTTTCATTTTTACAAACCTATTGTCAAACTGTGGACGTTGTTTTGCTTCACAGGTTAACGAGGCAAGCAATAGGAAACAGAGAGAGGATTTTGGTGGCACCAGATCTGGTAGTCTTACCAGTATCAGGCACCTTAATAAAAGGCTGAAGGAAGCGTTGAAATATAGAGGAGGAGCGTAGTCGATGGGACTACCCTGGTACCGAGTACACACAGTTGTCATTAACGACCCAGGGCGACTGATTGCTGTACACCTGATGCACACTGCTCTTGTTGCAGGTTGGGCTGGCTCCATGGCTCTGTATGAGCTAGCAGTGTTCGACCCCAGTGACCCTGTTCTGAACCCCATGTGGCGGCAAGGCATGTTTGTCCTGCCATTCATGGCGCGTTTGGGCGTGACGGGCTCTTGGGGCGGTTGGAGTCTCACAGGTGAAGCAGCTGATCCAGGTTTCTGGTCGTTTGAAGGCGTTGCTGCCGCTCACATCATTCTGTCTGGTCTATTATTCCTGGCTGCCGTTTGGCACTGGGTTTACTGGGATCTGGAATTGTTTAGAGATCCTCGTACAGGTGAGCCTGCCCTAGATCTACCTAAGATGTTTGGCATTCACCTGTTCTTATCTGGTCTACTGTGCTTTGGATTTGGCGCATTTCATTTGACCGGGCTATTTGGCCCCGGTATGTGGGTGTCCGACCCCTATGGATTGACAGGAAGCATCCAACCCGTTGCCCCTGCATGGGGACCGGAAGGCTTTGATCCGTACAATCCAGGAGGGATCGTCGCTCACCATATTGCCGCTGGTATTGTTGGTATTATTGCTGGTCTGTTCCACCTGGCTGTGCGTCCGCCAGAGCGTCTATATCGTGCTCTCCGTATGGGGAATATCGAGACGGTATTGTCTAGCAGTATCGCAGCCGTTTTCTTTGCGGCATTTGTAGTGGCTGGCACCATGTGGTACGGCAGTGCTGCAACTCCCATCGAGCTGTTTGGCCCAACGCGCTATCAGTGGGATGGCAACTACTTCCAGCAAGAAATTGACCGTCGCGTTAAAGATCAGGTGGCTGATGGTGCAAGCCTGAGCGAAGCCTGGTCAAGCATTCCAGAAAAACTGGCTTTCTACGACTATGTTGGCAACAGCCCTGCTAAAGGTGGTCTGTTCCGCACAGGGCCGATGGACAAAGGTGATGGAATTGCGCAGTCCTGGTTAGGTCATGCCGTATTCAAGGATGCTGAAGGCCGTGAACTGAATGTTCGTCGTCTTCCTAACTTCTTTGAAAACTTCCCTGTGATTCTGACTGACAAAGATGGCGTTGTCCGTGCTGACATCCCATTCCGTCGTGCAGAGTCGAAATATAGCTTTGAGCAAACTGGCGTAACGGTTAGCTTCTACGGTGGTGCTTTGGATGGTCAAACGTTCAAAGACCCCGCTACAGTTAAGCAGTATGCCCGTAAGGCCCAGCTAGGTGAAGCGTTTGAGTTTGATCGTGAAACGCTCGGCTCGGACGGTGTATTCCGTACTAGCCCTCGTGGCTGGTTTACCTTCGGCCATGCCGTATTTGCGCTACTCTTTTTCTTTGGTCACATCTGGCACGGCTCACGGACTCTGTTCCGGGATGTGTTTGCCGGAATCGACCCCGACCTCTCCGAAGAGCAGGTCGAGTGGGGCTTCTTCCAGAAGGTGGGCGACAAGTCTACCCGCAGAAAGGAAGCTGTCTAAGTTTCTCCTAGCATTGGAAATGGTTTCATCGTTGCTAGTTTGTAGCGCTTGAAACCATTTCCAAGCTTTCACTTGTAAACTATAGTTAGCTGATTCATTCAGGAACTTTTTTATGGAAAGCGTTGCTTACATTCTATTTCTGACGGGTGCGCTCGCCGTCCTCTTCTTCGCGATCGCTTTTCGTGAACCTCCCCGCATCAATCGCGAGTAGTTAAGTCGTTTGACGATCTGGTTTCGGTTTTTACAACAGATACAACAGTTCAATCATTTGTATTTGCGATCGCCTGAGATATCCTTGGTTTGTGGTTAAGTTCGCTTAACTAAAAACTCAAGATATCTCAGGCTTTAACTTTAAAGTATGATGGCAGTGCTATGATGTAGCGATCGCCATTCGCAGGTCAATTTGCCCAAAGGGGCGATTTTTATGCGCTGTCCATTTTGCCAATTCACCGATAATCGAGTGCTAGAGTCGCGGTCTGCCGAGTCGGGGCAGAGCGTTCGACGGCGACGAGAATGTTTGCAGTGTAATCGTCGGTTTACCACTTACGAACGGATCGAGTTTGTTCCTATTATTGTGATCAAGCGAGATGGCGATCGCGAATCGTTCGATCGATCAAAACTCCTGCGCGGCATTATTCGAGCCTGCGAGAAAACGGGCGTTTCTCAGTTAATGCTGGAAAACTTGGTGGACGAAATAGAAGCCGACCTTCAGCAGCGATCGGTGCGCGAAGTGCCAAGTAACGAAATTGGTGAACTGGTTTTGCAGCGCTTACAAAACCTCAACGAAGTTGCCTACGTCCGGTTTGCCTCCGTCTACCGAAAATTTCAGGGCATTCGAGATTTTGCCGATGCCCTCAACCACTTGCAAGGCGTTGCGGAACGCGGTGGCAATGTAGATAAGCTGGACTCTAGCCGTTTAAAGCTCTCTTCAGAGTTGAATGAAGAGGATCGCGAAGCGTCTACTCCATTCGTGAGTCAGTCTTAATCAGTCTTAAATTATCTCAGGATCGCGGATTTAATAGAACCCAAAACTTAATTTTGGAACGTGTGGCAGAGCAGCACGTTCCAAAATTGAAAACTTGGTTTAAATGTATCCATAATCCTTAGTCTGCAAATCGCTGGTCGAAAGTTCGAGGTTGATGCTTTGACGGTGTAAAACTCGCAAGCGATTTCAAATAAGCACCTCAGATCACAGCTCAAATGGGATGCAATGAACCAAAATTAGTTCAAAATAAGAACTGCTGAAAAAATTCTGGTAATCCTCACTGTGAAACTGGCCTTGGGTTGAGTGATTCCACGGGAGACGCGAAAACTCAAATTAAGTAGGTAGGCACAATTAAACATTAGATAGAAAAACCGGGGGAGTGCCCCGGAGGGGCACTCCCCCAGTTTTCTGGGTTTGGTTTAATTAGGTTTGCCTACTTAGTTGTAGTGCAAGCTTTTCATTAGAAAACTTGCATCTCAATCAGTTTGTGGAGCGATCGTTATATCCGTCAGGACAGCGAAACCCAACGAGAGTGGGCGCTTTGCCTCCAGTCAGGGATTTCTCCCTGTGGCAGAGGCTTACGTCGAAGTCTCTGTACTCCGTCCTAACCCGAATGCCTACGGTTACAGGATGAGAAGAATTACCGGAAAAAATCTAGAAAGAGTGCGTCCCGGCATCAGGTTGGGATATCATAGTTCTTCTAGGGTCTAATACCATTGAGATGGAAATCTCTTACAATAAATTTATTTGGATGCTGGCTAGGACTGCACATTTGCCAACCTGTACGCATCGATAGGAGACCACTACCACGGAGATAACACTAGGAATCAATTAGCATGGTCAATCAGGAAACAATAGATATTGGTTTTACCCACGAAGATTTCGCTGCCCTCCTCGATAACTACGACTACCATTTCAGTCCTGGTGATATCGTTGCTGGGACTGTATTTAGCTTGGAGCCGAGGGGCGCTCTGATTGACATTGGTGCTAAGACGGCAGCTTATATCCCCATCCAGGAAATGTCTATTAACCGGATAGACAATCCTGATGAGGTGTTGCAATCCAATGAAACCCGCGAATTCTTTATCTTGACTGATGAAAATGAAGATGGACAGCTAACCCTTTCCATCCGTCGGATTGAATACATGCGGGCTTGGGAGCGAGTTCGGCAGTTGCAGGCTGAGGATGCCACCGTGCGTTCTATTGTGTTTGCAACCAACCGAGGCGGGGCACTGGTTAGAATTGAGGGCTTGCGTGGGTTTATTCCCGGCTCTCACATCAGCACCCGGAAACCAAAAGAAGACTTGGTGGGCGAAGAATTGCCGCTGAAGTTTTTAGAGGTTGATGAAGATCGCAACCGTCTTGTATTGAGCCATCGTCGTGCGCTGGTTGAGCGCAAGATGAACCGTTTAGAAGTGGGCGAAGTGGTAATTGGTACCGTGCGTGGTTTGAAGCCCTATGGTGCTTTCATCGACATTGGTGGTGTCAGTGGCCTGCTGCACATTTCTGAAATTTCTCATGATCATATTGACACGCCTCACAGCGTCTTCAATGTTAATGACGAAGTGAAAGTCATGATCATTGATCTGGATGCTGAGCGGGGCCGTATTTCTCTCTCAACAAAACAGCTTGAGCCAGAACCCGGTGATATGGTGAAAAATCCTAACCTGGTGTATGACAAGGCTGAGGAAATGGCGGCGAAGTATCGTGAGAAGATGATGCAGCAATCTGCACCTCCTCAGGAAGCTGAGCCTGAAGATGTTGAGGTTGAAGAAGCAATTCCAGCCGTCGATTAAGTTGAATTGTTCAAGTTCATCGGAAAGAGGGATAACTCCCTCTTTTTTATTGGGAAATTGATATGGTAACGATTTGCTGCAATGGTGTGACGTTTTCGAATATTCAAGCTGTTGTCTTTGATAAGGATGGTACCCTGGCCGACTCGGCTTCGTTTTTAAGGAACCTGGGACTGCGGCGATCGCGTTTAATCGATGCTCAGATTCCCGGTGTTCAGGAGCCACTGTTAATGGCCTTTGGAATCGATGGCAACACCCTGAATCCTGCTGGGTTAATGGCGATCGGAACTCGCTGGGAAAACGAAATTGCAGCGGCCGCCTATGTGGCCGAAACGGGACGCGACTGGCCTGATGCGCTTAAGCTGGTGCGATCGGCGTTTGTCGAAGCAGATCAGGTCATGCAGCGCAAAGCCGATCATACGCCACTCGTTGAGGGCAGTTTAGACGTCTTGCGATCGCTAGCTGAGACATCTACGAAATTGGGCATTCTGTCGTCTGACAGCACCGTAAATGTGCAGGAGTTTGTCCAGCGATATCAGTTAGAGCCATTTTTCACGGTTCAGATGGGTACCGACGGCCAGATCTCAAAGCCCAATCCAATCCTGCTTCAGCAGATATGTGATGCATTAGGAATCCCGCCGGAACATACGCTACTGATTGGTGATTCTCAGGCGGATATTGGTCTGGCGCGAGCGGGTAACGCCGCGGGATGTATCGCATGTACTTTTATGGGACACCATTCTTCTGGGTTAATGGAGGCAGATGCTGTAATCAACCATTTCAGTCAGATTAAGGTCGAATCATAATACAGCGATTTTCAATCGCTTAAAACCCGGTTTTTGTTAGAGAGCCGCACGGCGCGCGGCTCTCTAACAAAAACCTGTAGCTTAGCCGAGTGAGAACTGCTATAAAACTGTGAACAGAACAACGTAGCTTCATCTGCGCAACGTATCCATCAAACCATCTGGGATCACGTCTGTTTATTGCTCAGGAGCGATCGCCTGAGTTTGGGGATACAGCCTATGAATCTGCATAGATACTATGTTTGTTTTTTCTATGAAGCGATGGAATCTTATTATCTCGATAGGCTATATTTTGTTAAAAAATAATTACTTTTGTCTGTTGAAATTGTGGTAATCTCCTGTATTACCCCAAGGTTTTGCTCGACCCCCAATCTCCGATAACCGTCGTCTAGTTAAGAGAGGTCATATCCCTTGCCCCGTCGCTATTTATTCACATCTGAATCGGTTACTGAAGGCCATCCAGACAAGATTTGTGACCAAATTTCGGACACGATTCTTGATGCCCTTCTCACTCAAGATCCGTCGAGCCGAGTTGCAGCAGAAGTTGTGGTCAACACAGGTTTAGTGTTGATTACGGGTGAAATCACCTCCTCAGCTCAGGTCAACTATGTTGATCTGGTGCGGCAAAAAATAGCTGAGATTGGCTATACGGATGCGGTCAATGGGTTTTCGGCTCAAAGCTGTGCAGTTTTGGTAGCCCTAGATTCTCAGTCTCCAGATATCGCTCAGGGGGTTGACAAGGCACATGAGCAACGCGAACAAGCGAGCGATGAGCAGCTAGATGCCATTGGAGCAGGGGATCAGGGTTTAATGTTTGGGTTTGCTTGCAATGAGACACCCGAACTGATGCCGTTGCCCATCAGCTTGGCTCATCGCATTTCCCGTAAGCTGGCGGCAGTCCGTAAGACAGGACAGTTACCTTACCTGCGTCCTGACGGAAAAACGCAAGTTACCGTCGTTTATGAAGATGGTCGCCCGGTTGGTATTGATACCATTCTGGTGTCTACTCAGCACACAGCAACGATTGGCGATATTACTGACCCAGCTGCGGTGCAGCAAAAGATTAAGGAAGATCTGTGGGAAGTCGTTGTTCAACCCATCTTCTCCGATATTTCAGTTAAGCCTGATGAACAAACTCGATTTTTGGTTAACCCTACTGGCAAGTTTGTCATCGGTGGCCCTCAAGGAGACTCGGGTTTAACAGGCCGCAAAATTATCGTGGATACCTACGGCGGCTATTCACGGCACGGTGGTGGTGCTTTCTCTGGCAAAGATCCAACCAAAGTAGACCGCAGTGCGGCATATGCAAGCCGTTATGTTGCTAAAAACATTGTGGCAGCAGGTTTGGCTGAGAAGTGTGAGGTTCAACTGAGCTATGCGATCGGGGTGGCACGCCCCGTTAGCATCATGTTGGATACCTTTGGAACTGGAAAGATTGATGATGAACGCTTGCTAGAGCTTGTTAAAGATCATTTTGAGCTTCGGCCTGCCGGAATTATTCAAACGTTCAACTTAAGTTATCTTCCAGTTGAGCGGGGTGGACGCTTCTATCAAGATGTTGCTGCTTACGGCCACTTTGGTCGTCCTGATCTAGACCTGCCTTGGGAACAGACAGACAAAGCCGCGTTACTCAAAGATGCCGCAGCTCAGCTTTTGTCGGGTGCTGCTCTTTAAGGATCACAAATTCAATAAAACTGCGAAAGTTTGAGGGAAGCGCGGCGTTGCCGCGCTTCCCTCAAACTTTCGCAGCTTATAGCTTTAGCCCACGTGGATTAACGTGAATTTGATGATAGGGCTTTGGAGAGAATTGCGCGTCGCGCAATTCTCTCCAAAGCCCTATTTTTTGAGTACGTGTCGTTCAGACGAAATGGCGCAAAAGTGCGCCTCTCATTCCCTTTTATTCCTATCGGATAGAAGAAGAGGTGTCTGTTGTAGGTAAACTGGCGGCCTGTTGGGGTACGGAGAAAATTACTTCTTCAACTGCGCCAGGTGCCCCCATACGCTGGGCCTGTCCATTGTTGTAGGCCACCATCACGGCTCCGGCATTGCCTGCTCTCACCTTGACCGTGCTATCGGCTGTCCAGGTTTTTTGGGTACCTTCGGGAAGAATACCTTGAAACGCCGTTTTTCCGTCAATATCGACTCGTAACCACGATTGTGCTGTCAGGGTGACATCTACTCGAACGGGCTTGCCAGGTTCACTGGGAACCGTCACGGTGGTGTTGCCGACGGGAGAGGCTCCGGCACTGAGAGTGGCGTTGGGTTGCCTGGATGTACCGGGGCTTTTAACACCAGGTGAGGACGAAGGAGCCGATTGTTCCATATAATCGCGTCCTGTGACCCAGGAGGTTGAGCGATTCATCAGATATGACAAGCCGCTAACGGCAGCGACAATCAGCAGTACATAGGCTGCGTAGAGATGAATAGGACGCAACTGGGCCGCAGGTGAACTTTTCCAAGCCGCACCAGAGCCAACGACTCGGATGGTTGACTCGATGGGAAACGCATGGGATAGCTCTGCTCCATTTAAACCAAGCACTTCGGCATAGCGTTTGATAAAGCCTCGGATATAGACAGGCTCAGGCAGTTGGTGAAGTTTGCCGTTTTCAAGAGCACGCAGCAGACGGGCTTGAATCATCGTCTGTTCGGCAACCTGTTCGAGCGTCAACAGGTGATCTTCCCGTGTTTGTCGCAAGCGGCTACCAATATCGGCTAGCCGCTCGGCTTGATTTCGCTCTAGTTGGGAAATATCCTTTCTCATAATTAAACCTTTAGCGCTCCTCATCTATCCATCACCCGGTTAGGCTGTGTCTGCCTGACTCGCTGAGCTTGGGCTTTTAAGAAGTTAATTTCAGCCTGCCTCAGAGGACGATACTCACCATCTGGCAAATCTTCTAACTGTATGGAACCAATCGCAACCCGATGTAGCCGAACGACAGGATAACCTAGCTGCTCTGCCACGCGCCGAATTTGGCGGTTTCTACCTTCCCTCAGTATCACTTTCAGCTTCGTCTGATCCTTCAGATTAGCATCAAGCACTGTCACCTTGGCGGGTAGGGTCGGTTTGCCCGTTAAGATTACCCCCTGACGCCATTGCTGTAAGATCGACTCTGGCGGATGGCCTTGAACCCATACGTGGTACGTTTTGGCAACCAGATGGGAGGGGTGGGTCAAGCAGAAGGTGATAGCTCCATCATTGGTTAATAGCAAGGCTCCTGTAGAGTCGGCATCCAACCGCCCAACGGGGTGAATTCCCTGGGTTTGTTGGAGCGACTTGGGTAGAAGCTGAAGTACGGTTCTACGATTCCAAGGATCACTACAGGTAGACACCGTTCCTGCTGGTTTGTTTAACAGCAGGTAGACCGATTGGGGCCGATTAAGGGGCCGAATCGGGTTGCCATCTACTTCAATCTGATCGCGGTCTGGATCTGCTTTTTGCCCAAGAGTGGCGATCGCACCATTGAGCCGAACCCGCCCTTCGACAATAAGCTGTTCCGCATGGCGGCGAGAGGCTACTCCCCACTGGGAAAGGATTTTTTGGAGCCTTTCATCCATAGGACGATGGACAGATACGTTAGCGATCGAGTAAGTCAGATAAATCGAGGATCAAAGCAGATATGTACAAATATTACAGGAATAATTCGCCTTTCAGGAGTGTGAATTGCTAGAGATTGTTCGAGTCTTGGCAACTAATTCAGGACGATTTTGAGGAAGATAAACTTTGAGCCATGCTCCCCCCGTCTCGGGGTGATTACTGGCTGATACGGTTCCATAGTGTGCTTCAACAATCTGTTTCACAATAGACAAACCCAGGCCGCTACCGCTCCGGTGATGCAGGTCAGTTCTATCTTGACCGTGGATTTGCTGAGTGTCCGTTGTATTAGGCACATTCAAACCAGACGGGGGGATGGTGCGGGGAGGGGCTGGGGAGATTGTGCGCGATCGCGATGGATCGGCTCGATAAAATCGCTCAAACACGTGGGGCAGATCGACCTCTGCAAAACCTGGCCCAGCATCAATTACCTCCAGACACACTTTTGGGTCTAATGTTTGGTTCTGGTTTGAACGTTCACTGGTAGGCAGAACCTCCAGGTTTAAGTGCACCCGAATCACTTGCGAAGGGGGGCTGTATTTGATGCTGTTATCTAACAGGTTAACCAAAACCCGATATATTCGGGGTTCATCAACCGCTATAACTAGCTTTTCCAGGCCAGAATATTCGATGTGGAGCTGTTTTTTGCGGGCCAATGGCTCTAAATTGAGCCAGGCGGATTGGATCAGCTCAACCATGTCAATGGTTTTGAGCTGAAGCGCATGGGAGGCTCCCCGATCAATATGGCTCAGGTCTAGCAGGTCTTGCACCAGGTTACTGAGCCGGACTGTTTCATTGATCAGACGATCGACCCAGTTGCGTAAGGGAGGTTCAAGCCGACTTTGCAGGGTTTCGGCGACCAGGCGAATGGAAGTCAGCGGCGTCTTTAGCTCATGTGCGACATCAGAGGCCCAGCGATCGCGCTGTTGCATGAGGGTGAGGGCTTCCTGGCGGTTTTCCAGAAACACACCGACATGCCCGAAGGATAGGGGCAATCCGTAGCCTCGCAGGGCGTAGGGTTGCTGCTTCGACAGTTTAGACGGATCGGGGCTGACCGGATAAAAAGTCCAGTCGCTCTGGCTGGGCTTTTGTGTATTGCGGGTTTGTTCGATCAAGCGATCTAGCTCAAACGATCGCACGACTTCCAAGAGCAGTCGCGGTCTAGAATATTGCTCTTGAGCGATGTCTAATAACTCTCGCGCCTGAGGATTGCACCAGATGAGCTGGTTTTCATCGTCTACCTGTAGGAAGCCGATGGGTGCAGAGTAAACAATCCGCCTGTGGCTTTCCAATTGCTCTTCTAGGGATTGAAGGCGTTGCTGTTGGGTGGCGATCGCTCCAGCCAGTCGAGAGATAGAGGATAGAGACGTTTTTTCGATGGTTAAATTAAACTCTTGTAGCAATAGCTCAATGGCTGTGTGGGTGCGGTATTGCTGCCATTTCCAAACAGCTAACCCAATTGATAATCCTAACAGGAACCAAAAGTAGCTCACAGCTCATCCTGCTATTAAGAGACAACACCTGACGGAAGCTAACTTAATTTCTAGCTTATGCAAGTTTAATCGGGATGTCTCTGCAAATACACAGCACTTCTCATTTCATGATGTGAATTCAATCGCGCCACTTCAGCCACGCGTTGCACCTACAAAATTGGGCCTTTAGGGGAGTAGCGTAACGCTACTCCCCTAAAGGCCCGTTCGTCGAATTCAATCTTGAACTACTACAGCCTTACTCATTTAGGGTAGGACAAAGGGTGCGAGAACTTCGCCCCAGCCAGGGATTCCACCCCTGCACCCCGTCTTAACGCTAAGGTGTAGAGCCACAAGTAGTTCAACATAATTAAACCAAACCCAACAAAACCGGGGACGCTTCCCTCTAGGGAGCACCCCCGGTTTCCTATACCAACCGTTGAGATGGCTAGAACAGGAGGTATGGGGGCTGCGCCCCCAGCTAGGGGTTCCACCCCTGCACCCGTCCTAACTAACCCCCTCGATTGCTATATCGAATGGTTAAATTGTGTCTACCTACTTAATCGGTTACAGTCGCCATCTCTGGCTGAGATTTGAGGGTCTTCAAAATGCGATCGGCAATTTGTGGCCCTGTCAGCCCTAATGCAGACAGCGACTCCTCCGGCTTCGCATGGTCAACCAGAATGTCGGGTATCCCAATACGAGTGACCGGAACCGTGATTTCCGCATCCAGCAGGGACTCTGCAACCGCCGAACCAAACCCGCCCATCAGACTGCCTTCTTCCAAGGTGACAACGCGCCCAATTTGCTTGGCGAGCGGCTGAATCAGTTCTGTATCCAGGGGTTTCGCAAAGCGAGCATTGATGACGGTGGCTTCAATGCCGTGCTCGCTGAGAATTTCAGCCGCTTGCATGGCTGGATACACCATCGTGCCATAGCCCAGCATGAGCAAATCGTCACCCTGCCGCAAAATTTCGGCTTTTCCAATTGGTAACGGTTCCCAACCTTCTTCCATCAGGGGAACACCCTGTCCACTGCCACGGGGGTAGCGGAGGGCGATCGGGCCATCGGTATAATTCACACCTGTGACAATCATCCGCTGAAGTTCGGCCTCATCCTTCGGAGCCATCAACACCATGTTGGGAATGCAGCGCAGATACGAGATGTCGTACATGCCCTGGTGAGTTGGCCCATCGGCCCCAACAACGCCTGCCCGATCCAGACAGAAGAAGACGGGTAGGTTTTGAATGCACACGTCGTGAATGATTTGGTCAAAGGCGCGCTGTAGGAAGGTGGAATAGATCGCCACGACGGGACGAATCCCTTCACAAGCGAGACCCGCCGCCAGCGTCACTGCGTGTTGTTCAGCAATGCCTACGTCAATATATTGTTTGGGTAGTTTTGCCTGAAGCTTGTCTAACCCGGTGCCTGTAGCCATTGCTGCCGTAATACCAATAATCTTGGGATTATTTTCAGCCAGCTTAACCAGCGTGTGAGCAAACACTTTGGCATAGTCGGGTGGCTTAGGCTTGCTGGATGGAATGGCTTTACCCGTCGTCAGGTTAAAGGGCGATTGAGCATGATAGCCGACCTGGTCTTGCTCGGCCAGTGCATATCCTTTGCCCTTCGTGGTTGCCACATGGACTAGAACAGGGCCGGAGTGCTTATGCGCCTGCTCAAAGGTGGCAATCAGCTCTTCTAGATTATGGCCATCCACAGGACCCATGTAGGTGAATCCCAGTTCTTCAAACACCGCCCCGACTTTGGGCACGGCCAACCGCTTCATACCTTCTTTGATGCGGTTTAATTCAGGCGTTAACGAGTCGCCCACAAACGGCAAATGCTTGAATTGCTCTTGCAGGTTGTCCGACAAGAACTGCATTGGTGGGCTGAGGCGCATCTTGTTGAGATAGCGAGGAATGGCACCAACGTTCGGAGAAATGGACATTTCGTTGTCGTTGAGCACCACCAGTAGGTTGGTCTTCGGGAGATGACCTGCGTGGTTGATGGCTTCCAGAGCCATGCCTCCGGTCAATGCTCCGTCGCCAATCACGGCTGCAACTTTAAACTTTTCGCCTTTCAGGTCTCGCGCCAGTGCCATGCCGAGAGCCGCAGAAATGCTGGTAGACGCGTGGCCTGCCCCAAAGTGATCAAATTTGTTCTCACAGCGCTTCAGGTATCCAGCCACGCCATCTTTCTGGCGCAGCGTATGGAAGCGGTTGTAGCGACCTGTGATGAGCTTGTGGGGGTAAGCCTGATGCCCCACATCCCAAATCACTTTGTCATGGTCTAGATCAAGGGTTTGATACAGTGCCAGGGTGAGTTCCACCACACCTAAGCCGGGGCCAAGATGTCCGCCACTGGCGGCTACAGTCTCCAAATGTTTCTCTCTAATTTGACGGGCAATTTGCTTAAGTTGGTGAATCGACAGACCATGCAACTGGTTGGGATGGGTGACTTCACTCAAATGCATAAGGGAATACCTTTCGAGTGGTTATAAAGAACGGGATCAAATTATCTTTTCTCACTCTAATGGAATTCGTTACTGTGATTTGCATTGCTTTTTGTTTTGATAAGAAAAACTGCATTTAATTATTAAAGAAAGTAATCGGGCTGAAATATAAGCTAGCTAGAGCGAAAAACTCAGTTCAGCGCTTCTGGGCCTGACTCAATTCTGCAACTCTTATCCTGATCCTGAAACTAACTGTGGGTTTGGAGCACCCGTCGTGTCCTCCAAACCCACAGTTAGCGCCAGTGCAAGTTCATCGCAAGTGAGCTTGCACTGGCGCTAATTTGCATAATTGAGAATTGCTGGCTGAATTGATATCTGAAAACAGGGCACTGAAGCGAATGGCGTCTTGTGGCTGGCTTCTATTCAGCAATGCAGCTTAGGAGCGCGGATTTAATAAAACCCGAAATTTAATTTTATCCATCATCAAATCGGCTTCGCATCCATTGGCAGGGCGAGGAGGCAGAGTTCCACAGTGCTAGATCGTATTTAGCTATTAGCTAGCTATAGTCGTAGTCATATGGATGAGGACAGGGCTACGAGAGCCCTCCTGGCTGAGGGTGAAAAGCCCCTATATTCCTTGGGCTTTCGATGTTCTAACTAACATGGCGACGGCGATAACTACGAATTCAAAAGCGGCTGCGTGAGATGTTGAAGGATTTGGGAAATCTTATGTAAGTGAAAAGTCTGGAAGTTTTTAGGAAAAAACAGGTATAAATTGAGGAATTACTATACGCCAGTTGGCCGTCTCTATAGCATCATCTAAGGTCAACCTATGCAGAACCGTTGGTCAGCCCTATGATCGACATAGGAGAACCAACGGAGCCGATTCAAAATTTCTTCAGTACCATTAGTTTTACTAAACTCCGGATTTCACATCACTAGCCGTCTCCTGAAGCTCTTTCACTAAGCGAAGTGGTCTATGACAGAAGCACAACGTCCGCTCACTCCACCTCCCGGATCTCGCGTTCCCCCACCCCCACCCCCCAAACCGAGCGCTGCGGCTGCCTCTGCTAGCCCAACACAGGCTATGCCATCGCAAACATTTGTGAACCCTCCGCCCACATCGGTGAATCCCAAGGCCGCTAACCCGATGGCGACCACACCCGTAGGCAAGATGCCTGCGCCTCCTCCGCCTGCCGGACATCGCCCAGCAACGCCTCCTCCGGTACAGACATCGAGCAAGGCCAAGCCGACGCCCGGTCATCCGACGATGGAGCAGTTGATCAAAGAAGCTTACGACAAGGGTTTCTCTGACGTCCACTTAGGGGTTGGTGAAGTACCGCGCTTCCGCAACCGGGGCGAAATTGACATTACAGACTATCCGGTAACTGATGAGCCAACTTTCTTTAGCTGGCTGCATGAGTTAATGGCTGATGAGGAAATTAAGCGCTTTAAAGAAACGCTTGACTTTGACGGCGCGGCTCAGTACGACTTTGCCCGCGTCCGGATTAACATCTTTGATACTCTGCGTGGGCCAGCGATGGTGCTTCGTCTGATCCCCGTCAAAATTTTGACGATGGAGCAGCTCAATCTGCCTTCGGTGTTCAAAGATATCTGTCACTATCACAAAGGGTTGGTCTTGGTGACGGGGCCTACGGGTTCCGGTAAATCAACCACAATGGCAGCCATGATTGATTACATCAACAAGGAGATGCCAAAGAATATCATCACCATTGAAGACCCGATTGAATTTGTGCACAAGAGCCAGCGATCGCTGATCAAACAGCGGGAAGTTGGGATGCACACATTAGAGTTTGAGAAGGCGTTGAAAGCTTCTCTGCGGGAAGACCCAGATATCATTCTGGTGGGTGAAATGCGGGATCAGGAGACGGTGAACACGGCGCTAAAAGCAGCCCAAACCGGACACTTGGTGATGGGAACCCTGCACACTAACAGCGCTGTAAAAACCATCGAGCGGGTTCTCAGCTTATACCCGCCTGACCAACAGGCTCCAATGCGGGTGGCGATCGCCGAATCGCTGGTGGCCGTTATTGCTCAAGGGCTGTGCCGGACTACGGATGGCAAACGGGCGGCCTTCCACGACATCATGATCAACACAGACGCCATTCGTGACTACATCCGTAAAGGCGAGATTGACGAGATTGAGGCTATTATTCCGCGCTGTACCTTTGATGGTATGTGTACGATGAACCAGTCTCTCTACAAACTGTATGAAGCGGGACGGATCACTGAGGAGACGGCTCTGGAGATGTCGCCGAAACCAAACGAAATGGCTCAAATTCTGCGCGGTCGCGTTTAGAGTCTGCCTGTCTTACACGCTTTTTATGGTAAGGGGTGCGGTAACGCCGCACCCCTTACTCCTTTGTGCGTTTGGGGGATTGGCTTCACGTTACTTATAGAATCCCAAAAATCCACAGGGAACACTATATCTTCTATGTATGGCCTTAGTTAACGTAAATTCGATAGCCTAATTTTGCGTGCGCGTCGCGCACGCAAAATTGGACGGTTGGGAGAATGGCGCGTTGCTCTAATCTTCCCAAAGCCCGTTTGTCAGATTCACGTTTAGTTAGGATGGCCTCAGTTACCGGAACCATGTACGTAATGAGTTCTGCTCCCAGTTCCAAGCTCGCTCCCCAAAGTTTGAACGTTTTTAAAGGGATTGCCCTCTTCACACCCGGTGGTGACCTGGTGTACTGCATTGATCCGCATAAGCGCGATCGCTGGCACCTTCAGCTCTGTGCCGTTCTACAGGAAATGCTAAATCTATCAGAGCCTCCCCACTTTCTGGCGTCTTGCTATACGGCGACGCTCGATCGCTGGCTCGATCCGCAAACGCAAGAGCTGCGCACCTTCGCTGAAGCCTCGCCCCTGGTTCTGCGCTATCAGTCGCTCCTCAATTCGATTTTTGGCACCCCCGATCTAATCTGGAATGTTACGCCCGGTTTGGAGGAACTCTGCAATCCGATGATTGTGGCTTCCTATCGAAAACAGTTTCCTGAACTTTGGCAAGATCACGATTTAGTCATTCGATTTGAAAAAACAGAACCCCAGTCTCCAATGGAGGAGAGCAGCGGTTCTACCCTGTCATGGGTACCTGCGGCAGGGAAACATAGCACTCAAGGATATGTGCTGCGCCTTTATGTTGCCAGTAACAGTCCAGCCACCGAGCGAATCTTGCATCATTTACACCAACTGCTGGAGCGATCGCTGCAACAACCGTATACGCTCAAAGTAGTCGATATTTACAAACATCCAGACCTAGCCGAAGCCGATCAAATTGCTGCCACGCCAACTCTGGTAAAGGTATGGCCTCAGCCTGTCCGACGAATTGTAGGCGATTTGGACGATGTGGGGAAGATTTTGAAAGTTTTAGCGGTTTCAGACATTTAAGGGCGATCGGGGATCAGGACTTGGGCAGGAGAACCTGAGAGTGAAGATCAAGAACCGAGTATTCAGAATTGAAGCGACTTAATGAACACCCGCGCTGAAGGCAATGCGAAGCGCTTCCCATGTCCAACCATCAACTCCTTGCGGAAGGGGTTTGGGGAGCGAGCGGCACTCCCCAATGGGGATCTGGGGGCTTGCCCCCAGAAACGCTAAAACGTTGGAAAGCAAACATCCGGAGCACATAACCCCGAAAACGACAGAGTTTCAACATGCGACGTTTTCAGATCAATCGCGCGAATCGCGTGATTATTTGTGTCCACCACATATAGCGAATTTCCCACCTGACTCAATCCCGACGGTTCGTAAAATTGAGCCGTTTCGCGTGAACCATCCTGAAATCCTGCGACACCTGTTCCAAAAATGGTTTGACAGCGATTGGACAATAAATCTACTTGCTTAATTTTGTGATTGTAAGTGTCTGCCACCCAGAGTGTATTGGGAGCCATATATGTGATCCCCAAACAGTGCTGGAGTTTGGCCGCTTCACCTACCCCGTCTACATCACCAAACCCAAACAACTCGCCATTCCCGCAAACCGTTTGAGCAACAGGCTGTTCCTGTAGCTGAATCGCTCGAATCGTGCTGGTTTCACTATCGGCGCTATATAGCCTGTGTTCATCCGTTGTCAGCCCGCTGGGTTGCGCAAACGCCGCCTCGGCTACGCCTCCATCTACCCGAAATTCGGCACCCGTTCCGATGTAGGTACCCACGATTTGAGTCAGCAAATCAAGCTGCCAGATCTGGTGAGAACCTGCCATCGCGATAAACAAATGATGTCCCACCTTTACTAATCCCCAGGGGGAATTCAGGGGTGTTTTGAGAGCGTCGCCGTGATGAGGGGTTAGGCGATCGCTCTGTTGCCCCGTTCCCGCAATCGTCGTCACGGTTTGACGGTGCAGGTCAACTTGACGAATGACATGGTTACCTGTGTCTGCTACGTAAAGCATGTGCTGATTGGGATCGAACGTCATGCCCTGCGGCGACGAGAACTCCACTTCTGGGAATGTCCCGTCCGTCAATCCAGCCTGACCTGTGCCGATAATGGTCTGAACATCACCGCTCAAGCTCGTCCTCACAATCCGATGATGGCCTGTATCTGCGATAAATAAAGTACTGCTGGCAGCATCCGCCAACACATTGCCCGGAAACAACAGTGGCGTGAAGAGAGGCTGGCGCTGTTTTTCCAAGGCTGTACTTAGCCTGTCTACATTTACGGTGCCTTTTTTGCGGTGTTCCTGGAGGATGGTGTCAAGTAGGGTGCTTAAAGAGGCGCGATCGCTCTCCCCGGCTAACGAACTCACTACATAGCCCTGGGGATCAATAATGACTAGCGTAGGCCATGCCTTGATTGTGTACTGCTGCCAGATTTGAAAATCCTGATCGACGATCACAGGATGCTCGATGTCGTATCGCAAAATGGCCTGTCGAACGTTTTCCACATCCTTTTCGCGATCAAATTTGGCGGAATGAACGCCAATAATCGTTAGCTCATTTGTATAGGTTCGCTCCAAATCCTTCAACGTCGGCAGCATATGGAGACAGTTGATGCAGCCATACGTCCAAAAGTCGAGAATCACCACCCGCCCTCGCAGAGATTTGAGGGAAAGAGGGCGATCGCAGTTTAACCATGGATAGTCTTGGGGTAACTCAGGCGCTCGAACCCTGGGCATAGTGTGGAATATGGGGTATTGGGTGTGAGGAGGTAGCGAAGGTGGGGAGGATGGGGAAGGTGGGGAGGTAGGGAAGGTGGCTCTCACTTCCTCCCCTACACCCTCACAATCCACACCCCATCTCCCCCATCTTCCCTATCCCCCTATCCTCAATCTTCTGCCTCTTGCCCTCAGCCTCCTGCCTCCTCACGGTGTTCGCGGAATGGCGTTTTCCTGAAATAGCGAGGGAATGTCTTCTGCTTTGGGGAGATCGCTCTCTTGATTGCCGTTGATTACCTCAGGGACATCTAAAGCAGGTTCAGGGATGTCAATCATCTCCAAGGCGTCTTCATCGGGTGATGGGTAGGGGCGTGGGGCTTCGGTGGGAGCGGGACGGAACCGATTGAAAAAGCCCTTTAAATCTGGAACTTGGAGATCGGAGAAGGGTGGTTTCGTGCGGGGAGAGGAAGGCGCGATCGCCTCTCCTTCTTCTTCCGCATCGGTAGCGTCCACTGATTCATCGAGAATTGTTTCAGGATTAGATACGTCTGATTTTGAGGTAGGCTGCTCCGAAGATTCAAGCAGGCCGTCCGATGGGGAACGCTCAGTTGAAGGGGCGCTGGGTTGGAATGGGGCGATCTCTGGGGATGAGGTAGGCCGTTGGACGTTGTTAAACCATCCGCTGAAGCCTTTTGAAAAGGGTGTTTCAGGAGAAGCACTACCGGAGGACGGTGTAGCTGGGATGACTGGCGATTCCGGTGCTGTTGGAGCAACGAGGTCAGGAACGGAATCTGTTTCTGGAACTGCTTCGGGTTCAGGTGAAACTCCTTCCGGAACCTCCAGCGAAGGCACGGGCCGATTCATCGTCTCTGGTTGACGAAAGCGATTGAGCCATCCACTAAATCCGGCTGAAGGGGTGTTTGTGTTGGGAGTGAACGCGCCCGTGGGAGATGTTGGGATAGACGGAGTGGTGTCTGGTTCTGGCTCAGTCACGCCTCCTGGCTCTGAAGGCGTTGATGGTTCAGGTGTTGTGCTCTCATCGCCCAAAGGCTCTGGCGTTGAGGGAGCAAAAATGGGTGATTCTGAAGATGGTGTAGGCGTAATGTCTGTTGCAGGTCGCTGGACGCGGTTAAACCAGCCGCTAAATCCTTCTGAAAACGGAGTTTTGGGAGATGTGGATGGACTGCGGGGAGATGGTGTAATCGTGGGAATCGATTCTGTTTCGGACGGTATAGAGTCTGCCGCGTTGGGTTCTGACGGTTCTTCTAGCTCCAAGGGAACAGGGGCAGGCGCTTCTAGGGAAGGAACCTTTTGTTGAGCAGATTCAGGCTGCCGGAAGCGGTTGAGCCAGTTGCCAAACCCATCCGGTTGCGCGGGCAATTTGATTGGAGTAGACGGACTGATCGATGGCGTTACAGATGGAACGGGTTCTGGTGCAGCTTGTGTCGATTCTGGTTCAGTTGAAGGTTCTGCGGGAGCGATCGCTTCCGGTACCTCTTGATTTTCTGGTGCGATCGCTGGAGTCGGGCTTGTCCCCGTTTCGGACTGGTAGAAGCGATTAAACCATCCGCTAAAGCTTTCAGGGAGCGGTAGTTTGGGCGTTGTCGAGGGGCTAGTTGGAGGTGGCGTTGGTTCTGAAGTTGCTTCTGGCTCTGCTATCGTGCTGTTTTCCGGTTCCGAGGTGGGTAGGGGTTCAGCAGACGGCGTGGGTTCTGGAGAAACGTCTGGTGTGGGAGGTTCCGGTGTAGGCACAGGACGATTTAAGAACTCAGGACGCCGGAAGCGATTAAAGAATCCGCCCACTCCCTCGGTTGGAGCAGGTGTGACTCTTGGAGCAGGTGTCACGGAGGGCACGGGTTCTGCTTCGGGGGCTGTGAGTTCTTCCGGAACAGATGGAGTGGGTGACTTTTCGGGTTGGGATGCTTCCGGAGACTCTGGCGTTTCGGGGGGAGCGATCGCTGGTAATTCGGGTTGAAGGGCGGGACTCGTATCTGCGTCAGGACGGCGGAAACGATTAAACCAGCCGCTAAATCCTTCCGGGAATGGGGCTTTAGGTGCAGGCACAGATGGGCTAACGGGCAAGGGCGTCAGCGATGGAGCCACGTCTGGCTCCGCCGTGGTGCTGTCTTCCGGTTCCGAGGGGAGCGGCTCGACAGCCGGACTTGCTTCGGGTAATGCTTCGGGCTCGGGGGCTTCTAAAGGCGGAACAGGCTGCTTGATGCCCGCCGGCTGACGGAAGCGATTGAGCCAGCCACTAAATCCGTCCGGTTGGTCTGGGGTTTCCGTTGGAGCAGGTGTGCTGATGGGAGACGGCGTTACAGAAGGAATCGCCTCCGGCTCTGGTGCCGTTAGTTCATCGGGGATTGCGGGTTCAGCAGTCTCTGTGGACGAAGAAGCGTCAGGGAATTTCTGATCTGTGGAAGGGGCGATCGCAGGTTCCTCTTGGGTTGGAACAGGGCTGGCTGCCTTTCCGGGCAAACGGAAGCGATTGAAAAATCCACCGAGTCCTTTGGATGGCCCAGGAGCCTCCGGTAGCACAGGTGTTTCAACAGGGCTAGGCGTAACCAGGGGAACGGGTTCTGGTTCGGGGGCCGTTAATTCTTGCGGTATCGTTGGCGCTTCTTCAGGTGTCTCGGCTTCAGGCGTTTCAATTTCAGGTGTCTCGACTTTAGGTGTCTCGACTTCAGGTGTCTCAGCTTCAGGGGGGGTGGCGGGGACAATGATGTCTGGAGTCGCTTCGGGTTCTGGTGCAGCCGCAGGAGATGGGGAGGGAGCAGGGCTAACGGCTTTTCCGGGCAGGCGGAAGCGATTAAAGAAGCCACCAATTCCACTCGGTTGAGCAGGTTCTTCTGTGGGGACAGGTGTACTGGCCGGAGGAACGGGTTCTGCTTCTGGTGGGGCGACCTCATCCGAGCCGGACGGTGCTACATTTGGCGCTTCCGAATCGGGCGTTTCAGACTCTGCTGATTCCGGCTCGTCCGATTCCGGTGCTGTGATGCTGGGTGTTTCTTCCTCAACCTCTGGGATTTCTTCTTCCGGCGCTAGTTCTTCTGGCGCTTGCTCCGCTTCAGTCTCCGGTGATGCTGTAGGTTCCGGTTCTTCTAAATCAGGGTTGACCTCAGGTTCCGGTGATGCTTCGGGGATGGGTTCTAGTTCGGATTCTGGGCCGGGAAGCGTTTCTTCAGGTTCTGGGATGGGTTCTGGCGCAGGCGCAGGTGGCACATAATTTGGATCGACAATGCCACGGGCCTCAACCGCAGAGAGTTCGCCGCGCACCAGTTTCGAAAGGGTATCGGTTCCGTTGGGGGTGTAGGTAATTACCCGAACGGTGTTGTTAAACGCATTGGAAAACGGATTGCCGTCTTCATCCAGCAGCTCTAGCTGAACCCAGTTCTTACCAGGTTTCAAGCCCTTCAGGTAAATGGGTTGCCATTCGTCAAATTCAAAGCTCTCGCCGTTGATTGTGCAGCGAATCTTCCAATCTTTAACATCGTCGTCGGGTCGCTCTTGCGCAATCAGGTGCAGCGGCACGTTGTTTAGATAAAAGTCGAGCATGACAGGCTCTGCCCCATACTCACCCTGGGGACGGCTATAGGTGAGCAGCGGTTGATTGGGGTCGGGAGTATTGTCGGGGGTCTTGGCGAAGATGTGGAAGGTGGTTTGGGCAAAGGCACCCTCGTTCTTAAAACTTTCGTGCCAGGGCCGCGAAGCAAAGGCGCGAATGGTATGGGTGCCAGGAGTTAAATCCTCAAATACCAACGGCTCACTGGGATCGTAGACTGCTCGATAAGGTTGGTTATCCAGAATTACATGCAGGTGAGGCCCCATGCCTAAGTCTTCGTTCTTGAAGGCTGGAAAGTCCTGTACCTGCAATCGCACCGTTACGCTGTTGTCTTTAAATACTTCGTCAGGGCGGGGACTAAGAATTTTGACCTGCGGCTGATGGATCTCTAACACGGGACGCAGGGCTTGCAGCGTTGCAGGTGGCGAAACTTCTGAGACACGACCCGCTAAAGGGCCGGATTCGCCAGTCGGGCGATCGCTTTTATGGGCGGGGGGGCGATCGCCACACCCTGCTAATCCCAAGCTTAAAACTAACGCCAATGCTGACGCTAACAGCCGTTTGCCGTTACTCCTCTGCCACATCATCCCCACCACGTCGTTACTCCTGGACGAATGCCAACTCAACGCTCGGTGATTTGTCCACCGGGAACCATTCTATAGAGAACGAGGGTGCAAAACCCAATTTTCATTCCAACGCAGAACGTTGAACGAGGATGAATAGTAGATCTCTGTATTTATTTGAGTCAGGACGGAATGCAGGGGTAGAACCCTTGGCTAGGGGCTCAGTGCCCTTTCGATGGATTAGACGGGGTGCAGGGGTGGAGCCTGACTGGGAGCGCAGCCCCTATACCTCTTTGGTTTTCGATGTTTTAACGGGCATGACGGATTAGGACGGGGTGCAGGGGTAGAACCCCTGCTGGGGGCGCAGCCCCCATACCTCTTTGGTTTTCAATGGACTAGGACGGGGTGCAGGGGTAGAACCCCTGGCTGGGGGCGCAGCCCCCATACCTCTTTGGTTTTCAATGTTTTAACGGACACGGTTACAGCGATAAGACATGTTCGCAATTTGGCTCCAGGTAACGAATGTCAGCGTTTGTTGAACTGACGTT